>JAQXEX010000022.1 GCA_029250625.1 Candidatus Poseidonia sp. | reverse complement strand
GGTGGTTACGCGGTTCCATCCAAATTTCGTCGGTACCGTTTTCAGTAGGTCTCCCGAGTCAGCGACCCTTTGAAACCATCAAAACATTGTACTTCAGGCATCCTTCTTTGCCGCCCTTGGAACATTATTTCCTTCCATTCCCCCCGGATTCACTTCCTGGGAAATGCTTTGTGAGTTTGCCTCGCCGTGCTGCGGCCGAAATGGCGAGGCAGCAGGCAGAGGTGCTCGGTGTAGGACGACTCGAAAAACCAAAGCCTGAACCTGTACCAGAACCAGCACCTCCTGCGGAACCTGAACCTCCTGCGGAACCTGAACCTGAGCTTACGGTTGAATCCAACATCGAAGATGTGGTTCAAGATGCACCCGTTGAAATCGAAACTCCAAAGCCAGAGCCTACCCCTTCAGTGCCTCTCCCACCAAGTCCTGCACCAAGTCCTGCGATGGAAGCTACATCCACTGAACTTCCAACTCCTGAGGCTTCAGAAGATGCACCGCAGGAACTCGCACCCGTTGAGCAAGTTGAGCTTCCTGAACCTGAGCCTGAAGTCAATTCTCAATCCGAACTGGAGATTGAACTCCGTGCCTTCTTCCAAGAACTGATTGAAGCAGGTGTTGAACCGTCATCGTTCATGGACGACCCTCGCTGGGAAGATTTGAGTGAACGTTCCCTTGCAGAGGGACTTGAGACATGGCCGATCTTACTGGAAATGACCGCCATGGGCTGATAAGGTTAAAATCTAAGAGACAAGAGGAGAGGTTGGGTAACAGCATGGGATTCTGTATCAACTGCGGACAACAACACGCCGATGGAACCCGTTTCTGCCGATTCTGCGGCAACCAACAGCCCGGTGAGCCTTTGCTCCAACGACTTCGTATTGAAGCACAGCAGATCCATGCCCTGCGTTTGCAAATGCAATCACAGCAACAAAACAATCAGTTTCAGCAGCAACGTCGCTGGTGAGGCGAATGCGCCCCAAGCACTTGGCCATCCAATTGTCTAAACTTCAGCCGCATCCCTGTTTGGATGTTCACCTTGAACAATACGCTACAGAAGGCGACCTCGCATCGTACTGGATGCTGGCCGTTGACCAACTCGATGAACTCGAAGGGAAAACGGTCCTTGACCTTGGAGCAGGCAACGGTGTATTGGGTATCGCATGCCTTCTGCTGGGTGCCGAACACGTTCATTTCGTTGAATGCGATGATGACGCCCTTGAGGTGCTTCGGTCGAACTTAGAATCCAGTTTCGATGAGCAATCATGGACCGTCCACACAACGCAAATCGGCAGGGACGATTGGACCGTTCCTGAAACGGACCTCATCGTTATGAATCCCCCCTGGGGCGTTCAAATGGCCAAGGCAGACCGACCGTTTATTGAGGCTGCATTGAGCACTCAATGCACTGCAATTCATCTCCTTCATAGCCGAAATTCAAAACACATTGGTGGGATGGTTCGAGACGCTGGATGGAAGTATGAACATGTGATTGCGACCACCTTTAGATTGCCTGCACAATACGGACATCATTCGAAACGCTCAAGTGACACTGAGGTCCTTTGTTGGCGAATCCATCGGCGAGGAGATGCCCGTTTACCCACTGAAGAAGACCAGTAAGACCGTGAGGGGGGTTGAAAAGGAGGGAGTCCCCGCCTTCAATTAGCGAAACGGCGTGCGACCCAACTCGGGCCATGTCTGCTAAAGGAATGATAGATATGACGGCGAGCCTCGTCACCCCAGGAAGCATCATTGGCCAAGAAGGTCAACATACCACCGGTGAAGGTACAACACTTCACGAAGGAAACATTATCGCAACCGTCATTGGTTCAGTCCATGTTGAAGATGGCATGATCTCGGTTGGCGCCAGCAAAACGATTGTAACGCCGAACATCGGCGACACCGTACTTTGTGAAGTCACCAAGCTGAACGAGAAGAACGGTGAAGCGATGATTCACGTGATTGAGGGGCAACAAGGCTCCATTCAACCGCAACACCTCTACGGCCAGTTCTACGTAACTGGGCTTGTTGACCGATTCATGCATCAAACATCCGATGCCCTTCGACGAAGAGATATTTGCCGTGCACTTGTCAAGGAAGTAACTCCTGTTGTCCGTTTGGATTTTCGAGAGCGAAATGATTGCGGCGTTCTTCACGCCATCTGCCCGCCATGTGGCGATACGCTGACCCTTCACCAAGACGGTGATTGGAACATGCTTTGCCCAACTTGTGGGTCAAAATCCTACCGTGCACTTGCCGATAACTACGGTGCTGGATGGGCTGAACTCGAACAGGGTGCAAGCGCCATGAACAACTCCGGTAAGCGCTGGGGTGCAGAAGCAGAAGCTATGTTTGCACGTGGACCTGCTGGCCGAGCAACCTTCATTGCAGCCGACGTACGTGAAGACGGACGAGAACGCACGTACTTCCGTTTCGAAGGCATGGGTGGAGGGCGTGGAGGCCGACAAAAGGCAGCGCCTGGAACCCGATTGTTTGTGGGTGGCCTACCTCGCGAAGTTGGAACTGAAGAACTGCGTGAACTCTTTGCAAAACACGGTGAAATGACCGATTGTATCGTGTTGGTTGATGACGCCGGTGCAAACCGCGGATTTGGATTCGTCACCTACGGTAGCAAGGCCATGGCCGATGCAGCCGCAGCAGCACTTGACGGGCACCGTATCAACGGGCGACGCATCGGTGTTCGTGACGCTGATAGTGACGATAAGAAGAACAAGAAGAAAGGCGGACGAAGAGACCCAGAAGGACTCAAACTTTACATCGGAAACCTACCCTTTACAGCCACTCAAGAGCAACTGACTACGATGGTTGCTGCTCATGCTACGGTCAATGAAGTGGTCATGGCTACGGACCCAGCAGGCAAATCCAAGGGATTCGGCTTTGCTTTCATCAAGGACATGGACAAAGGAGAAGCCGTTGTCAAGGCCTTGAACGGAATGGAACTTGAAGGCCGCAAGATCAAAGTCGACATCGCCAAAGCCAAATCGGGCAAAGGAGCAAAAGGTGACCGTGGACCAAAGTCTGGCGGCAAGGAAGGCGGAAAATCATCACGTGAACTCCAAGCCATTCGCGAAGAGGAAGAAGGCGGAAAGAAGCGAAAGCGACGACCTCGACCTAAGAAGGATTGAAGTTCAGTCTGCATCCCACCTGACTCATGGATGGTCACGATTCACCCGGATGGCTTGTCCTTGACGGTTACGAAGATGAACCCGCCGCATTCGGCGTGCCACCCTATGTTGGATTCCACATTCGTTACCTGTGCGGGGTCCTTGAACAGCGAGGAATTCACTACACTTACATGACGGTGGACCATTGGCGACAGTGGAACAAAAAGGACGCTGAGGCTGTCCAAAAATGGATGAAAGATGTTGAAGGTGTTGCTTGTATTGCCGGTGCGGTAGTCCCAGGCCGATACCTTAGAGGGACACCCATTTCACTCAACGAGACTCAACAACTCATTCGCATGATTCCGGGAGGTATTCCGGGATTGTTTGGTGGATGGGCGATTCGTGGATGGCGTCAGCAGGGCTGGAATCCTTTGCGACCCAATCTCTTCTTGGCAGTGCAAGATACCGATGCCACACTGGATGGATTTTTCCAACACGGCGAATGGAAGCATGCCCGAAGAACTGCAGAACAGTGGACCGCTTGGGCACAAGCGGGAGCCAGCAGCAAGGCGGTCATTCATCATCCGGATTTAGGAACAGAAGAACATCCTGGGCCGCTCACCTATGAAGTGGAAGTGTACCAAGGCTGTGTGCGCTACAAGCGTGGCTGTAAGTTTTGCATTGAACCAAAGAAAGGAGTCCCTATTTGGCGCACGCCGGAAGACATCATTGAAGAAGTCCGTCGCGCCCATGATGCTGGCGTCCACCATGTTCGACTTGGCGGAATGACCGATACCTACACGTATATGGCAGAAGGCGTCAAGGAGCTGGAATATCCGGTTCCGAATCCCGAACCAATAGCGAAATTACTTCACGGGTTAAGGGAAGATGAACGGTTGGGGATTCTCCACACCGATAACGGAAACCCATCCATCATTGCAGAGAATATTGAAGAATCCGAAGCCATTACCAAAACGCTTGTAGAAACACTTTCTGATGGTGCAGTCCTCTCATTCGGTTTGGAATCTGCGGACCCGAGCGTTCACGAAGCGAATTGGCTCAACTGCGACCCACAGCAATTGAAATCGGCCATCCGTCTCATCAACAAATACGGTAGGGAACGAGGAGAGCGAGGATTACCAAAACTTCTCCCTGGACTGAATTTTATCGCAGGACTGAACGGTGAAACCGAACAGACCTATGACATGAATTTAGCACTGCTAAATGAAATCCGCTCAGAAGATCTCATGTTAAGGAGAATCAACATACGACAGGTTGAAGGAGAAGGGTTCCAAGAGATCCCCACACAAGCGTTCAATCGTTTCAAGGAAACCTGCAGAGATACCATCGACAAACCACTGCTGAAAGAGTTGTTCCCGCTTGGAAGCATCCTACGAGACGTTCACTGGGAAACTCATGACGGTAGAACCCGTTTGCCGGTTCATGAAACCGAGGCTCACACATCATCTACAATACACGGTAAACCCGGAATCACGTTTGGGAGGCAAATTGGAGCCTACCCCATCCTCATCGGAGCCGAATACAAGATTCCCCTTGAAACACAATCCAATATTATCGTGACAGGGCACGGTGCACGCTCGATTACGGGAGTTGAAGTTGGACTCAACCATAACACTGCAACGGAAAAACAGCTGAGTGCAATCCCCGGCATTGGTACGAAATCTGCTTGGAACCTCATCTCAAAACGGGCACGTGCAATGAGGAAGAAGAACACATCAAAGCCTTATGAAAGCGCTGAAGCATGGTTTGAAGATTCTGGCGTCCAGTGGGTTGAATCCTTCGCCCGATTCCTGGATTACAACCAGGATGAATAATGGCCAACCCAGAGTGCATAAATCTATTTTCGCCAGAAAGTGGAAGAATTTTGAGAAATGGACAAAAGGGAGAAACTCTTGGAAAGGGTTATGCACAAGAAATCTGTGATCGTATTTGTATTCATATTTGTAGTACAGGCCCTATCGGCAGGTCTTGCCGTTATCCCGCAAGAATCATCCACAGATACGTGGCAGGGACCCGTTCTCGAGTCCGGTGCCCGTTCGATTGGTGTACTCACCGATTCCCAGCAACAATCCATCTTAACCAATCAAACCTACAACGGCTCCAATGATAACGACGGAGATGGAGTCGTTGACAACCTTGATTCGGATGACGATAACGACTGCATTCCTGATTCAAACGACACCTCACCGCTTGATTTTGATGGCGATGGTATTAACGATGTATCTGACATCGACGATGATGGAGATGGATTAAATGATTCATTGGAAGTGAGTGATTCCAACGCCTCAACCAACATCTACGACGCCGACAATGATGGAAATCATGACTGTGCGTTCTTCTCAAGCGGAACTTCAACCGGCGGAAACAACACTGGCGGAAACAACACCGGCGGCAACCAAACCTCGCCATGTGGAAGCAACGTCAATTATACTTCCGTGTATGCGTACGCTCCTAACATGGTGATGGAGAATCAATCCTTCATGACCACAATGTACGTGAATTGTGAAATCTACAATTCCAGCATGATGCTCGACTATTGGATCTACGATTCCAGCAATTCCACTGTTTCCTCTGGAAACCAGTCATGGACTGGTTCCTCCACCACCAGCTCAAACTACACCTGGAACATACTTGGGCTTTCAGCAGGGTACTACGTCTTCCATGCCGATCTTTATGTCAATGGAACCTGGGTTGACAGCGATGCTGACTCCTTCATGGTCTACGCCAACAACAGCGGTGGCGGCGGAAACAACTCAGGTGGTAACAACACCGGTGGGAACAACACTGGCGGTAACAACACTGGCGGCAACAACACCGGCGGCAACAACACCGGCGGCAACAACACCGGCGGCAACAACACCGGCGGCAACAACACCGGTGGC
>JAQXEX010000021.1 GCA_029250625.1 Candidatus Poseidonia sp. | reverse complement strand
GCTTCGTATTGCACTAATGTTGAGCAATGTTTCAGCCATTCTTGTGTGTGTCTCCAAGTCATCATGCTTCCTCCGTGGCTTTCTGAGCGTCATACCTCATGGACTTGACCAAGAGCATTGCTTTCTCTGTGGTCTCATCTGCCATGTCCATTTTCCTTTTCAATTCATCATTGAGCAGAGATAATATCGTTATTGCGATTGCAACGAAGGACGCCCGATCTTTGATGTCCATGGTCCAATATCCGTTCGTTTTAGAACCATTATCAATTAATTGTTCTGCACTGCAAAGCAGTTCCATACATTCCTCAATCAACCTGAGTTGATGCCCCATGCGTCTAGTGTAAATGGGGAATATTTCGTTATTATCCAACATGGCTCTTTGAATCGCCGCACCCAGTAAATCATGATTCATTCGACGCTTCAAGGATTCTCTGAATGGCCTTTTCTGCATTGAAGTGATGCTTATGTCTGATGTACGTGTATGATACAATGGAAAAGGGAATTCCAGAATTGAAGCTCCTTGTTCTTTTGCCAAAATCGACCATATCGAATCGCCCCTTCTTGGTAGGTTAGGGTGATCAATTTTGAACAAATACTGTGGATTGAACACCACGGTGTTACCTCCACGCACAATTCGAGGTTGAGGTTTTTGTTCACTAGGAATGTACACCAGAGGTCGGTTTTCAGGACCGCAGTGGAACATTTGGTTTAGTGCCCTTTGAACAGAAGGAGATTCGTTGTTTGCTGACAATGTTGGCCAGTTTTTCCAGCAAGATCTTGTCTCAGATAAATCGTAGTAATAATCAGGATCATTCCATCGTTCAATTGTTCTATTCGATGTGGATTGAAAGTTCAGAAAATCTTGCAAGAAGGTCTTCATGCAGGATGTTGCAGGCAACGGTGGGGCACCAGTCACTCCTCCTAGAGCAACATCGCATGGATGGCTTTTTGCAAAGAGGTATATCTCGTGGATATAGGAGAAAGGGTAACTTTTGGTAGGGTGGCCATCCTCAACGACGAGGGCCTCGAATGTCAAATCATCATCCAGCACTATAATTATGGGTTCGATCAAATCCAAACAAGCTTCTGCAGCAAGTTCAACTTGCCTCTTTCGGGATGAGCCGATGTTGTTAGATTGCGCTTCATCAAACGGTAATGAATGGAGGGTGATAGAATTTTGGTATTCATCGGGGAGAAGTATTTCCTGTGGCTTTGAGCTTGCTAAATAGAGATGCATTAGACGCCATTGTTGTATTTTTTTTTGAAGTTGACTTCCCTCTAATGAGATCTGTAATGACTTACAAAATGCCTGAATGTTGAATGTCCGATTTGTGGCAAGGACGAATGCTATGGGTCGGAGACTTGTACTCAATTCATCAACGGTTTCGTATCGCTTTCGCATCAATGAAGACGTTGCCCAATGCAGAGTCAAAATACCATCACCTAAACTTGGTTCAAGGTTCGCTGACATTGGAGGTTTGTGAACATCACCCACAGATTTTAGATACATAGATGACATAGTGACAAAAGGTGCAGTGTATGAGGAAACATATCGTAAGCGTCTTAGGAGGCAATAGTGCCGTATCAGATGAAGCACTTACACAAGCAGAATCACTTGGCAGAGCCATCGTTGATAACGGATGGTTGTTGTGTACGGGTGGCAGGTCGGGAATCATGGAAG
This sequence comes from Candidatus Poseidonia sp., assembly GCA_029250625.1. GTDB lineage: Archaea > Thermoplasmatota > Poseidoniia > Poseidoniales > Poseidoniaceae > Poseidonia. The sequence continues at coordinate 12,515 of JAQXEX010000021.1, read as the reverse complement.
CGGCATCAATAGGTGCAAAGAAAAGTGATTCTTGGACAGGTCACCAAATAATTGGAATTCTCCCAAATGAAAACCATGGCAGTGGAAATCAATATCTTGATGTAGAACTTCCATCGGGTCTTGGATTGGCTCGAAACGCCCTCGTTGTTCGATTCTGCGATGTCTGTGTTGCCCTTTCTGGAGGCGCAGGAACCCTTTCAGAAATTGCACTGGCATGGCAGTTTGAGCGGCCTGTAGCCGTGATGTCTAACTCCGGTGGATGGTCAGAGAGACTTTCAGGGATGGCATTGGATCACCGACAACCGCCCATCAATGGATTTGAAGAAGTGAGTCAAGTGATCGATTGGATAAAACACCAACTTGATACATAATTCAACAAATCTTTGTGAGTCTGAACCCAATCTAAACGAACTTGTTGGGTTGTATTCAAGGGGCCCCCTTATGCTCGTATACGTGAACATGGGTACCGACGAAGATACGGGCGTGTACAAGGGGACCCTTGTGCATGCTTGAGTTACCATGGAACAATGCGATACATCACTTGTTTGCACGGGTGAAAAGAGATTCGACTTTATTGTAGAATTGTTCTTCAGCAGCAGCGATTTTCTTGACCGTCTCGTTATCAGACGGTTTGTCTTCTTTCAAGATTGGAACCATGGAAGACCAAACACCTTCGCCTTTGATTCGAGAGTAAATAGCAGCGGCAATATGGGCCAAAATAAGGAAGGCACTCGCCTGAGCGGCCAACGAATGGAGGCCAAGCGCAGCTTCCATCAACAACTCATCCTCGTTCTGGTATCCTTTTGTATACAATGCAGCGATTAACAAACCACTGAGTGGAAGTAAAATGAAGACCACGTACATCGCTTTGTGAAGAGAACGGGCGAAGTAATAATGGACGATATGAACGGGTTCTCGAGCCCCCAAGAACGTCTTGAAGCGCCTCATGTAAGAATATCGTACGATCACAACAACAAGGAAAACGGTAGCAAAGAAAATCTCGAACAGAAGGAGACCATTGTCTTCAAGTTCATCCAATTCACCAATCTGTTTGGACAACCCATAGAGATAGAGGACAATAAAACTCCAATGAATCGATCTTGCCAGCAGAGTGTGTGATGTTTGCACATTCGGTGGGTTCTAACGGTTATAAAAAACTTCTTTCATTCATGAATTTTGTTTTTTATGATTTAAGAATCGTTGTAAATGCTCTTTGGATGCTCGTTTTGAGTCCCCCAAGGGCTACACCATCATCAAAAAGGACACAGGGGCCTGGAAAGGGATGGAATGACTAAATACGCTCTTAGAATGGACAGGTTATGTTTCAACACATTGCATGGGAAAGGCCTCAACAGTGGCATCTTGACTTAAGTTCAGACAAGATGACCGTACTTGAGCGAGGAATTGCTATCGGCTTTTTCACAGCGCTAACCGCCCTCTGTGCTCAATTTATCCTCTACCTTCCGATTTCACCCGTCCCGTTCACACTGCAAACTTTTGCAGTGATGGCTACAGGAGTCTATCTAAGACGTAACGATGCTTTCGCTGCGGGAAGTCTTTACCTCGTACTTGGGGCCTTGGGTTTGCCTGTTTTTGCTGGTGGCGGCGATTATCTTTTTGTTGAAGGCGCATTGTTTTACCAGGGAGGATATTTGCTGTCGTTTCCAATTGCTTCGGCATTGGTAGCTGAAGGTTTGGACCGCTCACGGAAAGCCGGACATGCTGATTTGAAATCTCAACTGATCTGTTGGACACTGGCCATGATTCCCGTGTATGTGTTTGGAACCATGTGGCTTGCCTACTCGCTCGATTGGTCGATGGAAGCCGCCTTTAATGCAGGAACGAAGCCGTTTCTTCTGTGGGATGCAATGAAGATTGTCGCATTAGCGCTGGTCACCACAAAGGTGTGGGCCTACACTCCACGTGACGAAGAACCTTCAGGCGAATGAGCACCGATCGTTCTCCAGACCAGGAGCGTCACTTGGATTGGCGAAGAGCAAGAAGCCTGGCCTGTAGGGCAGCCTTTCGGTCACTAACAGGTTCGTCGTTTGGAGTGCTTTCTTGATTTAATCGCCTGGCGAGAAGGGTTGAATCCCACACGAGTACTTCTCCATCATCGCATCCAACTGCCGTTCGTGTCTCGGTGCTGGAAATGCTGCGAACTCGAGAAAGTGATGTGCTAGCGAGTATGGAGCCGTCGCTCGAATCGTGAATTGAGAGTTGGCCCGTATGTTCAGAAGCTCTTGCGGCCCAGAAAAGATTCGTTCCGTCTGCGATTAAGCCTCGGTGTTGTGCGGTAATTGGGTCACCTTTTGATTCCCATCGTAATGTTCCATCATCGCTGCGAACAGTAAGGTGTCCTTCATCGGTTGACGCAGCAAAACCTTGTGAGAGCATGCTGAGATGTTCAACTGCTCCCGACTCAGTACTCAACACGGCGGATTTCTCATTGACGACGGAACCGTCTGTTTGGCCGAACAACAGATACTCTTGCCCTGAAGCGCCACTCATCACGGGATACGAGGTAGGAGGGAGGTGATGTTCAAACGGTGGGTCCTCCGAAAGCGTTAGCCAACCGCAACGAGGTCTTCCAAGGCCTGCGTAACACGTATCTCCAAGCTCAAGCACAGACCATGGTCGCTCATCCATTCGCTCTACCCAGAGACATTTACCGTCAACATCAAACTTCCAAAGAGCAGACTCAATGAAATCATTGTGCTCAATATCGTATACTGAAGAGACGGCAAGAAGGTCATTGTTCCACCATCGGACGTCGTCTGCACTTCCTTCAAGAGCAACCTTCCAACGCTGTTCCCCCGTCCCTGGGTCCAAAGCAACCAGATGCAATCCGCTGGTCACAACAACCGCCTGTTCACTCACGGCAATAGCGCTGATTCGGTTTCCCGTTTGAGCAGTCCATAGGACGTTTCCTTCTTCATCCCAACGAATCAGATGACCGTCCCATCCGCCGGCAAAAACGTCTCCGTTTTCCATGACGTTGACCATCGAAACGCTTTCGCCAAGAGAGCGTACCATCCAAGTAGCGCCTCGGAGGTCCATGTTTGAAGCGAGAAGTTCTCCGCCATAAGGAGGTCGCTTGATTGATTGGAATAAATGAGATTCCCTCCCCGATGGGGAACGACGGACAAGAACAAAATGCTACCTGCCTGTGTTGGGGAGTGAGCACCATGACTTCGTTCACCGATCGACTCAGCGATTCCAACGATGCTTTTGTCAAATCTTTCGACGCTCATGACGTCCCCGGAAGGGCTGCAGTCCATCTTTTATTGCTGACTTGCATGGATTCCCGCATCGTCCCGCATGCTGTTTTTGGATTGGAGGTTGGAGACATGAAGGTCATCCGGAATGCCGGAGGTCAATTAAACGCTGAAGTTGAACGCGACATCGTTCTTGGAAGCTATCTTTTGGACTGCGATAACATCGTTATCATGGCCCACACGCGATGCGCCATGGCCAGTTTGAGTGTTACCGATGTCAAGGAGACGTTGGGGCGACTGAGCGGCCTTGATTTCTCTGCATTTGAACCGAGGATGATTGAAAATCAAGAGGAGAAGTTGCGCAGAGATGTTGCAACCTTGCTGGCAAACCCGTTACTGAAAAACGATGTTCAAGTACGGGGTGCCATTTACGATGTTGATTCAGGAAAGGTCAACTGGATTTGTTGAACCTTCGGTCAATCGGTCAATGGGATGCGTCGCCGAGGAATGGCGAACGTGAGAACAAAGGCGAGGAGACCAAGGATACAAGCCGAGTAATAATGACCCATTGTGAATACAGAGAGGCCTGCTGAGGTTCTTAACAACCCAATAGAGCCGTTTTTCAGAGACCAGACGCTGAATCCTCCTGCAATGAGGGCGAGGCCCATGAATCCAAATCCGATCAAAATGTAGGTTGCAGACGCACTCGGGTCCATCAGGGGATTGTCCATTTGTGACGGCGTCATGTCAATTTCGCGGATTTCACAATCGGTCTCATCTGGATCGTCACAGGGTTGCTCAGCAAAGGATGCTGACGAGGGCACATCGAATGTAAGCGTGGTAAAACCGATGGGTTCGATCAACGCTGGAGGGGAGAGAAGAACGCGGTTTGAGTAAACGTCTCGGTGACCGTCTCGCTCCACAATAATGTCAGCACGTATCAGTCCTGGTGTAAGGTTCTCAAATTCAAATTCGCCGTTTTCTCCAGTCGTATTTTCTACTGATAGCCATGTTTGAGTACCACGTTCTAACCATGACAGGTAGACTGTCGCTCCTGTGAGGGGTTGTCCTGTGTCATCCATGACAGTGCCGCGAAAAATCGATGTTTCAGCGGGTGCGCTTTGTGCCAAACGATAGACGAATTCATCGGGCTGAATCAAACCATCATCGGGAGAGGCGAAATCCAACCCGTTGAGAAAACCAAGCGCACAGATGAAGAGGAGGAAGACCGCTGTTGCTCGCCCCATGGGGTGGAGATTGGGGTCTTCAATGGTCAACACGGCACCGGACGAGGCAAACAAAAGTGGCGTCTCTTCGATCATTTCATCGAGATACGGGGATTCTTCCTCCGCTTCATCCGCCATGTTAGACGGTAGAGGCGGCCCTACTTGACTTCAATGCGCTCGTTCCAGCGAGCCTTCAATTTCTCAAGAGCGGCGTGCGTGAGCCAAACTGTGAGCGAAACCGTTCCGTTTGGATCGCGTTCGTTTGAGGTGACCATCCCTTGGTCATAGATGTCAGAAACAATTCGTTCGACAGCGTCGCCGTTGCCGTTAACAGAAGGATGCACGTGAATCATCGACGGTGAACCAAACAAATGACGGAGGATGGCGCTCTTTAATGCATCAATTCCATCGCCAGAATGCGCCGAGATACCGAGTGCAGGCGGAAAGCCAAGTCCTGCAACAGTAGCATGTGCTTCATCCAGCATGTGCTCGTCTGCTTGGTCGATTTTTGTCAATACGACCTGCATTGAATGGTGATAAGGGTCCATGGCATCGTTCCACGGAAACTCATCATCAACCGGCTCGCCGTAAAGCCGTTCAAACACTTCTCGCCTGGTGGTCAAAAGTTTTCGTTCAAGTTCAAGGGGGGGGTCCGAGGCATCAGCCAAAACAAGGGTCAAATCGGCTTCTAACGCTTCAGCGAGAGTTGCTTTAAATGCCGATAGGGTGGCGTTTGGAATGTTATCAATAAAACCAATGGTATCTGCAAGAAGAACGCGAGGGCTATCCTCCATGCGGCCCACAGTAGTCTCTAATGTGGAAAATAATTGGTCCTCAACAAGCACTTTTTTCCCCGATAAAAGTCGGAAAAGGGAAGATTTTCCAGCGTTTGTATAACCAATTAATCCAACGGTAACCGCCCCACTGCGGACCCGTTGGCGGCGGTGTTCCCGCTGTGCATTGGTTTGTCTGCCCTGCCTTCGACGCAAGTTGGCCAATTCACGCCCCACGTTGGCAAGTACGTTTTGAAGCGCAGTCACACCACCGCCACCGTACCCTGCTCGTTCACCCGTAGTTTGCTGATGCATGAGTTCTCGGAGTACGGTACGGTCCGACTGCAACTGGGCAATTCGAACCTGTGTTCTTGCCTCAACGGACGAGGCGTGCGACGTGAAAAGTGACAGGAGAAGTCGGACACGGTCCCAGAGTTCAAGCCCGATGGTTTGGCTGATGTTGACCAATTGACGAGGGGTTGCATTGGTATGAATGAGAACGAGGTCTACCTTCGCCCACGGGTGTTCTTTTATGGCACTTTTTCGCTCGTCTGCAACGTCTTGTAAGCGGCCTTTTCCGAAGTAACTGCGCGGGTCCGAGTTCCCTTTTTGCTCTATTTTTTCAACCACGGAGATTCCCATAGTAGCGACCAATGCCTCAAACTCGGAGGTGTCTTCCTCGCCACGAACCAACAGCAGAGCGTGGCGACCCTCGTGATTGGTCCGTGCTTCACCCAGGACGACGCCTCCGCTGCCGGCAACGACAAAGGGGTCATCGGGCGGTTGAGCCATGGACGGTGGAGGGATTACCCTCATATCAGCCCACCCCAAGACATTGCTATGGCGGAACGCCACCAAATGACCCTGACATGGACTGGGGGCCTTGAAACCGCTCAGCGCTTAGCGGATTTGGTCGGTCCACATTCTTGTGAAATTAACCCGGTTGAAGGTTCGGAATCGGTTGTGCTCACCGTCGTCGTTGTTGAGACTGATTTACAGCAACTGCGAGACACCGTTGACGCCCTTCTCGTATCTTTTGACACCGTTGAAAGTGAGGGTGTCCGGAGCGATTAACGTGGCTGATATCCTGTTAATTGATGCTCATTGTGTTTTGTGCAACCGTTTTGGGTCGTTTCTCACGAAACGCCTTTCCAAGAGGGGTGGACTCCGAATCTACGGAATCGATTCTGAACAAGGTGTGACCGTCGTGGGAGGCTTATCCGAGTCGCTCAAAGAGATTGATTCGATGTATCTTATTCGGGCAGGTCACCCCTTTGTTCGCTCGGCAGCGAGCATCCGACTGTTGCTTTACATGCGTTGGTATTACGCCATGTGGTATCCCTTTGCGTGGCTCTTTCCACTACCACTGCGGGATGGAATATACCGGCTCGTGTCGCGTTACCGTCACCGATTGTTTGGTGAATGAATTCTTCATAATTCCAAGTCCAACACAACGGGTGCGTGGTCTGAGACGTCTATTCCACCCTGGCGAACGATGAAGCAATCTTTCAACGCTCGAGTTGCTGCCCGATTCAGTAGAAAATAATCAATACGCCATCCTCGGTCTTTGACTCGAGCTTGTCCGCGGTTTGACCACCACGAGTAGATCTTGTTGCCTTCTCCTGCGATGTGGCGGAACGCATCGGTCCATCCATCGTTGAGCAAATCGGTGAACCACGCTCGTTCATGCGGAAGAAATCCAGAAGATTTTGCATTTCCTTTTGGATTCCAGATATCATCCTCGGTATGAGCAATGTTGAGGTCGCCGCACACAATAACGGGTCGCTCGTCCTCAAGATACGGGAGCAGAAACGTTCGCCATTGTTCCATCCAGGCTTCTTTGAACTGCTGACGCTCTTCTTTATTTGAGCCACTGGGAAGGTAGGTGTTGATGCAGATAAGGCCGTTCACTTCGCAAACCAAAACGCGCCCTTCTGTGTCCAGTGGGTCGCGACTTCCACCGTGTCCTGTTTGAAGGACAGTGTGGGGTTGTTTCGTAGCGGTTGCAACTCCGGAGTATCCTTTTTTTTCTGCTGGGTGTAGGCTGACCTGCCAGCCTTCCGGCCAGTTCCAATTTTTGGGAAGTTGTTCCTCAAGCGTTCGGGTCTCCTGAAGCATTGTAACGTCTGCATCAAGTTCTTCAAAATAGGTATCAATCCCTTTTCGGATGGCCGCCCGTAAACCGTTCACGTTCCAAGAAACAAAGCGCATGGTTCCTTCGTAGGGCCGAGGGTGAATAAGGATTCAATCCAAGGCTGACGGTACATGCTGGCCTGCATCTTTGCCCGTTTGAGCTGCTGCGTCTCCTAAAGCGTGATTGCTGGCCACCCACTCGCCTGCGAGAAGAATCCCTTTGTCACATAGCGCGTCATAAGCAGGTTTTTCTCCAATCGTTTGGATCGTAATCGTTCGCTGTTGGCGCTCGTTGATCAAATGCTGGCGCCATCCAGGAGCATGATGGTCAAGGGCTTCATTCAGTCGTTGAAGGCGGTCTTCGTGCGATTCCCCTTCTCGTTCAAACGCCACCGATGAAAGAAAGGCGCCTTCCAATTTCATTCGGGGCTGAATGTTCGCGTAATCCAAAATCACAATCCCGCTTTCCTCATCGATGATGCCGTGACGCTGTGACAATGGGCGAGAGGTCAAAGCGGCATCAACCGTACTCGCAAGCATCGGTTGCAAGTTCGGTTCATCTTCGCTCCAATGAGGGGAGAGTAATTTCTTGGCCCGTTTCCATCCGCATGCAACAATGATGACGTCGGTTTCCAATTTCCGTTTATCCGCAAGATGAACGGTCCCATTTTCAATTGATACCACATCACAGCCCGCTTCAATCAGCACGCCAACCTCGTCCAACGCCGAGGCCATTCGACCGACAACACCGGACCATCCTTCACCGACGACGCATAATTTGCCTTTTTGTAGGGCCTGGAATCGTGATGCGGGTGCGTCTGAAGCGCCCATGTCGCTCAGGAGATGCGCACCACTGACCGCCGGGTGTGTTCGGTCGTTAGCCTTCAGTATCCTCCGAAGTATGGATGCCTGTTTCACATTCCCACGTGGGCGAAGAGGTCCAACGCCGGTTACATGCAGGCGGTCCATGCGAAGCGTTCCAAGCACCATTTTCAAGCGACTGACTTTTTTTGTAACCTTGGCCAAGGGTCCGTTGGATTGCAACAGATGAGGGCCAAAACCGAATGGAATACCGCCAAGAGATTCTGAAGTGCCGCGCCCACCGAGATGCTCGCCACGGTCAAGAATCACCACATGATGGCCTGCTGTTGTCGCATAAAGGGCAGCGGTCAGTCCAGAAAGGCCTGCACCGATTACCGTTACGCGAGCCATACCATCGGCTCAGGGTCGTTCATGAAAAGATGTGCGTTCAAGGGTTGGCTTGAAGTGAAGGTTCGCATTCCGATATTCATGGCCGATGAGCAACCGGTACCTCACGACCGCGGACACGAACTGTGGACGGTTGAAGGTGGAGCAAGTCGCAAATTGCTCGCAAGTATTGACCGCTGGGTCAATGCAATGGTCGGCGACGACGGCATCGATATGCCTCTTTCAAGCCGTTCAGAACAGGTTGACGCTACCATTGTCGCACGTCAGGACGGTTTGATTGTCGGTTGTGCCGCTGTTGATTACATGCTTCAGATTTGGGCACCATCCGTTCGAATCTCTTGGTTTGCGGGCGATGGAAAGCGGGTTTCAGAAGGTGACGAAATCGCCAGTTTGTCCGGAGACCGAGACAGTCTTCTCGTCATTGAGCGCCCGATTCTCAACATGTTGGGTCAGCTTTCAGGAATTGCAACCAACGCAAAACGTTGGTCGGCCATCGCCCCCAAACAAATTGCTTGCACCCGTAAAACCGTGTGGGGCCTCATGGACAAATGGGCGGTTCACATGGGCGGCGGGTTATCCCATCGGCTCTCTAAGACAGACGCTCTGATGATCAAGGAAAACGACCTTGCGAGCATGCATCAAGAATTGGATTCGCACGAACACCGTCTCGTTGCCTTTTTGCAAACCGTCGACATGGCGGAGGTTGGGGCTTTTCTTGAGGTTGAAGTTCGCACGGAAAAAGAAGCGATGATGGCTGCGATGGTTTGGGCCGGAAGAAAGTCTGAAGGGGTTGACCGCCTTGTCATCATGCTCGATAACTTCACACCAGAGGCATGCAAATCCGTGTCCGAACAGATGATTGAGCAAGACCTTCGCCAACACGTGGTCTTGGAAGCAAGCGGTGGAATTACCTTTGAAGGTCTTGACGAATGGCGTGAATGTGGACTTGATGTTGTCTCCACCAGTGCAATTAATCGGGGCGTCAAACCGATGGACCTCAGTATGCTTGCTCAGGGCTTGTAGGGTGATAGCATGGACGAAATTGCGGCAGACCCCAGTCATCCACGTTATGCTTCGTTGCTGATGAGGCATCGTTTGGAAGAGGCTGAAAAGAAGGGGATGTTAGCGGCCAGTGCAATGATTGCACACGGCCGTGGAGAAGCGTTTGACTATCTTCTCGGCGAGGTAACCACTCCCAGTGCCCTCAAGGCTACACGCCATGCTCTGGCTTCAATGGTTCAAGGTAAGCGAACGGTTCTCAGCGTAAACGGAAACGTTGCAGCACTGGCTAGCGATGAGATGTTAACGCTAGCATCAGAACTCGGATGCCCGTTAGAAGTCAATATCTTTTACAGAACTCCCGAACGCATGGAAGCCATTCTTGGACACATCTCTGAGAGAAGACGAATCCTTGGTTTGGATGTTGAAATCTTAGGTCATGCGCCGAATGCACGAATACCTGGGCTGAAGGGCCCTCGGGCTGCCTGCCACAAAGAAGGCATCTTGGAAAGCGATGTCATTCTCGTCCCGCTTGAGGACGGAGACCGATGCCGGGCCTTGATGGAGATGGGGAAAACAGTCATTGTCATCGACTTGAATCCACGTTCAAGGTCAGCTCGGGAAGGAACCATCACCATCGTTGATGAATTGTCCAGGGCGCTGAAGAACATGATTGCTATGCTGGCTGACAAGGTCGCAGTTGTTGTTGATGAACAATATGACAACCATGCAACATTGGACATGGCATTGGAATGGATGCTCAATACACTCAAGCACGAGTGAGCCTAGGTTCCAACTTCAGAAACGCTCGCTCAATTTGTGAGCCAAGCGGTCTGCAATGGCCGTTCCGACATCGGAACAAGATGCACTTCCACCGATGTCGTATGTGACAAGCTTTCCTTCCCGAAGGTGGTCTGCAACGCTGTCATCAATCAAACGGGCGATTTCAATCAATTCATCTTCTCCGTTTTTACGACCCAAGTAGTCCATCATCATCTGAATGGAATTGATCGAAGCGATCGGGTTGACCTTGTTGAGGCCTGCGTGTTTGGGGGCAGAGCCGTGGACGGGCTCAAAGAATGCGTGTTGGTCACCGATGTTGCCGGATGCAGCCATACCCATTCCTCCTTGCAAGACAGCTCCCAAATCCGTTGAAATATCTCCAAACATGTTGGATGTTACGACGACGTCGTAGTGTTCAGGTGAGCGGGTTAGCCACTGCATGAAGGCGTCGATATAGCCGTAATCGGCTTCTGTATTAGGGTGCTTCTCAGCAATGGACTCGAAGGTCTTTCGGAACAACTGGCATCCACGAGTCACGTTGGACTTGTCAATGCACGATACACGACGTTGCCCATCACTTGGAGCGCCGTTTCGGGTTGCTGCAACATCAAAGCCCATCTCAATCAATCGCTGAGAGCCGGCTCGTGAAATCGGGCGTGGGTCGTAAGCCACTTCACCTTCCAAACCAGGGAATGTCATGGGCTCCGGTTCATATTCTGGGCGGCCTTGGGCTCGGTCAGCACTTCGGCGAAGAAGAGCGTGATAGAGTCCTTCGGTGTTCTCACGAAGAATGGTCATGTCAACCATACCGGGTTCCCAAATTTGGCGAAAGCCGCCGTGAATCTTGTGAGGCACGCCTTCGTAGAGTTTGATCGGCCGAACGTTGGCATACAAATCCAACCCGCTTCGGAGACCGAGGATAACCGAACCTCCGGCAAGGTCGCCGTTGGGTAGGCGAGCCCCGGGTTGGCCAATGGCTCCGAGGAAGATTGCGTCCGTCTCGTCGCGGCAGAATTCAAATGAGCCTGGCGCCCATTCTTCGCCCGTTGAAATGTAGTGCTGACCGCCGCATGGGATGACCGTTTGGTCAAAACCATGGTTGGTATTTGCTTGGATTGTATCAAGAATTCGTTGAGCTTCCAAGGCGACTTCGCGCCCTGTTCCATCGCCCGGCAGTACTGTGATGCGGTGGTCACCCATGATGTCGGGACAGGGCGCCCATACATGAACGAAACCCCCGAAGAAAAAAGGCGCAAGTATGCGCGGCCAAACGAGCACCTTGATTTCCTATGGCGCGTCTTATTCCGTTCATTGCCGACACTGTAAACGGTCTCCATTGGAAATTATGGTTCGCCGCCAAGGGTATGCTTCATAGGCTGTCATGTCCCAAGCACTGTCATGGCGGATGAGGGACAAAAGGAACAAGAAACCCGTGTCTCCCTTGATGACTTGCCCGTGGAAGTTCGTCATTTAGCAGATGTGATGCTCGGCGTCAACCCTGATTGGAACGTTCATGATTGGCTTGTGATGCAGGCCTCGAATTCCATGGACCTTCTGACGGTTGATTTACTCCATGAAAAAATGGCCATTGAACAACGGCTTCAGCGATTAGATGACCTCGGTCGTAGGATTGAAGGGGTTGTCCGTCAAGACGACGCCGATGACCCGTACCAGCGGAACTTGTTTGATTGCTTTGACATCAATGAAGAACACCCGTTGCGTGGTTTAGGACAACGGGCCGTTGAGCCGAGTAAGAAGGTCGAATCAGTGAACCAAGGCCAAGAGCCGCACCCCTCAAGTGTCTTCATTGACCTTATGCCGAATGACAATACTGACGACCCATTGCTTGCTATTGCATGCCAGACAGTGCTGATCACGGTTGAAGCCGAACTTGCAAGGGGTGAACCGGTTGCCACGCTCGAAGCGATTTTCAAAGGCGCCCGCTCTTGCAACATTGAAGATGACGAGACGGATGAAGCTCTTGACCATCTCCTTTCCATTGGCGGATTGATAGAAATTGATGATAATTGTTTCATATTATTCCCTCAATAAGCGGGGTCCCAGAAAAGTCCCAAGTCATCCTCTTTATCTCCGGACACAGAGTACAATGTATGGGAATACTACGCTCACTCTCCGTTGCAACACTGACATGGTTCACCGCCACCGCCTTTCTC
>JAQXEX010000020.1 GCA_029250625.1 Candidatus Poseidonia sp. | reverse complement strand
GTTGTTCCAATCCGAGAAGAGCAGCGCCTTCATCTGCAGCCCGTTGTTCAAGAGAGCCACTTGTCTTGTTGGAAAGCCGAACAATTTGAATTTCAGCATTTTGTTGAGCAAGAGTTTGCAGCGTTACGAGGTCGCCGCGCACGGGGATACGTACTTCGACGTTCGAACCACGACGTTGCGTTAGCCATTGTTCTGTTCCGTCTTCAAGAGGTTCCGGTGTCACCAGTAATCTCGGTGGAGTACGGTTGGTGTAGTGTTCAGAAACGAACATCGATACGGTTTCTTTGACATCACCTCTGTGCAGCATCGGCCAAACTTCTTGCCCTTGCACGACTCCGTTGTTGGCATGTACAACAACAACAGCAGCGAGGTCACCTTGCACTCCAATGCCAAGCGCATCGCAATCGCGATATACCTTACTGGAAACAACGTGTTGACCAGTCGTTGTTCGGATGGCGCGAATCATATCCCTGCTTTGTGCCGCTTTTTCGAATTGCATCGCATGTGAGGCATGATCCATCTGCACGGCGAATTCTTCCAAGAGTTCTGCAGCATCGCCGTTGAGAATCCGTTTCGCAGCATCAACACTCTCGGCATAGCCTTCGCCGGAAATACACGGGCCAGAGCACAATCCAATATGCATCGAGAGGCAACCCTGCGGTAGCAAATCTTTGCAGTCTCGAATTCCAAATTGACGACGCAGCAATTGCATCACTTGCTTCGCTGCCCCTGCGTTCGGAAACGGCCCCCAGCGAGCACTTTGTTTGGGTGGATGGCGCGTGTACATGATGCGTGGGAATTCTTCATCGGTAAGAACGAGGAAGGGATAGGATTTGTCGTCTTTGAGCATTGAGTTGTACCGCGGTTTATGCTGCCGTATCAGTTCGCGTTCGAGGATGAGAGCTTCTTCAGGATTCGGGGTGACCATGCATTCGATGGTGTCGGACTTCCGTACAAGTTCTGGAATCATTTGGCGATCTGGATTGGAAGCGAAGTACGACCGTATTCGTTCGTTAAGTCTCGTTGCTTTGCCAACGTAGAGGACTTTTCCCTTTTCCGATTTGAAAAGATACACACCCGGTTTCTTCGGAAAATCCACCGAAGAGAGCGTCACAGGCATGATGTTGGCTTGATGCCCACCCACATAAGGCAACCCATCAGCACAGAAGATGGAGATGAGGGTTGAATGTCGAATCGTTCATTACGGTGTGGCGTTTCGGATTGATTGCTACTATGAAACTGAAGGTTTTGTTTGCTGTTTTACTCGTACTTATGCCCGGGTGTCTCGAAGAGGAAACGGATGCGTCAATCATTTACGACTTTGATTTTGACCCGATGTTCAACGGCACATACAGCAGTGTGACGCTGAATCTTTTCCAAGGCGAGAATTTGCAAAATGCAACCGGTACGTATTCAATCACCATCATGCTGAATCATGGGGCTGCTCCAGTTCATGCGGATAACATGTTGAAGCATATTGTAGCAGGAAATTACAACATGTCGACGTTCCATCGAGTGATCGATGATTTCATGATTCAGGGAGGCGACTTTGAGAATCACGATGGGAGTGGAGGCTATGCTGCCGATTGGTACGGTCTTTGCGGCGGTCAAAGTTCTCCAAACCAATCTGACTGTCAGCAAACCACGTGGACGATACCTGACGAAGCAGACAACGGCCTCAAACACTTCCCATGTGTAATCTCGATGGCGAAAACTTCCCAAATCAACACCGGTGGCTCACAATTCTTCTTGATTCCAGATGATATTGAGCATCACCATTGGCTCGATGGAGTGCATACCGTATTCGGCCAAATTACGGAAGGCTGTGAGCATGTTACGACCATTTCTCAAGTCTTAACCGGAGAAAACAGTGACCGCCCAGTATCCCCAGTTGTCCTCTACTCTGCTACAGTGAACTGAGACGTCATCATTGCTCTCTCTTTTACAACAGCCCTGCATGTAACGGGAGAATCTTCAACAAAGGGTATATTTTGCCGAGGCTGTGTACCCTTATTTTCGTGTATTGCGAATGGCCTTCAGTTCTCTTTTTCGAAAGAGGAAGCCGATTGATTGGCGTGCAGAGTTCCATACTTCTTACAGGCCTTTGATTGGAGACTTAGATGTCTATCCTGAAGTCAACAATGGACGACACTTTGTGTTGTTTGACATGGCGCGATACGACCTTGCTTTCGCCATTGGTTTGGTGAAGTATGTTCGAAAAAACCGGTTAGCCTTCGTTGTTGGCGGCTCAAGCATTCGATATCGAAAACGTCTTGCTCCGTTCCGAAAAATCCGTATTCGGACTCAATTGGTCGGATTGGATGAGAAATTTTTCTATTTCCAACACACGACCGAACAATCGGGTGCAGTATGCTCATCAGCACTTGTCCGTACTGCATTGCGTATGAAGGGAGGCACTGCGTTTCCCATGGAGGTCATCACCGCACTCGGGTTTGAAGCGAATACTTTCATGGAGCCTTGGGTTCAAGACTGGGCGGATTGGGACGACAAACGCCCTTGGCCAGAGTTATCGTCAACAGAATAACGCCTTAACGTGCATCTCGAATTATTCGTATCTAATTGCTCATTCACAAGGGGAACCCTTGCGCTCGCCGGCAAATACAACGGTACCCTCGATTTAGAAAAAAGAACCAAATTTAATTTTCTGGAAGCGGGCACGTATTGATTCCAAGCGCTCGGTAAACGTAGCAATTACCAGATATTGCGTTGAATAGAAGAACGCCTGCAATTCCAAGACCAATGAAAGCAATCATGTCATTCACACTGGATGGCATAACCAGGTAAGCCAGTATCAAAACTACTGCGATTACTGCTCTGATGATTCGATCATTATTGCTCTGATTTGTTACCAACACTTTGATCCCGGATTCTTCGCTCATGATTTTCGTTTAACGGCATTTTATTTGTAATTCTGTGATACATCGAAGGCCACATCGCCGATTTAGTATATACAATTTATTTCCCAACTCAGAGTCATGTATTGAAACACTTGATTATAAGTGAATTTGTAATTTTTTCATTCTAGGGAATACCTTATGAGCGGAAAAATAGCAAGAATCGGATTAGTAGCAAGCATGTTGTCAGTTGTATTGTCTTTGTACATTTACTTCGTTGGAGACGACCCAGATAGAATGTTGGGTATCTTTGTGGGACTGTGGGCCCCTACTCTCATCCTCGCAACCAAAGAGTTAGAGGCTTTGTTGGAAGACTCTTCCAATTAATGAACCACGCATCTTTTTCTCATTTCTCCAGCTTCGGGGAGATGCGGTGTCTTGATGCATTCACAACACCCCCTTCCAAGGCTTAATGAAGGGGAGAGCCGGGCGGAAAACATGCACGAACTCATTTATTTTGCATCCCCAGGTTTTGCCGAATCGTCTCGTTTTTGCCTCGAACTATCGGACGTTGAATGGACAAATACCATCGTCGACTGGGAAGGTTATACTGAAATTAAGAAATCCGGAATCTTGCCCTACGGTTATTTGCCGATCATCAAAACTCCAAACGGAGTCATTGCCGAATCAAATGCATTGTTGCGCTACACGGGTGCGCTTGCTGGACTTGAGCCCAAAGACCTCCATGTGAGGGCAAAGGTGGATGAATTGGTTGAGGTCATCAACGGTTGGAGAGAGTATTTTATTCCAACATTTGGAATTGAAGATTTGGATGAAAAGATCGCTGCTCGACAAGCTATGTTCGTAGAAGGCGGAAGCATGGACGTTGCCCTGAAACTCATATCTTCTGTTTACGCTGAATCCAAAACGGGTTGGCTCGCCAATACAGAATCCATGTCAATTGCCGATGTGAAAGCCTTTATTGACACCTTTATGTTGTTCTCAGGACAATTTGACGGCATTACGAAGGACCTTCTTGAGAACTATCCGCTTCTCATGCAGTTTCATGACTGGATGGCGAACGATGAGCGGGTAAAGGCGTACTACGCTGACGCTGATGAGTTGCGGTGGGTGTTCAAGCCCGATGCATTCAACATGTCGTGAGCGGTGCTTCAAAGCGTCATAAGCCAGGCAACGCCACTGAGCAAGGCTAGAAGTAGCGACGGTAGGTAGGCCGATGGGGCGCTTTCAGAATTGGCCAAAGCGAGGATTTCTGAACCACGGTGAACCATGACTTTGTGCCCTGGTTCTTCACCTTCTTTGGTCAGCATAATGAGAGATGGTGCAATCGTTTTGTCGACCGGTTGCTGTTCAATTTCTGCGCTGGTTTTTGGACGTGCATAGCAATGCGAGAAGAAGGGGTCGCCAATACTCCAGCCGTTTGACTTCCACTCGTGTGATGCCCTCAAGTTACGCACTTTTCCGCTCGGTCGGCTTCTGGTGTTCCATAGGCCCCGGTCAACATCACTCCATGACCCTGTCCTTGGGGCATTACCAACTGAAAGCAAATCAGATTCAACGGCAACTCCTCCAGTCCCATCATGAACCAATGCAAGGGCTCCGCCTTCGTCGGATCGAATTTTCTTGTAAGCGCTTCTGTCTTTCCATTCACCGCTTACATTACCCTCGTCGTCCTTTGCCTCAACGTATTCTTCCCAGTTGAACTGATGGCCGTACTCCCAATACCAATCCAGTTGACCATAAACGATTTTGTTTCGGTCACCATCAACTTGGATCGGTGGAACCCATCCGTTGGCAAGACGGGGGCGGAGTTGTCCAAATACTTCGACACCGCCCATTGGAAGGCCTTGCATGGATGATGTTGCAAGGTCGCTGATTCGCATCGTCTTCCTGCGACGGAAGAATTGGACCAGCAAGATCAGCAGAGCAATCGCAACACCGGCTCGGGCCGGGTCAACGTCATCGTACTTTTCTACAGCGAGATAAACAAATATTCCAGCAGCAAAACTTTGGATGAGTCGTAGCATCGAATACATGGTGAACGTTGCCGGAACAGGTGTGCCAAGTTTTCGGGGATGTTCAGCCAACATTCCACCATCGTCGGGGCTGTGGGGTGAGGCCAGGTTCCATTCCGAAATTTGAGGTGGATTGAGGATCCAGCCTTCGGTTTCTGTGCCTTTGCTCGTCTGTGTTTTTTCTTGATTCGGCCCTGTTGCATAATGGATATCTGTTCCCCCCGGCGAAAGGTTTCGCAAATTACGGACCACGACCACAATAGCTGAAGGGAAGGAGATTGCAAATATGTATCCAAAGAAATAGATCACTACGGCCAGGGCGAGTGGGTTGTAAGGCGAAACTCCGAACAGAATTCCAAGGGCTGAGAGAGCAAGACCGAGAATAAACAAAAACCAACGGGAGAATCCGAATGGGAAATTGAAATCGAAGAAGGTTGGTTCAAGGGTTGGTGCTAGAATTTCCCGGACTTGTGCTTCGTCGGCCATAATTCCTGTTCGGTTCCCTCCCTTTTCCCATTTTGGGATGAATACGGGGGTTGGCGTATATTCTTTGAAAAGATAAATACGACCGCTTCTTAGGTCGGTTGTGGTTGATGCTGAAGAAATTGGATTAACCCTTCTGGATAAAATTGTAGCGGGAGGGGCCGCTTATGCTGCCCTCATCTTGGCGTTTTCACTCCTTTTGTTTATCCAAGGTGCAAAGAGGCTCCCGTTTACGATGGGGACAACTGGTTTTGTAATTGGTTACGGGATGTCGTACCAATTTACCGACCAGTTCAATCAGTTGGGAATTTCTCTTAATGACGCTCAATTTCAACTCCTGTGCGGGATTGTCCTTGGGGTTGCCGCCATCAGCGTAACACAGATCGCCTCGCGGTTTCTCGCTGCTGGAATGGTTTATCTCGCCGTCACACGTCTTATCGCAGTTGGCGACAGTTACGGATACGACTTCGAAGGAGATACGTTTTTATCTGGAATTTTGACGCTAATAGCCCTGATTTTCAGTTTCTCATTCCGCCGACTCGTACCCGCGGTTCTTGCAGCGGTAATGGGTTCGATTGGAATTCTCTTTTCGGTCTACTTGTTCATGGGATGGGATATTTATCAATTGGATGGAAGTTCAATTGATGTGTATCTCTCAATACCGTTGATCATCGGAAGTTGTTACATCCAATTCAAGTATTTCATGAACGATGACGAAGCGTTGGATGAAGAAGAAAAGGATTACGATTTTTAATCGCTCAATCCTTATTGGGTGATTTGATTTGCCCAACCCATGAAGGTCGCTGTTGTCACGGGTGCTAACCGAGGAATAGGTTTTGAGTTGACGCGTCAACTCTTGGAGTCGGGATATGCCGTACACGCAACCTATCGAAGCAACATGGGCGGGTTAAAGGGTGTTCAGCATGCTCACTTGTCCACCCATAAAGTCGACGTACGCTCCGATGAAGATGTGGCCGCCTTGATGGTAGCGGTTGGTGGGCGTATTGACCTTCTTGTCAACAATGCGGGCGTTCCTGACGGTCGTTGGTCCTCAATTGCTGAAATCGACCTCACTCGCGCAGCAGAAGTTTTCGAAATCAATGCGTTTGCTCCGGTTCGGGTCACACAGCATGCGCTTCCTCTGCTTGCAAAAAGTGAATCCGGTGTCGTTGCGATGATGTCGAGTTTAATGGCTTCAATCGATGATTGTCAAAGTGGGAAATCATATGCATACAGGGCTTCAAAAACTGCACTCAATATGTTCTCCATTTCAATGAAAAACGAGCTTGAAGCCCTGGGTGCGTCGCTCGTCATTCTTCATCCCGGATGGGTTGAAACCGACATGGGGGGGCCCAATGCTCCACTGACTCCTCAAGAGAGTGTTCGGGGTATCGTCGCCCGATTAAACGAGCAAGATATGGGTTTGAGTGGTCGTTTCGTTCAATACGATGGGACTGAGTTGGCGTGGTAATCCGTTCAAATTCGCCATGTGTTTGTCACTATCTTTTTGAAAGCGCAGGTTCATAATGATGGTTTACCTGCGTCCATTTGAGGCGATATTATGGGTAACATGATCGGAAAAGATGCTCCTGAGTGGAGTGCAGATGCATACATTAGCGGTGAACGAGTGAACATCACGAGCGAGGGAATGAAAGGAAAATGGTATCTCATGTATTGGTACCCCTTTGACTTCACTTTCATCTGCCCAACTGAAATTGTTGGTTTTGAAGCCCTCAAAGAAGAATTTGCTGACGATGACATCACCGTCATTGGTTGCTCCTGTGATTCATGGCATTCCCACAACGCTTGGTTTGCTGACAAGGAAATTTTCCCAGGTGGCGTTAACCACCACGTCATTGGCGACACCACACAAAACGTCACCAAGGCATTCAACATGCGTAACAAGGAGGCTGGTTGCAGTTTCCGTGGAACCGTTCTCGTAGACCCTGAAGGCAAGGTCCAGATGTACTCCATCAACAACATGGATGCTGGACGAAGCCCTGCTGAAGTCTTGCGCACCAGTCAAGCAACACAAGCCGGTGGTTTGTGCGGTGCTAACTGGAAGAAGGGCGACGAATACGTCGTTTGATCCTGGAGGTTTTTTCGTGGAAATGCTTGGTCGTGCCGACTGGCAGGAATTTCTTGAAGCACCTTTTGCTATGCTTATGCTCGGTAAAACCGGATGTCAAGCCTGCGAACAATGGACTGAAGAATTGAAGTCCTGGGACATTCCCGATGGAGTTCGAATTGGAAAAATTCTCCTCGACACCCCGGGGATGGGTCGCTTCAAGATCGCTCATCCGTGGGTCAGTGAAGTCGATGTGCTGCCATACAACGCTCTCTTTGTTGATGGTGAACTCGTCAAGCAGTGGGCAGGCGGCGGGGTTACTCGCCTTGAGAACCGCCTCAAGCGCTTCTTGTGAGCATCCTTGGGCATCACGTGGAGATTTGAACGGGTGAAGTCTCATGGACGACACGCTCCCGCTCCTCACGTTGGTCAAGAAAACTGAGATTGGGGTCTGCCCAACCGATGAAACATCAACCGGTTTGGACCAAACCTTGCAAATGTTGTGTTCATTCTACACTCTTGAAGACTTGGGCAGCTTTCTTTCAAGTGAGATGTTTGAACGATACGGTCGTTCGGGAGACGCTTGGGTCGTCCTTGAACTTGGCATCTACAAGGACCATACGAAGACCATCGAGATGGTTCCTTCTGCTGAAGGTTTTCTGCTTGCTGATGCATCTCAATCGGGTGCGTTTGAGGGTGGGGTTTGGCGAGGAGAACTTGTTTCGGAATTGCTGGATGCCATCCGTACATGGCATGATGTTGTTGAATTGAGCGAATCTCAATAGAAGATGGAGGTTCGTAAGAACCGCTGCCGGTCGCGATTTACATTCCGACCTATTTGTTGTGACACCTTCGTGCATTAGCCCATTTTTTGGATGGCTCTTTCAAACACTGCAGTGTAATCTGAAGCGTTATGCTCATAGGTATAGTTCGAGAGTACCCGGTCTCGACCAGATAGTGCTTTTTCTGCAGTCTGATGGCTGGATAACATCTCGTTGACACATCGTGCTAAATCAGAAGGGTCTCCTCTTTTGAATAAGCCACCAACCGAAGAATCAACCATCTCAGTCAATGGCTCTTGGTCGACGGTTGCTACTGGAGTTCCACTTGCAAGTGATTCAAGTGGAATTAATCCCTGTCCTTCGTAGTATGAAGGATAGACTACGAGGTCTGCTGAACGGAAATGTTGAGCTAATTCGTCGAATGATAAACTGCTTTGGATGTGGATTGATTGTGAAATACCAAGTTTTCTAGCCTTTTTCTCTAAACTTGATTTCATATGACCTCGGCCAACGATCACCAATTTCGCTCCAGGATTTTTTGCAAGGATTTCGGGCATGGCTCTCAGCAATGTCATGTATCCTTTGCGTGCAACCAATCGTCCGACTGCAAGCAGCATAGGAGTATTCGTTTCTGTTGAGTAAGACAGCGCTTCTTCATCGCCGCAATCGTATTGGGTCCTGATACGTTCATGCTCCAGTTGCTCTGCTTCAGCGTCCATGTTGGGTGGGCGGAACACTTTGTGATCACACCCCCAAAGGATTACTTCGCAATCGAAGTTTTCGTCTGGTCGATACCATTGTTTAAACTCCTTAAGAGTGGATTGAGAATTGGAAACACAGATACTGGACTCCAAGATTCCCGCTCTTTCGTATCGAGAATACCATCCAGCCGTAGTTAGAATCGCAAGGTCGTTTGGATTCCTCCATGTCGCAGACTCTCTAGCAGCGGCTGCTCTTTTCACACCCTCTTTCTCTCCTAACCAAGAACCGTGTAGACACGACACTACTGGGGCGATATTATTCTGCAACCACCTGAACTCTTTCCTCTTCCAAGATACCAAAGGAAGATGAGCATTGATGACATCGATGGGTTGTTCTGAATGAAGTTTTTTCAACGCTTTAATTGCGCTTTTTCCATACGAACGAGTGAACGCCATAGGCAGTCGGGCCCAGCGAACTGGAACCACATTTACTCCTTCTTGGGAAGGTACTTTTTCTGGATGAGAACGGGTGATAATTGTCACCTCATGCCCCAGTTGAACAAAGTGTCCAGCAAGATGAAAAACCACTGAACCAATTCCACCCCAACGGGGCGGATATTCACCTGACACTATCGCAATGTGCATGTCGAACGAATATCCCACTTTGTAATATGATAAATAATCCAAGTATTGGTGTGATGAATTTGACTTCATCGTTGTTGATGGTTCGAACGAGCCTCAATAGAAGATGGAGCAGCAGGTCAGTGACCCATCTGCTGCACGGATTTCGCTCATGTCAATCTTGATGATTTCGAATCCACGATTGATGAGTTCAGCCTCAACGGTTGGGTATCCGTCGGCGATCATCACCTTGTTTCCAGGCAAGCCAATGGTATTGCAGCCATAGGCTTCCTCAGCAGGCATCCATACGACTTCGCACCCTTCAGGGAGTTCACCGAATGCATCTTTTGGAAGGTGGTCTTCGGGGACTATGATGAGCTGGTCGGTTGGTGTAGAGCTGATGCTTGTCAAGTGAAGAGCGTGCCCTGGGATATCAATAATTCGCAACTCGTAATCAAAGAAGTCGAGCAAACTCTTCAGTGCTGCAATTCCTAAGTCGTTGGTTCGAGAAGAACGTCCGACGAAAAAGAGGTTGCCAAGTCGGATGATGTCCCCGCCGTCCATTCGTGCAGCGCCGCCCATGGTGCAGGTTTGGATTCCGTCAATGGATTCCATGAGGTAGTTCGCAATCGGAGGTTGCTCGGCAACACGGCTTGGATGACCGGGTGTTGGAAGAAGAATGTGGCCGTCGATAACAACCGCCTGGTCCTCAACAAACATGCAATCGGGATGATTGTGGTCGGCCTGTAAAACTGTGACTTCGACACCCTCTTTGCGAAGAAGGGCGCAGTATTGCTCGTGTTGTTGGCGGGCAAGAGCAACGTCCGTTGGTCCGGTTCCAAAATAGCTGGCAAGTGCCTCCGTGTAGGAGTCGGGAACACTGCGGACCAAGGCGCGTGCCTTTTGGTCCAACCGTACGGTTGCCATGATTGGTTCGGGCGACGGACATTTCTTAACTGTTCGCCTTTTTACGGTATTCGTTTTCCGTTGAATGGAAAGGATATTCGGAAGTATTCTTTGTGCTCAGTAAAACTGTAACATTCAACAGGGGGGGCGGATTGGCCTTTGATATGCTGAGTTTAAGATTGAATGCGTTTGGCCTCATTGCTCTCATGTTGATGGCTCCCCTAGCGGGTTGTTTTGGAGAAGATGGTGGTGAAAAGGTTCGTGCCTCTTCTCTCACCGTTGTACAAGCAGACTCTCTCGAGGGGGGGATGTGGCAGACCATTGAGCTAAAGGCATCTCAAGACCTTGCTGTCTTCCTTCCATACTTCGTCCAAGACCCCGGCTCATTGCGAGCACAGAACGGAACAGTGTTGGACCTGACTGAAGGTTCAAGTGTTGAAATCAGCATCCTCCTCCCACCACGAAACCCGGACATTGTGTTCCTCGTTGGCGAGTACAGCCGAACCAATTGGCCCATACGTGCTGCCGATGAATCGTGGATGGATTGGATCGAAGACGGTTCGGAGGGGTCCTCAGTTCAAGTCACAGATAATGAAGACGAAGGTGGTTTGTGGCCGTGGGTCGTCCCAGGAAATTCAACTGGAGGGGAGGTCGCTCACCTCCATTTAACAACAGAACGCCCGCAGCGCTCTGACCTCACTGAAGAAAACGGTGTTGGAGCCAGTGAAGGGTGGGTTAACGGAAGAGATGTCTACGAATGGGTGGATTTCATCACCGATGAAACCGCTGACCCATTGGACCCAGCTGATGGCGCCGTTGGTTTCCTTGACCGATGGATTGGTAACGGCAACCCCGGCTATGAAGATGCGATTACGTATTTTGAAGGCGTTATGGTTGGATACGGTTTGGACGTACAAGTTCACCGTTTCCAGTCCGGGACCCTCTGGGCAGTCAACATTTGCGCGTACAAAACCGGCACCGTTTATCCCGATGAGTGGTTGGTCTTCGGTGCTCACTTCGACATTGCTCCCTATGCCACGCCCCCTACAGCAGTTATACCTGGAACCGAACAGCAAGGGTACGGAACTCGGACGGGTGCTTATGACAACGCAGCAGGCTCTTCGATGGTTCTCTCAACCGCAAAGGTCCTCGCTGATTTTGACGCTCGCCGTACCATGGTGTTCTGCTTGTGGTCTTCAGAAGAAGAAGGTCTCAGGGGTTCAAGTGCGTTTGCTGGCGACCTTCCGGCCGGCGTTACCGTGAGCAACTATCTCAATCTCGATATGGCCGGAATCAATTACCCTGGCGACTTTGCACTCTCTGTCTACCTCGGCCCGGATGGTACGGGTGACGTCATTGACCAGAAGGGTATGTACCATCTCGCAGAATGGATTGGGGCAGACGCATTCAATCTCGCAGACCAAATTGAAAACGGTCGCGAAGAATGGGCGGCTGGTGGTGAAAGCCCGTTGTGGGAAAACAACTACAAGGACACCGTTGCGATTTATGAAAGCCCAACCGCAAGAAGTGATCACGATTCCTTCCAACAACTCGGCGTGGCAACCCTTGGTTGGAACGGTGTTGTTGACGGTTACCCATGCTACCACAAAACCTGTGACAAACTGGCAACCATGGAAGAATACATGACTACCGATAATGCAACTGGAGAGGCGAACCTCGTTCACTCTTGGGACATTGTTACATGGTGGGCTGTTTATGCATTCTTGCACATGGACCAGTCACCGGTTCCCAATGAATTGTGAACCATCACGAATCAATCAAGTATCGCAGGTCCTCAAGAAAGAGGTCGAGCACCCAGTCGTTATCGCCCCACCAAACGCGTTGGTCCCCATACCTGTCGATCAATACGGTTCCAGTTGAATGGTTGACGCTGTAGTCATCGGGATGGTGGCGAGCCGTGGTGTTGGTTTGGTTCTCCTCAATCTGCAAGCCTACGCCGAAATTTGTCCAAACAGCATTCATGGTCGTCATCGCAGGAGCGTTGTCTTCTGAGGAATTTACCGTGAGGTGGGTCCAATTGGAATTGGTTCCTGTTTTCCATTCGTGAAGGGTACTGACATTGTCCCTCCATGGATCTACAGTTACTGTGAGAAAGGTGGTTGAATTCCTCTCTTCAGAGGTTAGTTGGGATTGAACCCATTTCATGTTATGAGTCACAATGGGACAAATATCAATGCAGTTGGTAAACAAGAAGGCGACAACTACGGTCGTATTTTGCGCCTCTTCAGAGAAGGTCCAGGGTGTGTTTTCACTTGTTGTGAGGGTGAAGTCATTAACAAATTCCGCTTCAATAATGACGCCGTTCGGGTCCCACTCTGACACTTGGTCAGGAGAGGTGCAACCCGCTAAAAGAAGGATGAAGCAAAGCAAGAGCGTCAATATCGTGTTCTTCATATCATCACTTTAGAGGCGGTAGGGGATATCGATATCCAGTTGAACCAAATACAAGCCAGTGGATATACAAGAGGCGTAGGTAATCCCATCATGATGTTCCACGGCCCAAAGGAAGGGCACCCAACCGAAGTCGTAGAAACTGGAGTCAAGCGGTGTACCGTCTTCGCCGTGAGGAAGGTAGTACGCCACGGTTGCTTCCTCATGAATGGCGATGCGGTCTTCGGATTCTGGTGCTACCAGCGTTTCAATATCAATAATCCACAGTCCAGCGTGATAATGGGAAATGTACAGGCGGCCGTCCCACCCACCACCATGGCTCTGGTCGTTTTCGTCTGTGGTTTCAAAATAGGTGCTGTCTAAGTTGTGCGGGGAAAACAACAACCATTCATCCCCGTTGGGATGAGCTTCACAATCTTCTCCGTAGCAATGGTCTTCTGCGTATGGAATTTCCCAATCTCGTATCAGTTTGGGCTTGAATTTGAATTGGCCATCTTCCAGGGTGTACTCGGTCGTGTCAATGAGGTAAATGATGCCGGTTCCGACGTTTGTTGAAAGCACTTCAACGGCCGCTGTTACAAGATGGACGGGTTCATCGGAGTACCCAACGTGGGACAAATCTACCATTTCTGGGAAGGGTTCTGCATAATGGATGTAAGATACCCTTCCACCGTTTTCGTTACCGGTGGTTCCGCTATCAGGTTGGCCGTCGTCGTCCATGTCGAGGAAATCCATCCACAGACCTACTTCAGGGGCCCGCCATCGGCACATCAGCGGGTTTCCTTGACCTGCTTTACACACCGTAGCATGTACGGCGTATGCCTCGGGCGAGGTTACAGGATGAGGTACATCGGTGACGTCTCCGATGCGGAGGCCCGCCTCCCAGTAACTTCCGTAGATGAAGGTGTGGCCGTAGCGAGGGTCGTTTTGGTCCTCACCGGGCCACGTCTGAACGGTCATGTCGTGAATGTAAATCCAGCCACCTCGGGTCGTTTCCCAAGCCACTTCGTATTCACCAACCTTGACCACGGTGTGACCAAGTCCAGCTGCAGGAACGCCTTGCAAATTACGCGCCGCTGATCCGTCCAAATTCAAGTGGGCGATGGTCACTCCGCCACAAGCTTCACCGATAGCATCGTTGCATTGATTGTAGTCAGGATTCGCCACGAAGAGGTACCATTCACCGTTGATCATGTGCGTGTACAAATTGTGCGGGCCGCTGGGGTGGTCGACGTCATACCACGAGTCAATCCAAGTCGGATTCGTTTTGTCAGTAACGTCGATGACAACGACCGATACCTGGCTGGGTTCGCTCCACTCGCCAACGTTCGGGTCAGAATTGCCTGGGTCAACGAGTTGATTCTGTTGGATGATGTACTCCCGACCGTTGTATTCCAGATATTTAACGTCCAAAACCTGGGTGTTAGGATCTTTGAAAACGCCAACGACTTCTGTGTTTTCGGGGTCAGTAACATCTACGATGTGCATGTCATTCCAGCCTGCTAGGTAAGCGTAAGTTTTGTTGTCTGGAGTTGTTGCTACCTGGACTTCAGCATTTCCCGGGGTCGAAAGGGAATTGTAGTCCAGGAGTTCCATGTTGTCGGTGCCTGCAATGTGCTGAGATGCATTGCTGTGGTCGTGGCCTTCGTATTGGAACAAGGGGTCACCGCTCGAGTTCAGGAGTGTGTTTCCTTCTTCAACAATTTCTTCGTCATCAAGAAGAAGGGTTGTCATGGATGCTAAAAAAAGTAGAAGAAAAATACCTAACGCTATTTCTTTCCCGTTCATGTACATCTCATCGGGTTCCTCCGTTTGGTCTTTATGACCCGCCGGGTGTCGGTAGGCATGGGCAAAGAGTGGGTAGGGGTTGCAGTTGCCGCCCTCTTAGTTGCAGTTTTAGCCTCAAGTCCTGTTCATGCACACGAGCAGCAGACACTGACAATTATCCTCAATGATGGGGGTGCGGTGGTCGGAAACATTTCCGACCCTGCATTTGTTCAAGGAAACGCTGTATGGTTCAAAATGCACGACACAACTGAAAATGCGACCATGCAAATCGGTATTGATTTAGACGGTGATGGATTTCTTAACGTCACGGAGGATTATATTTCATCAACACTCGTAGAATCGTGTGAATTGGATGAAAACGGCTCCTTAGTCGATGAAACATGTGAGGTTTCTGCACTCTACGCTTTTCCAACGAATGCTACGGTCGGGACGTATCAATACTGGGTCATGAGGGACGTCAACAACGTGACAACAAATTGGACGTATGAAATTCAATTGTTCGAAGACATTCACGATGATGGAGGCCCTTCCCCGGGGGATTGCTTTGGCGCTGGGTGTGATGACGATCTTTTGGATACTTCAGGTGATGAAGATGTTGTAGAGGACGGTCTTTCACGGGATGATGTGGTGAAGTTGACCGCCGTCATCGCTGGAGTTGCAATCGTCTTCCTTACGCTCTCGATATTGGGTGAGCGAAACGTGGAACACAAACCCAAACCTAAACGGTTTGAAGAGGAATGAGTCAACCTTCGATGAGGGGACATTGCACATCATCCACGATTTCAATGATGTGATTCGAAAACAAGGTTCGCTTCTTCTTCATTGTCAAACGAGGCTGTTGGCTTTTGCTTTTATTTTGCATATTCTCATGTTTACATTGGTCCTGTTCCCCTATCAAAGAATCGGTCCGTAGAAGCGCAGGACTTGAGAAGGTGAACCGTTACGCAGGGTCATGGTGGGTATCCGTGTCAGCCAAGCATGCCTTCTGGCTTTGCTTATGCTTTCTGCACCGCTCTCTGGGTGTTTTGGCGAAGATGACAGCGATGGGCTTGTCTCTGCTGCCGATGTAACCATCACTCCAGAGGTGTTGGTTGGTGGCTCCTTCCAACCTGTGACCGTTGCTGCAAGTGAAGACATGTCTGTATTCCTTCCATACCTTGTCATTGATGAAGATACTGGATACGTCGCAAATTCGACCGTTTTAGATCTAAGAAAGGGCGATTCTGTACAACTTTCACTCCTTGCGCCACCACGAGCCGGTCTTGCAGTGGCTCTTCTTGGTGAATATGGGCGCAATTCATGGCCTATTAGAGATGCAAATGAGTCGTGGGCTTCTTGGTTTTCGGACGGCGGACATTTGAGTGCTGACGGGGGTGCTGTAAAGCGAACCGGTAACGGAACCGGATTGTTTAATGCAAGCTCTACAACCGGTGGAGCCGCCAATATCGTGACGCTTATCGTTGAACGACCAAACGCTCCTGCTTACAGTTCTGATGAAGGTGGCCGTCATTCAACGGGCCTTGTAAACGGTCGAACGACGTACAATTATCTCCATCACATCACCGATGAAACACCCGATCCATTGGACTTAACCGACGGTGCTGTTGGATACTTGAACCGATGGGCTGGACAAGGAAATACCGCCTATGAAGCGGGCGCTGTCTATCTCATGGACAAGTTAGAATCGTTCGGACTCCTGGTCGACACACAGCGCTTTGAATTCACTGATATATTTGGCAATCAAAATCCAGAGTCGTACAACATTTGTGGGTTCCGATACGGTAGTGAAGTTCCAAATGAATGGATGGTGTTCGGCGCTCACTTTGATGTTGCTCCACCTGCAAATGTTCTGTTAGTCGACCCTCACCTCACCGGAACCCGAACCTACGGCACTGGTGTTGGAGCCTACGATAATTCAGCGGGCACCAGCATGGTATTGACCGTCGCTGAAGCGATGTCGGGGTACGATACTCGACGAACGATGGTGTTTTGTTTTTGGTCGGGTGAAGAAGGTGGAAAGCGCGGTAGCGATTACTGGACGGATTATTACGTCAAAGAGGACAATCCTGATGTGACCGTTACCAATTACATCAATCTGGACATGGCGGGCGTGAATTGGCCCGGCGGCGGGGGAGCTCCACACGGCGACCCAGCAACCGAAATTGACGCGGATGGATATCCAAAGGACGAGGAGGTTTGGCCGATGCGAGTTTACCTTGGCCCTTCCCTTGACCATGACGTCATCAACCAGCCGGAAATGGTTGGCCTCACGCTTTGGATCGGGGCAGATGCCATCGGTGTGGAACAGCAACAAAGTGTTCTGGTTGGCGAAGGATTCAGTGAAGATACGTGGAAGGTTGACGATTGGCTGGAACGTGGAAAGCCTGAGATTGTGGTTTACGAAGATGTAACCGCTCGTTCTGACCATGCGAGTTTCCAAGCGAATCTGGGCACGGTAACGTTGGGCTTCGGCGGTCTTGTAGACGGATATTGGTGCTATCACCAGACCTGTGACACCCTCGAGGAAATGGAGATTTGGATGGACACTACTGGAAAGGGGTACGGAGAGGAACACTCAGGAACTTCAAACCTTGTTGACAGTCTTGACATCATCACGTGGTGGGCTGCGTACAGTTTCTTCCACCTGGATGAGAAGCCTGTTACCAATGCTTACCTTTGATTCATCGAATCAAGTTTGAAATCGGTCCAGCCACGGTTTTCAGTAATCCTGTTGGCGTCCAAATACCAAGAAACATGGTGAGCAGCGGAACTGCAAAAATGAGAATGACTGCGTAGAATGCGGTCTCGTTCCAATCTTTGACCTTCAATCCATCAAGAGGTCCAAACGGTAACATGTTGAACAGACCCAAGAAGAGGTTTGCACCGAGCCAATACACACCAACATCGATGAGCATGGCTTGCCAAACAAGGCTACCATCAATCAAATATCCTTGTCCTATTCCTTGGGCTGCAGCTCCAAGTGGTAGGGATTCAAACGCTCCTGACAATCCAAGTACGATGCCCCACAGTGGAATGCCGATGATGAAAAGGCCGAGGTTGGTCAGTGGCCCAGCGACGGCAATGTGCCCGTTTTGTCGCCGAGTAACCATTCCCGCAACCATAACTGCCCCCGGTGCCATGAAGAGAAAGCCGAGAAGGAGGGCGAGGAATATGCCCATCTGCAATCCTTTGGGGTCGGCTCGGAATTCTGCCCAGCAACCGTTCTTCTTGGCTACCAGTTTGTGACCAATTTCATGAAGGAGGAAGGCTGGTCCAATGGCCACAAACATCACCGGCATCGAAAGTAGAAGGTAGACCGCCCATTTGGTGAGGCCAAGGGAACCCAATCCCGAAATGCCTCCCACGGACATGAAGCCGAGTGCGAGAGTAAACGCACCCATGGCTTGGCGCAGATGTGCTTTTTCTTCCTTACTGAAATGCCACAGTGGGCCTGCATGGTGTGCTGGTGGTTGCCACCGGGACTGGCCGAAGAATTGTGCAAACGCTGGTGGAAGTTGGCTTCCGGGTGATTTCGTGTCGAAATGGATGGTCCCTTGTTCATCGGTGCGCTGGTGGATGTGTCGGACCCGGGATGTTGATCTGTATGAAGAGGAAAACGGATCGTCGTCAATGAGGTCGGCTCTTGAATCTCTCCGCCCCATACGGGTTGCTTGATGCCGTTCACTTTGAATCCTCGTGTCCGAGGGTTCATGTGGTTGAGGGGTTTCGTCCTCATTGCGATTCTCATGTCTATGCCACGCAAAGCGATGAAGGAACTTGGTTTCCAGGCTTGCTGTTTGTGGTGTGATGCCCCGGATGATGCAGGTGCGACGCGCTGTGGCCCTTGCATTAATCATCACAGGAACGTGAGAGAAACCGTTGCAGCAAGTCCGCCTGATGACCCTTTGTTCCAGTTAGCAAAGGAGATCATGGCGTTTGCGGCCGCCCCTCATCGACACGACCACGATGAGGTCCACGGTGGTATTTTACGAGAACAACAGCGGCTGGCTGCTGGATTACAAGAACCTGTTCCGCTTCCAACGTCAGAAGAAGTTGGAGATTTGTTCGCACAACAGAAGACCGTGAATAAAGAAAGTCTCATCCAACAAATCGGCAATAAGAATCCATGGAAAGACCGTGCTCCTTCGGTTGAAGTTGCTCGTATTTTGGGCCAGGAAGCTTGGGACAGCGATGCTTTGGTTGTGGATGCAAACTACGGTGCAAGAACGATTCCGAGTGTTCCCATTCAGCCGGTTAATCGAGAAGAACGAGCTGGGGAGGATACCGCCTTAACCGACCGCGTCCAAGCTGCTGCGCAGACATCCTCAATGGACGAGGAAGTCGCTGAAATCTTTGAAGAGATTGAATTCAAGCGTCGGCAAAGTGAGCGCAAAGAACTGAAATCTGCATTAAAAGACATCAAAAAATTAGTCGATGATGATTTGGAGTTTTGATCAAAGTTCGTCCACAAACGGTTCGCGTACTCGTTCTGGAATGTGGAGGTTGTAACTCACTCGTTGCGTACCTTTTCCTTTTGATTTCTTACCGAGAATTTGGATGTGCCCTATTTCCCTTAGATTGGAAACATGAGTTCCGGCACACGGGCACATGTCGACCTGCTCTCCGATTTGAACAACTCGTAAATCCTTGACTGATGCGGGGAGAAGGTCCATATTGGTTCGTTCCGGGGGCATAATGTCATTGATTTGTCCACGAGTCATCACAGAATCCGTGACTTCAAGACCCTCATCAATTCTAAGATTCACTGCTTCAGCCATAGTATTCAACATCGTTTCGTCGAACGAGATTGGATTGAAATCAATACGAGAACGGTCAGCATGGATTTGATTTCCAACGGTTCGCGCTCCATTGAACAATTCATACACCAAGCCGCTAACGAGATGTTGGGCGGTATGCATCCTCATGTGTGCATATCGGTGTTCCCAATCAATGGAGCCTTTGACTTCGTCTCCTGCAATCAACTGGTGACCTTCTCCTGTTGTGTGTTCAACGTTTGTGCGACCCCGAACTTCGGTAACAGATAGTGGGCCATTTGGCCCGTTCAGTGTGCCTGTATCCCAGTGTTGACCTCCCCCAAGAGGATAGAAGAGGGTCCGATCAAGAACCACTGTTGTGTCGGTTGCCTCAACAACGGTAGCATGGAAGTTTTGAAAATATCCGGCTTCTATGCTCTCCAAATACAACTTCTCGGTTGACATAACCTTGCGACAAGGCGGTCCTTGAAGGTATTAACTCTCGGTGGTTGGAAGTTCGCCGTGGGAAAAGTCCTCGATTTTGTTAGCGTTGCCTTGTTCTGAGCCATCGATAACGATTGAAGGGGTCTTCCACGCTGTATGAAGTGCGGCTGTAGAGCGCCATAGGGCTCGCAAAAATCCAACTTCTTCATATTCCCAACCTCGCTCTTCTGCATACTCTTTAACGAGCGGTGAAGCTTTTGGAAGGTTGAAGTGAGAAAGTGCCGGAAGAAGGTGATGTTCTATTTGATAGTCAAGTCCAACAAAGAAAAAGGAACCAATTGGTCCGAATTTAATTCGTCGAGCTGTTTCGATTTGTAAACGCCAGTTCTGGTCGTACTCAGTGATGACTGGACGTCCTGCATGTCCAACGATGAAAATTGCTGTAAGGCATGTCCCAACCAATCCCCACAGAAGGACATAGAATCCGATCGTCGCCTGCCATGACAAGCCAAAGGCAACGGGCAAGACCAACCAAAGGACGAAGTGAACGATGATGAGTGAGGTGTCAAGAAGCCAAATTTTTGTGATTCGCTTTTTCTTCTTTGATTTGAAGGGTTTTGTGGCGATGTATTTCAGTCCGTCGAACCGCATCAAGTGACCAACGAGAAGAGAAATTGGCCAGAAGGTCCATCCTTGCAAATAACGTTGGAAAAACCGGCGAATCGGTCCGCTGGTCTTGTATTCCTCTTCGCTGAAAGTAAAAGGCCATGAGTGAATATCTGGATCCTTGTTGATGACATTTGGGTGAGCGTGGTGCTTCACGTTGTGCTTTTCACGCCAGTATTCCATTGATAGGCCGGCAAAAAGCGGGAAGACAATGGCTGCAAGTGATGTATTTCCTGCCTTAGACTGACAAGCAGAAGAGTGAACGCCTTCGTGACCGGTCATGGCGAGAGTGGTTGAAAACAACGCTGTGATTGGGATGAGGAGAAGTCCAAATTTGAGTGGGAGGTAGATGTGAGCGCTGTACAAGACCCCAACGATGGCAAGGAGAGTGATGACCTTAACCCACGACTTTGCCGTTGGTTTGTCAAGTAGATTATTCTCCTGAAGTTTTTTTCTCAAATCTGCCATTGGATGTGCTGCCATACCGAGTCCCCCTCCTAGACGGTCACCGTCTTCAAAACCAATGGCCGCGTCCTTTACCTATCAAAGTGGTGTTGCTAACTACACTATTTCTTCAATTTCCGTCAAATAATGTAAAAATTCGGCGGTCTTTTGGTACATTGCATCAAAGGAAACATTGGATTTATCTTTGGGTAACGAGATTCTTATTTCTTCAATATAGCCTTCTTCCGGAGTCCAATACTCCTCACTGTTCCACCATAATTCCGTTAAGTTATCACTCCTAGGAAGTATGAGTTCAGGACTTAATGGCACAGGAGATGGAAGGTGTTGATGGCTGAGGATTCCGCCGAACCAAGTAATTGAATCTTCAAAGGGATAATCTGTTGTGTGTTCGGGGTTCATCGAGTGGTGAAGCCCCCCCGGCTTTTGATGTGCGGTTTGAGTGTTGATGAGGCGATCAAAAGAAAGGATGGATGGTTGTGAAGTTTCATTTGAAGAGGTTTCCACAACAATGTATTCTCCGTCTCGGGAGGACTGAAGAATTCGGGTGCGAGTTCGAAGGGATACGCCTCGTTGAGCTGCAACAATCGTAAGATGTTTCATGAGCCATTCCCAACGCATCCCCCAACCGTCTGCACATTGTTTGAGCAGCAGAAATGAACGTTGTTCGTTGGTGAGGAAGTCATCGAGTAAACCTGGATTAACAATGTACCCTGGATGCCAGGCAGGCGTTCCGATTTCTGCATCCAATTCAAACACTGTAACATCGTGATGTGGTGCAAGTTGAAGCGAAAGAAGAATTCCCTCAAGGCTCCCGCCAACGATTCCTATATTCATATTAATCAACTGTAGATTGAAGTTCTAAGGCAAAAACTGGACATGATGGAATACAAAGTTTGCAGTGCGTACAATTAGGTTCGTCAACGTAAATCATTCGATCCTCAAGTGTGAGTACGTTCACTGGACATAATGCAATGCAAGCACCGCACCCGAAACAACGATCTTCCCGAACGACGAATTCCTTGTCAGGTACTCGTCCCATGACATGTGGAAGTGATGGTAATTGAAGGACTCTTCGCCCTGCAGTGGTTCTCCAATATGGTTCTTTTACAAGAAAAGGAGTTGACGTAGCAACACCCCCTTATTTCCACTGGAGAGATGTTTCATGCACAACCGAATACGAAGAAAGAGAAGAGAGAAATCGAATACGAAGAAAACCCGTTGAGATTGGTCGCGAGAAGTTAATCAACATAGTGGTAAAAGAACATGGAAAATTTGTTTGAACCCATCAGAAATATACTCCAGTGGAAATAGAGGGGTGTCTACCCACACCTTCTTCAAAAATGACCTCGACCACTCACCATGGTCTTCTATTCCGCAGGGCGAACAACAACCTATCCTGACGAACCTCCAAAGGATGGTTTCAGGTTTCATTACCTCGGTGGCGGCGATGAAGTAGGAAACGTTGGTATCGTTATGGAAGACCCTGATGGGGTTCGTCTATTGCTTGATTATGGATTGGCTCCAACATCACCTCCGCGATATCCTTCAGAAGCTCCACTTGTCCATGATGCTGTCATCACTCATTCTCATATCGACCATCTTGGAATGGCTCCGTGGTTGTGTGCAAACCATCAAACCCGTCTTCACGGGACTCCCTTAACGGCACATATCTCAGATATGATGTGGAGGGATTGTTACAAAGTGAGTTCCATTGAACGGTATCCCCTTGCTTGGGACAAACGTGACATCGACACAGCTCTTGCATCTTGGCATGTCCATGAATTTGATCAACCGTGGAAGCATCATTCCTGGACGCTTACATTACGTCGAGCAGGACATATTCCAGGAGCAGCCATGCTTGAGATTGAAACTCCTCAACATCGCATTCTTCTTACTGGTGATTTTGATACACGTGATTCTCCTCTCGTTAAAGGAGCTGAACCGATTAAGACCGATATTTTGTTTGTTGAAGGAACGTACGGAGGTAGAGATCACCCTGATACGGACGTTGAAGTGGAACGTTTCATCACATCCGTTGCAGAAGTGGTTAAGCGAGGAGGAACCGTTCTCATTCCAGCTTTTGCAAACGGCAGAACTCAAGATGTTGTCATGCTCCTTCACCGGCACCTCCCCCATCTCGACGTTCATGTTGACGGTATGGGAAAACGAGTCGCAAAAATTCATCTTGAACACGGTGGATTCCTGCGAGACTCCAATGAACTGGAACAGGCTTGGAGATGGGTCAAGCGCGTCGGAAGTAAATCTGACAAGAAGAAAGCCTTGAACGGCGATGTTATCGTTTCTACCTCCGGTATGCTTTCGGGAGGTCCTGCCTTGTGGTATCTGAATCGCCTTCGAGAGGATCGTAGAAATGCGATTTTCTTCACCGGTTATCAAGCAAAAGATACCGGTGGGCGTTCTCTCATGGATACGGGCCGGCTTGAAATTTATGGGAAACCAGCAGAAATAGACCTTGAATGGAAACAATTTTCTTTCTCTACTCACGCAGGCCATAAGGAAATACTTGACTTTGCAAAGGCCTGCGAAGCAAAACACGTTGTCGTCTACCATACCGACCCAAACCATGCCAGGCCACCTCTTGTGGAAGCATTGGAAGCCCAGGGCCATACCGTTCATGAACCAGTCAACGGAGTTTCCGGCCATATTTTGTGATGATTTGCGCCGAAGTCATTGAATACATCAACGCCCAGCGCTACACGATACCCATGGCGGCAAAGACACC
>JAQXEX010000019.1 GCA_029250625.1 Candidatus Poseidonia sp. | reverse complement strand
CTCCCCGAGTAATCGGTGCGGTCTCCAAAAGGATTCATGCGGCCGCCTTGTGCCGCATTAGGATTGTTGGCGAAGACATCCAAGGATTCGGTCTGTCGGGTATCCCCTAGTCCGATTGAACTGTTGGTATCAGCATCGGTGGTGTAGTGTGGGCTAACCAGGCCGCAACCATCACAGACGCGCTCTGCTCGAGCCTGATCAATCGTAAAATTCGTTCCACAGCATTCTTCACATTCCATATTTTCGCTCATTTTCGCTCACTTCCTATAATACATGCCGTTAAGGGGTTATAAAGAACGGGATTTATTCCGCCCCAAAACCGCCCCTCTTCAATCATGACATATTCTTATTGTAAAGCGTAGTATATAAGCATGCCGGTGCTTACCCCCCTGGGGAGTAAGGTAAACCGTCCAAATCATCCACAATAGTACTGTATGTGCTTAAGGCGCTTGGACTTGCTCACAGGGTGCTCATCCTTTCAACCATAAAACATGAACGGCTCAAGTGGCTATGTTTCATTGTCAAGCTGGTCAACTTCCACTCGCCACCTTCAATAAGGGTCACCAACACCTTCTCAGCGGGGGATAGGTAGTGGAAGATTATGTCATCACATCCGAGTATGTCCCCCCGGGCCAAGGAGCTCCAGATTGGTTGATTGCTGGCCTGTCTGCATCCACAGACTCCAGCATAATGGTGATCCATCCAACCGAACAACATCGTAAATTCACTCTTGATGCGCTCAGCGAACGAGGCGTTCCTGCACAACCTCAAGAACACGTTACCATGAGTCAGCTCCTTCGATTGCTTCATGTGGATTTCCGGCTTCCAGTTCTTCTTGACGACGAGGCATCTTCTTTCATGGGAATTCACAACAAGTGCGTGGATGCAGGCGAGAACTACAAATTTCCTCTCCTCCATAGCGGAGAACACGGACCCTGGGGCATGAAAAAAACGCAGCGCTTGGAACACCTTCACGCCCACTTAAGTTCGCTTCTTGACCCGTTTAACTGGGAAAACAACCCCGGTCTTGAGGCCTATGAACGCATCCTGCTGGCCTTTGAAAAAGAGCGCGGGGGAACGCTCCCGGTCTTACTTCCTAAACACGTCCTTCACGCTCTCAACTCTGCTGATTCAGCCCCGTTTCACTTTGCTCACACAGATGGGATTCTTGTCCTTGATCACGCTCCAGATTTCACAGAAATTGAACGGGCCATTCTCTGCTCTCTTTCACGCTTCACTCCGATCCATCAGTTGCTAAACCCCGGTTCGTTCCGACTGGGATATCACGGAGCATTCCTCGTCGACGAGTATCCGTGCACACAGGAAACGCTTCCACCATGGGTCCCCCCTCACGAGGTATGGAGCGAGTCATCTTCATCCTGGAGGTCCGATGTTGGACGGTCAAAAAACACTCAATTTACGAGAGTGACGGTTGACGAACGCGACCATATTCTGAATTCGACAATTGAACTGATCAAGCACTTTCGTAGTACATCTCAAGGACGAATACTGGTCATTGACGGCTCTGCCCGAGACCGTCAGCACCTTTGGGCACAGTCACTCGGCTCACTTGGCATTCAATGGAATTCAAACACCGAGTTGTTGGAAGACCAACCGTTGTTCCACGCTCTGCTCCAAGCGTCCCGTTTGTCTCAGGGTATGAGTGCGTGGGGGATGAACGCTCTTCACTCTGTTATGGACTCAACGTCTCTTCCACTCAAGGAAGATATGTTCCCGGAACTCGTTCATCCAACCCACGACGAATGGCGGCCAAGGCCTCACCCAGAAGCACTCCAAAGCATTGCCCAACAATTCCATGTTTTGGGTGGCCCGGGTGCAATTTCAAGATGGGTTGGTGCTCTTTCGCGCGCTAAACCATCGGCTACGGATCGTAATCCAGAGCAACGAAGACAAGACCTTGAGGAAACCCAATGGTGGCTTTCATGCATGTTGCATGCTTGGAAACCGTTGCTTATGGGAGAAGACATGCACATGCTAAGATACGATGTAGAGGGATGCAGTACCGGAGCCTTCCTCCCCCTTCCACCATCACCAAACAATGGACCAGCGTGGGTGACACAGTTTGTAAAATGGTTGGATTTTGAGGCCTTAGAACACCGACAATCCCCCTACAATCGCAGCCTGGGCACCTTTCATGCCATTTTGGAATCCATTCAAAAGATTCAATCTTCAATGGCTCAAGCAGGACAGAGCATCACCTTTGATGGAATGGACTTCATTGACCTCCTCACCTATGTTGGGCAGGTCACTTCACTCTCCCAAACCAAGATGAAAACGGCAGGCATCGAGGTACTCACGCCAAAAGAGGCGTTAGGACTCGAAGCGGATTTAATCATCCTTGCAGGCCTTGATGTTGATGCCTGGCCCATGAAAACATCCGTTATACCTTGGCTGGATGCCAAAGCCCAACTTGAACTTGGAATGTTCCAAACAGACGTACTGATTCGCCAAGGACGTCACCATCTTCGACATCTCCTCAATGCAGCGCCCTGCATTGTCATGTTTGATTCGAGTCCTGAAGACGGGGGTGGCCCAAGCGCTCCTTACGGCGAATGGTTGTCTGATGTGCGACGCTCGGGGGAGTGGGATGCTATGCGGGCAGCTCCTGAGTTCTTGCCTTCTGACACCTACCAAGGAACATCGGGCTCACGCCACTGGGAGTGGGTTTCGAGAGAACTTGGTCAAGGAAGTTGGTTGACCCCAGTTTCCTCTTGGGCAGCAGAAGAATCAGGAACAATGCGTTTGATTCGCCACGGGCACCTTCCAAGGGATGCTCGCCAACAGTTGGGCATGGACCTCAAAGAATCCATCCAACCGCGCGAACAACTCAACCACCGCCCCACACTGACTCAATCCTTTGAAAGCGTGATTCAAAACGACCGTAAGCGGAGACAACCTTCGTTGAGAGGGCTTGCTGAGGGCGCGTCCCTCTCTTGGACGCATCGCAACCACCTCCTCGGAATTGACGCAGTGAGGTTGCGTCCAGAGCATGCTTCGGTCAAAGCCCCTGGGGTTGGTGCAACTCAGTGGCCCCACTTAGGGCATAAGGAAGAGAAGGTTGTCTCGCTGAGTGTTGACCCCCGTCCTCTCCCTGCCTACGCGCCATCAGGCCTTTCACTCAACCATCGCTTTGGCCAAATTGATGCTTCACTGGTCCGAAAGGTTTGGTCACCAAGCCGCCTTGAGAAATGGCTTCATTGCCCGAGAAGTGCATGGATGAATCAGTTCTTGAACGCTAAGAATGAGGATGAAGGCGTCTCTGAGGACGTTGATTTGAGGATTCGCGGAATTCTTGCTCACGAGGTTGAAGGGGCTCTCCTTTCGGGTCACGGCGTTAATGTGAGTGGCTCGGACCTTGAACGGATTGAACCTCTCCACCTCGGGCCAATGGGGGACGTGGAGGCAGGTTGGAATGTTATTCTTGAGCATTTGAACGAGCACGCACAATGGATGGGCAGATACAATGCCGTTTCTGTTCACCGTACCCGGGACCTCATCGATGCCACGCCAGCGGAATGGAACGAATACCAGGAGACAGGGACGCCAATTTCTCCCGGAGGGCGACTCTTCAGGATGTATCAATCGGATTTGACGCTTGAGCACTCAGCCCCGGTTGCCTGCGAATGGAAGACTTTGTCCGAAGGGGCAAGCATCGCCTTGGATACAACCGACGAACACGATGCTGCAACGTCTTTCGAAATGTTTGGCTATGCTGATCGGGTGGACGTCGTGGTGTTGGATAAAGCTCAACGTGAGGCTTTGACTGCATTGGGCATATTGGACGAATCAACCGAGAACACGACTCCGATGCCTCTTGATGGCTCTCCTTACACTGCTCAACGACTGGTCATTGTTCGGGATTTGAAAACCGTACGCGGTCCGCAGGTCAAACAACGCGGTTTACGCCATCTCCGCTGCTTGTTTGAAGAATTGCAACTCGCATTGTATGCAAGGGCTTGGGAGGTCGCTCATCCAGGTGACCGCGTGATCGGTGTCGGGGCAACAGAAATAGGCGAATTTACTGCTCATTATGTTGAATTAGATTCCGACATCGATTCCATTCAGGACCAATTGCACGTGGGACTACCAACCGGACATTTGCCCCTCCATTTCCTTCCCTTGAAGGACGAAGGCATCCACCGCTCTCCGTTCAGAACATGGATGTATGAGCGACTAAAAGCGGCACAACGTGCTGTGCAAGCGGCTCAAAACGGGCAGGTTAATCCAACGCCGGGTACGCATTGCAACTACTGTGTTCTGCGTCAATCGTGTTCAGTCTCGTCGTTTACAGGGGGCTCATTTTGATGGTTGAATTCAACAACAGTCAGCGACTTGGTCTTGATTTGGACAAACACATTGCCTTGGACGCAGGAGCCGGTACGGGGAAGACAACCGTCATGGCCGAGCGCTACGTTCAGCATTTGTTGGCTCACGATCAACGTGCAACTCACATGACGCCTCCGGGCCCAAGGGTTCCACTTTCCGGGCACGGTTCCTTACGCGCTCCAAAGAGGGAACGCACTGAAGTTGAGGATTGGAACGGCCTCTTACCGTCCGAAGTCGTAGCCATCACCTTCACCAGAAAAGCTGCGGCAGAACTCAAGGCCCGAATACGCCACCGTCTTGCTCAAAGCCGTGCTCAGCCACCTAAGGAAGAAGACATTGAGGGGATTTTTGACCCGAGACTCCGAGATGACGCTGATGTTGAAATGCTCTTGTCGAGCCTCGACGAGGCTCCAATCTCAACGATTGACGCCTTCCTCAACCGATTGGTACGACCGTACATTGACACCGTCACCCTCTACTCATCAAGCGACCAAGTTCCCGAAGAGCGAGCGCCGCT
This sequence comes from Candidatus Poseidonia sp., assembly GCA_029250625.1. GTDB lineage: Archaea > Thermoplasmatota > Poseidoniia > Poseidoniales > Poseidoniaceae > Poseidonia. Next base: position 3,481 of record JAQXEX010000019.1, on the reverse strand, counting down.
CATGCTTCGCGACACAATGCATGCTGTCTGGCGAATACGCACAACGGACGACGCATCCGATGCCGGTGTGCTCAACCATCAACACGAATTTATTCAATCACGTAACAGGCTGGTCACGCGACTGGGTGGGCAAGAACCCGCAGAAGTGGTTCTCAACGGACTCCTCAATACATCTCTTTTCGTTGAACAATCCCACCGTTCAATGATTCAGCGGGCTCAAGATTTGGGCATCCCATGGAGCGGTCGAGGCCCCGCTCCTGTCTCGCTTCTTTTGGACATGGTCGCACAACCCATCGCTGCCGAACTGCCTGGTTTCATCAATCAATTTGCACCAATGCTGCACAGTTGGGTCAGTCTGTTCTTGCCTTACACAGAACAATGCGCTGAACCCATTGAAGAAGAGCATGACACCGTTCTCACCCGCTTCAACCATCTTGCCCGTTTGGTTAGCGCCCCCCTTCCCGACCGACCAGCAGACCAATTGGTTTGGATGTGGAAAGCCATGATCGGCATGGCTGGTTCCTCAGGCCTCAGCAAAAATCCCTCCACGTATTTCCCGCGCAACAATCTTCCATCAACGGATAAATGGCAGGGCGGATTGCTGGCGAAGGGGAAGGTCAGAGGAATGAAAGGAACCGATAAGGACGCATTGTACACAGCCAGCGTAACCTTGCAAGGCGAACTGAGAAACGAGCTCAATTCACCATTGGGCATCTTGATTCGCCTTTTGGCTGAATCCGCTTTCTTGCTCAATCCAGGGGACGGTTATGATGGAATGCCTCTTGATTCTCCTCTTCGTCTTGTTCCTCTCCCCCCATCCATCGGGCCAACACCTGTTGAAGGAGGGACCTATGTCTCTGCTGATTTACAAATGGAAATTCTCAGCGACCTCATCACGGTTCACCGGGGATGCCATCAAATTCTTGCTCGTCGGAAATCGCTTGAAGGCATGCATGATTTCGATGACATTCAACGCTTTGCGGCCGACCTTCTTTTGGCCCGATGCCCGGATGTTTGCCGCCACCGTTACCCTCCAGAAGTGATTGACGCATTGGACGGGTTAGGCGACAATCCATGGAGCGATGAGCACGTCTCCCGAGCGATAACCCTGCTCAATGACCAACCTGACCTCCAAGACGACCTTCACCGGAGGTTTGCGGTTTTGGGAGAATTACGACGTCAGTTCCGAGCCTTCATCATTGACGAATATCAGGACACCAACCCTTCCCATTACCGATTGCTTGCACGGCTGTGGGGTCGGAGAGCACGGTCCAGTGACGACCCACCTCGGCCGAGAGGATATTGGGACCCAACGGTTTGCATCGTTGGCGACATGAAACAGAGCATCTATCGTTTCAGACAAGCCGAAGTATCGGTCATGCGACGAGCGGTTGCTGCTGTGCGAGATTGCAACAGAATCGAAGCCGATGAAAGCAGCCTCAGCCATTTGCGCAAAAACGGAGAAGGAAGGGACCCGCGGCCAATTGGCGCCGGAGGAGAAACAGGCTCATACACCAACGAGCACGATGCGGAAGGTTCAGCCCCGCACAGCTACGTTCCCTACGCGTGGGAAGATGGGCAGACGACCTCCACCATCACGGGCGAGCGGCTTGAGCGAAGACAGGAAGGGCACATTGATTTGACCTCAAACCATCGAACTCGCCCAAGTTTGATGGAATCAATGAATGACATTTTCGATGAGGTATTTTCCCCCCGCCATCATGCATTGCCTGGCGACTGGCATGCTGAAGCCCAGCGTTTGCATCCTGCAAGGCTGACGGAAGAACCAGGGGTACTGGAGTGGCTTCTCCCCGTACAAGGGGCACTGCAACATGCTTCGTATGACCTTGATATTCCGCTCAACACCTTTGAGAACCCAAACGCTTCCAATGTTCAACTTGAACATGAATTGCTCGCAACCCGTCTGCATTCGTTGTTGAATGGAGAGGTGTCTCGCGTATGGGATTCATCTGAAGCGGATTGGAAAGAGGTCGCAGAGACAGGGCCTGAGGTCCGGCCCGAGGATGTCATGATTTTGATCAATTCACGCAGGCATCTTCCTGACCTGCTGGAACGTTTGCGGGCGCGAGGGATTCCCGTCATGGCTGACCGGCAAGGGTTGTTGCTCATGCAGCCGGTTGTTCAGCCGCTGATGGCGGTGCTGGAACTTGTGGCCCACCCACATTCTCGGAAAGCAGGCATCGAGTTGGCCCGCTCTGCAGTGGTTGGAATGAGTGAATCTCAAGTTCATGCCGCCTTTTACCGCCTTGCTGAAGAGCGTACTGCGTGGGATGCCCTCCTTGAACATGCACCGAGTGATGCGATAGAGGCCTTACTTCAACACCTCCATCACCTTGCCTCTTTGGGGGCCATCTACGACGTGTTGGATGCAGTGCTCGACCATTCCGACCTTCTCGTTGCGTACAGTGAAGATTCTCAGCGGCAACACGCAGAGGCATGGCTCGGCATGATTCACAGCATCGGAAATGAAACAGGCCATTCAGTTACGGCAATTTATCGTCGCTTGAACGAATTGATTGGACTTGAAAAGAGGGGTCCACAAGCCATCAGTAAGCCCACGAAAGCCGCCGTACAAATCATGACGATTCACGGTGCAAAGGGACTTCAAGCCCCGGTTGTGGCTGTTTCAGGCATCTTTACAGCGGGCATGGCCGACGTTACGACTTCGGTAAAAGACAACGTGTTGGTTACGCCTCAAGTCGTTGCTGGAAGGATTCAACCCTGGCATGCGCACGCTCGTCCTGTTGACGGCCTGTGGGCATTTGCAAGTCAAATGAACACCGCTCAAGACAAAGCAGAACTGCGAAGAAAATTCTACGTTGCACTCACCCGTGTCAAGGACCGCCTCATCGTTACCGGTAGACCGACGGACACCTCAACCTTCAACGCTGAAACCGGAGAACTCTCCCTCACCATAAAACCCGATCCGAGGACCATGGGGCGAATGTGGGTGGAAGGATTACGGCGTGCGTCTTGGTGTGCTGGCGATGAAGATAGCCCCTGGCTCCTGCCCGGAGACATGGGAGTTCATTCCCTCTCCCCATACACGGCCTCCAAAGTACCCGTCGCTCTGAATCCAGCCATCCTCCTGGAACATCATCCTCTTGGAGCCGAGGGTGTTTCAGGAATCCGGCTTTATCATCATCCTGATTGTTTCCATCAAACGACACCCTCCTCTCCCCAACAACGTCTCCGAATGCTCGAGAAGCACCTTGATGCAACGACGTTGATCGCTGACAAGAATCCGATTACGCTCCAACCTTTGCGAGAGACCATCAAAGGCGCAGCCCACCACTTAGATGCTACAGATGCCTGTCCCCGAAGGTATTGGTTGGAACACATGAAAGGGTGGGCATCCGAACCGTTCAAGATTCCAAACGAATTTACAAAACCCAAGAAAAAGCGCTGGCCTCTACCGACTGAATTTGGATTGATGATGCACCGCATTGTTGAGATTGGA
>JAQXEX010000018.1 GCA_029250625.1 Candidatus Poseidonia sp. | reverse complement strand
GACAGTTGGTGGAACGATATATCTTAACTTCGAGCGTTTGAAAAAGAAGGCACTTAGTACGGCTGGCAAGGTTGCTGACGCTGTTGAAGAAGAGAGAAACAAAGAGAAACAAACAGAGACAGATACAGTCAACTGACATATCATTTCCACGAAATCGTAAGGGTTCTCTCAAACCCCTCAAGACCTTATGGAGAAGTACAATGGGTGTTCAGTCCCCCAGTACACTCGCTACCCTTAGCAGACCCATTCATACGAAGAGCTTGCAATGGATTGTGTCGAACGCTATCTTCACGGCCATAATCAGAACACGTTCCGATCGAACAAATCACGATGGGATGGACTTGATTTCAACCTCAAAGAACGATACAGTCCATTGGACATTGATTTCTTCGTTATCATCTCCACCTGTAGCAAATGAGGTCGGACCTTCATTGGTCTCAACGGATATTTCCAATTCGATTGTCCCACTGCCGTACGTTTCATTCGTCCATACATCGTTCCAATATTTTGCGCTGTTTCCGACCACCTCCGAAGATTCACCAACGTAGCCTGGATAAACATACACAACCAGCGTCATGGGGTCGCAATTGTCATTCGAATCTGAAAGAATATTATTCTCGTTCTGCCAATCTGCTTCCATTCCATTGGGCGCTATGGAGACATGCACTTCGTCGCATGGGTCCCCGATTTGACCAGAAGATTCAGAATAAGAAACATCAAAGGTGATTTGAGCCATTAGACTCCCTTCATCAACACCCATAATTTCTCGTGAAAGTTGCAAAACATCCACTTCACCGTTTGCGATGAGAAGGGAATCCGAATCTTGGACATCGTAATGTTCAAAATCAATTGAATATACATCAACAGCATACTTGTTGGCGATATCATTCGCTTTTGTAACGTTAAACGTGTATGCATGGAACGCAAGACCAACAACAAGAGCCAACGAAAGTAAAGCAAAGGAACGACCGGAGTCGTCATCTGTGATTAGAAATCGAATTCCTTGTTCTTCGTTCATCACAAATCACCAATTGCTCATCGTAAACGGGTCTGCACTGCTCAACTCGAGGATGAATGCCAAGAAGACAACAAAACCAATGAGAATGGCCATGCCCTTATCAAGCGCAAAATATGAAGACCTCTCAAATTCCAACTCAGGAAAATACAATCCTTTGACCCGAATTGGGAAACGCAGTGGGTTTGAAATCAAAGATTGGAACGAACGCTCCTCCCAACCGATTCCAAAGGCAATGGCGATGCCGAGGATACCTGCGGAAAGCATCTCGGTTAGGGGAATGAGGGATTGGATGATCTCAAGAAGGGCTGATGTAGCAACAACAATCAAAACAATAGCCATCGTTTTACCAACTTGTTCATTGTCTTCCGTAATTTTGACAAGGCCGTAATGGAACAAAATGTAGAGCCCCAAAATCGGACGCATCATTGTGAAGTGAACCGATGATGTGATTTCGGTCCAAATGCCTTGCCACTTCGTGTATCCATCGCCAGCATCAGTACCTCCTCCACTGCCGCTAAGTCCAGTTCCTGCTAGAACAATATGGCTCACCACACCGATGATCATGTACGTGAAAATGACGTATGAGGTTCCACGAATATTTCCCTGAGCGACTTGATAGATTTCCCCAAGGAGAATGACGATACCAAAAATCACAGCTGCAGCGAGACCCATGGACCAAAGATAATCACTGGTGATGTTCCCTCCGTAAATGTCCATGAAGTAGAAATAATTAGAACGAGTCAGGAAACCAACCCATCGGAAGAGAATATGGCCTGTGACCATGATGAACAAAAGAATCGCAACGTCTGAGACGCCTTGAACCTCTTTGTGATCCTCGTAATTGCTCATGAACCTGAACTTGAGGTAAACCGTTCCCCAAATGAAACCACACACGATGTAAGCATCAGCTAATCCTGCCAATGGAGTGTTAATCGAAATAAATGTAGCCGCACCCATTGAGATGAGGGTATAGCCAAGAACAGCAAGTGCTCCGAATTTGAATTGTTTTTTGGTTCGTAGCAAGGGCACGGGAAAAATCAGGGCAAGAAGCATAACAGCACCAGCAAAAACCTGGTCGGTAAAATGTCCGGAATACAAGACAAAGCGCCATGATTCTCCTTCAAAACCGACTGAGCGCACACCGTTGGCAATTCCTTTACAGATGAAAATCCAACAAAGAATCTGTGCGGCAAATCGTTTGTTCCAGATGATCTCTTGCTTTTGACTGCGCGTCAGGATGAGGCCGCTAGCACCCAGTGCTAAACTGAGGATGCCTCCCACAGCAAGTAACCCATCCACAGCCATACATACGCCTTAGCGTATTGACATTTGATGCTTGTCCCTGCTGAAAGGTAATGGGTGCGAAAAAGAACACGGTTGGTTGTTGAACTGAGCGTTGTGGTCATATCCAAGGCCGGTTAAACGGCTCTAAATCATATATTGCGGCTTCAATTTCTGCCTCTACGAGGGAAACTTCCTCTTCGCCAAGATTCGACTCCAAACGACGCATGATTCGCCTGCAACGATAACTCAAACGACCAGAAAGCGCAAACATCGCCAGGAGAAAACGACTTGCTCGGCGTTGCTCGTCGGAATTGGTGGGCTGAGCATGTGAAGGAGGATCACCAATGAGATTGAGAATTCGAATTTGATTGGGATGAATGAAACGTGCCGAAGTGATTTGTTCTTGAATTCCGTCGTAAATGGCACTATGTAAGGCGGGAGTCAGATGCTCCACTCCTTCCGGGAAAGTGTGTTCAATCAAGGAGGGCGTCAACTCATGGCCTACCAGTCGAGACCTCATATCACGCATCATTGAGTTCATTCCAACAGCGTTGATGAGAACGAAAAAGGGGAGCGATACAAGTTCTACAAATGCTCGCAAGGCTGTCCTACCGATGAGTTGCACCCACATCCTGCGAACAATGGATTTGAACAACGTAGCGCTTGCTGCGATTCTGAATTTTTTCAAGATTTTACGAATCAACATACCTAATTTCCCGATCCGGGCAAGCGGGTCAATACCAAACATTGCCCCCTGAAACCCAGGTGCACCCAAAGCAGCATGAATCAACCAGTGCGGGATTGACTCCTCCAAGTCAAACTTCTGGAGTTCATCCTCCGGAATCCCGAGCACCTTGGCCATTCGAGCAGCTGTTTTCAACGAATCACCGTAGATGAATACCAATTCAAGGGATGTTGAAAGAAATCCAGCAAGAGCAACAGCGATAAAAAAGGTGTAATTGCTCCAGCCTTCCGAACCCTCCCATTCATGAAACCAAAGCGCAATGGCGACAACAAACATACCGGAGATGAGACCGAACAGACCAGCCCTAAAGACAGAAAGACGATGAAGGAGGTCCAATCGTTGGTCGGCCATTCTTCGGTCCTGTATGTGAACCTCATCGGAATCTTGAATTTCCATAAGGAAGCGACCAATCGCCCAGCGTTGCAGTTGGTCTTTTAGAATCAATTCGACACCTAATATGTGTAAAACCCTTGACCGGTTTTCCGACCGAGTTTTCCTTCTTCTACCATGCTCACCAAGAGTGGAGCGGGGGCGTATTTGTCATCGCCCAAGCCTTCGTGAAGGACGTTCATGATGTGAAGGACCGTGTCAAGGCCAATCAGGTCTGAAAGTGCAAGAGGGCCAATTGGATGGTTCATTCCGAGTTTCATGATTCCATCAATGGCTTCTGGTTCTGCAACTCCTTCTTGAAGCGTGAGAATGGCTTCGTTGAGCATTGGACAAAGAATACGATTTGAGACGAATCCAGGCGCATCGTTGCATGATAGGGCAATTTTACCCATTTTTTCAGCTGCTTCATTCACTGCTGAATTGGTCTCTGAACTGGTCTGACCTCCGTTGATGACTTCAACGAGTTTCATGATTGGAACCGGATTCATGAAATGCATTCCAATGACTTTGTCTGGACGGTTTGTTGACTCGGCGATGGTGGTGATGGATATGGATGATGTATTGGATGCGAGAATGGTCTCTGGTTTGCAAATGGAATCCAATTCTGAAAAGATACTTGTTTTCAGTTCTAAGATTTCAGGAACTGCTTCCACAACGAGGTCGCATTCTGCACATGCTTGGCGGTCGGTTCCAGTTTCAATTCGGCTTAGGGCTGCGTCAGCATCTGCTTGACTCATCCGTTCTTTGGAGACAAGTTTTCCAAGCGAAAATTGAATGGTACCAAGGCCTTTCTCGACGTATTCGTCCTTAATGTCCACCATGACAACATCGTACCCAGCACAAGCAGCCACCTGTGCGATACCGTTGCCCATTTGTCC
>JAQXEX010000017.1 GCA_029250625.1 Candidatus Poseidonia sp. | reverse complement strand
ATCCCGCTTTGACATAGCCCGCAAGATGTGAATTTTGCATTGGGTACTCGAATCTTCAGTGGTATAGTGTGTTTCTGTTTCCACGATGTTGGCCTTGTGTTTTGGACAAATGCCTACAACTCCGGGTACGATTTCGAATTTCTTGGCATCAGCCGGCGCGCCTCGAGGAGGGAAGTCAAAGGCCACTCGATTCTTTTGAAGAACCAGGAAAGCACTGAAAGGGCGATTACGTTTCGATGTGAAGTCATCCAGAAGTTCAGATTTACCATTCTTGAAGATCGTGAGTGCTTCTTCTTGAGATATTGGTCGCTTGCACATCTCTTTCTGAAGCCCTCTGAAGGAACACTCGTCATGGTCACATGCATAGTTGAGTTCAGTTACACGAATGGTACCGTGGTCACATACTGGACACGGGCAAAGTTCAGCATCGCTGGAACTTGAGGTCGATTCTCCACTTCCTTTGGAAGCAACCTTTCCATCATTCATGAGTTCGACGGTGGTGTCGTAGCCCTCGCCTCGTTGACTGAAAAAGCCGTGGAGGTCTTCCAATTTCTTTTCAGAAAGAAGTCTTGAAGCTGTTGTGCGGTCAAACCAGCGCCCCGAGGTATCCTTCCAGAATACAAACGGACAGCCTTTGTCTCGGCCTTCGTTCTTTTCGCATTGGTATGCGAGTGTGTTTTCCAAAACATTGCCTTGGCAGGCAGGGCAAACGCCCAATGGCTCGTCTGAGAGGTAAAGTGTGGAACGGTCATGATCACGAATTTTTTCAACCATTTCTCGTGTACGGTCAACTATTTTATCCATGTAAATGGTCATCGGCTCTTGCCCACGTTGAACTGCAATGAGAGATGCTTCCATCTCCCCCGTAAGTTCGGGTGAAGTGATCCATTCAACGGGTATTCTTCGCAGGACGTCAATCATACGAATTCCATGCGAGGCTGCACTGATGGTGCCGTTGCGTGAACGGCGAATGTAATTGCGGTCAATGAGTTTCTCGATGGTATCTGCTCGGGTCGCAGGAGTTCCAAGTCCCTTTTCTTTCATCGCATCAGCCAGTTCATCGTCTTCAATATGCTTGCCTGCATGCTCCATCAGTTGGAGCAGGCTTGCTTCCTTGAGTCTGTTCTTAGGCTTTGATTTTTCTTCGGAAAATTCATGTGAGTCCAGTGTCGAATTGCACGGGTTTCCTGGGAGTTTCCCCCAGCCCTCTGGTACGTTGTTCTTCTTAGAAATCACATTTCTCCATCCGGGAACTTCAAGGGTTTCAACCTCCTTATGGAACAAATGTCCGGCAAGGTCTGCAGTGCGCTTGGTAACCTTCCATTCTGACGGCGGGTGCCATGAAGCAAGGAAGTTCCTCACGATCAAATCGTAGAGTTTCAAGTGGTCACCTGATAAGGATGTAGAGGGCTCTTGGCCGGTTGGTATGATGGCGTAGTGGTCGCTCACCTTACTGTTGTTGAAGTTTCGGCCGGCATTCTTGAGACCATCTTTCGCCAATCGCTTGGTATGAGGTGAATATGCCGTCTGTGCAGACAGTTTATCCAGTGTTTTCGCCACCGTTTCATGCATGTCCTCAGGAAGATACCGGGAGTCAGTTCGAGGATATGTTGTTAATTTGAACTTATCATACAAGTCTTGAGCCACGCCCAAGGTTCGCTTTGCAGACCACGACCACAAACCGTTAGCACGCTTCTGGAGGTTGGTCAAGTCAAAATTGAGAGGCGGTTGTTCTTTCTTGCTCCTGTCCTTTTCTGTGGTATTGACGGAGGCTCCCGATGCAAGTGCCTTTTCGATTTCTGCTTTTTCAGAGGCTTCGGTAATACGATGTGCTTTCTTTTCGGGCTGGAGTGGGTCGTCTTTGTGCCCATTTCGTTCCCAGCGCGCAGTCCATGTTGCATCACCGGCACTGAAGGTCCCGCTCAATTGCCAGAATGGCATTGGAATGTGGGAGAGAACTTTGAGTTCATGGTCAACGATGAGGGCTAATGTTGCGGTTTGCACCCGTCCGAGGGAGTTCGGTGCCTTTTCGCTTTTCTTACGTGGCAGGTAAGTATTGGCGACACGAGAACCGTTCATTCCAATGATCCAGTCGGCATAACTACGAGAATATGCAGCATCACTGAGTGCTTGGTATTCTGCACCCGGTTTTCGATTCTCAAAAGCAGTGTTCATAGCATCATAAGTCATTGATTGCATCCACATTCGTGACACAGGAGTTTTCACCTTGGAGTGTTGTACGATCGTACGAAAAATCAATTCTCCTTCTCGTGCAGCGTCACAGGCATTGACGATTTCTGTTACGGACTTGTTCTTGATCAGTTTCATGATTGCAGAAAGCTGAGAACGGCTTCGGCCGCCAATTGGTTTGTATTCAAACGACTCTGGGACGTAGGGTAGCCTATCGATTGTCTTACGCCAATCCTTGAACGCAACATCGTAGTCGTCCATGTACTTGAGTTGGAGCAGGTGACCGATGGCCCAGGTGATGATGATGTCATCACTTTCCCAATGAGTGTCCGTCTTTTTACCGACGCCGAGAACGTTGGCCAAGTCTTGTGCAACACTGGGCTTCTCGGCAATGATGACAATAGACATATGGAATAGGGCCGCCGACGACCATACTTGAACCCTCCTTTACCTTTTCAATGATGCTCTCATGTGCATGAAATGGTACATTTCATCCTTGGATTGGAGTTAAGATTCCACCTTCATTCGCCTTCTACTAGCGGTTTCATCCCACTCTTCTTCAGCGCCGGGGCCTCCACATCCAAGGCACCCCGGATAGCCCGCTTCCAACAAATCATGCATGGTTTGAATCAGCGTTTCCATGAGTTCACTGGCGGTTTGTGGAATCCACAATGTCTCAGGGTATTGAGCCATATTTTCTAGTCCGCAATACATTTTGGGAACGGGCCCGGAATGATCCCGAGGAGTAAGAATGATGACATCACTTTCCACATTAGATACCAGCGGAAAATGTTGTCGTGCGGCCATTGAGTCACCCATCTTGAGGACAAGTTCCTGCAATGCATCATGAAAGGGCTCAGGTGCCATAATCGATGCAACGTCCTCCCTCAGCATCATCCTGGCCGCTTCTTGAACAGCTGGCCATGCTGGGTCGGTGATTCGCATGATTTGGTCCAACAAGAGGCAAGTCTTGAAAGATGGTGTCCATGAGTCCCCGACATGGGCGTGTTCTATCGTTGGTTTGGGCGACCACTGCTCAAATTCCAAGATTCCGAACGAGCTCACCTTAGAAGCCTCAAGTTGCTGAGACTCTTTTCGAATAACCCACTCACGCGTTCAGGACTTCGTCTAGCCTATAAACCGCGCAAAAGCGTTCCAGTTGAGGTGTTCGGTCATGTTTATTCTCATCCTTTTGGACTTGCCGCAGGAATGGACAAGAATGCAATTGCGCTGCGTGGTTGGGAGTCCACTGGCCTTGCGTTCATAGAAATTGGTGGTGTGACACAACACCGTCAAGATGGAAATCCAAAACCCCGAATGTTCCGTGCGGACGCTACTCAAGCTCTGGTTAATCGAATGGGTTTTAACAACGAAGGTTCGGAACAAATTTCCAATAATTTAGCCAAACACTTTGCTAAGTATGGAGCGCCGAAGGTTCCGCTTTGGGTCAATCTTGGTAAATCCAAAATTACACCTCTTGAAGATGCTCATGAAGATTACGGGGCTACAATGCGCGCATTGTGGGAATTCACTGACGTCTTCGTTGTCAACGTTTCATCTCCGAATACCCCTAATCTTCGGGAACTTCAAAACGATGAAGGTTTGATGCGCATTTTAGATACCTGTCACCAAGTCAACCAAGACCTAGCAACAGCAGGGGCAGAAAAACCAATTCTTGTCAAGGTAGCGCCCGATTTAACCGACCAACAACTCGAGCATGTCGTCAAAACTGCACGCTCCAGTGGAGCAGCAGGAATCGTTCTCTCCAACACCACGCTGATCCGGCCAGAAGGTAAATCGGCCAAGGAACAATCCATTTTCGCTGAGACTGGAGGTTTGAGTGGTCGGCCTTTGTTGAACCGTTCAACCGAAATGATACGGATTGTTAGCAAGATGACAAAGGGTGAATGGCCCATTGTTGGAGTTGGAGGCGTCATGTCTGCAGACGATGCATGGGAGAAGATCAGGGCAGGAGCGTCTTTGGTTCAAGCATACAGCGGATTCGTCTTTGAGGGGCCATCATTAACAAAATCTGTAGTTCATGGAATCCACAATCACCTTGACATTCACGATTTTTCAACGATGAAGGAAGCGATTGGTTCTGGGACGACGTCTGTTTGAAAGGGTTTCTAAGGGAGATAGGAGTGAACAAAGCATGTGGTCAAGACGAACACGAATCATGGTTCTCGGAGCCATAGTTACGTTGGGTCTACTCGCTACCGTCCTCGTCCAGGCACCCGTCCCAACTCAAACAGTGGATGAAATCATGGTTAATCCTGATTCACACCTTGGTGATGAAGTGGCTGTTCGTGGAGAAGTACTTGATGGCAGTATTGACAACGGAACGATGGTGTTTACTTTGGAGGGTGAATCCTACACACTTAAGATTCGATATACGGACGCTGCCGTTTCAAACGGCTTGGGAGACAATCGTACGGTCTATGCAGAGGGAATCCTCCTGTTTGAGGATGGAACCTACGTCTTGGATGCCAGTACGATAAAGACATCATGCCCTTCCAAATATGAAGAAGAAGCTGATTTGGAATAATCTGCCTTGACGCTGATTTCATATAGGCTGGGCAGCAGGGCCCGATGGGATAGGTGGGGAGCCCGGCGTACCCTGTACCACAAAGCGTCGTTATGGTGGACTGAACGCCTTGGGGCGGCGAGAGCGGCTTTGAGGTTCCCGTAGGCGGACGTTGATGTCTCGCCCCCACATGACTCGGGTGTCATGAACCGTATCCGGAAGGAAACGGGAACTGAATAACCGGGGGATTAGGTCAGGCCGGGAACGGAGCAGCCCTACCTGGAGCCATGGGTGCTGTGGGGTGTCGGGATGGAGGAAGCTTGCGGACTTGGCCTCGTTGAACGAGCGTCCACCCTTGGCACTCCCACTCATATGTCAAACACGACATCGCAGTACCAACCTGGTCCCTGAAATTCCGGGACGTCTGGATCAGGTGGCTGAATTGTTACGCCTTCATCCACTCGCTCTACCGCAAGTTTGTGCGTTGTGACTGCTTTGATTTCCAACTCTCGCTCGATGAGGTCGGCTTTCACCCAAGTGACTTGGACGACTGCCGTAAGTCCTGCATCATGTTGTTCAATCTTCACAGCGCCATCAAGAAACCATTGATTGTGTATCTCTTGCCGATAAAGGACTTCTTCTAGCCACGTCACCAATAGCATGCTTCTATCATGAGGTGAGTGCTTGCACTGAATTCGCCATTCACCATAATGGCGGATCTGATTTGGTGCTGCAATATTTCCCCCTGGGGAGGCCAATAAAGCCTGTACGCCCATTGCTGATTCAATGAGTAGAGATTCATACGATGGTGCAAAAGCTCTCAGTGCAACGTCTGCAGTGGTTGGCCATGGCCATGCACTCACAAGATCACCTCAGCGCTTGGAGACTTGAAGATTCCAAACTTGTTCACCGATTCGATGGATTAAATCTTCTCGACTCAATACGAACGAATCGGTTCGTTCCGCTGCTAGAATGCATTCACACGCCGCATTAGCCAGCAACGCTGTGGATTGAACATCAAGGTTCCTTGATAATGAGAACGCAATGGCTACTGCAGCCGCATCAATGAGTCCAATCATCTGCCTCAAATCTACAAGTCCGCAAGGTGCATGAACAGTATCATGGTCTTTGGAATATATGGTGACACCAGCCTCTCCGGACAAGACCACGACGTGGTTCCAATTGTACTGATGAATCAATTTCTCAGCAGCATCAGCACCGGTTGAAGCTCCCACTCTGCGCCTCATCAGTTCCAGACCCTGGTGCTGAAACAAGATCCAATCTACGCCTTCAGTACGATGCAAACCTGTTAGCTTGGGGTCGGCAATTACAGGCAGTCCCAGTTCCTTGGCCTTCGAAAACAGTATTTCGGAACCTTGGTCGGTGACGACGCCTTGACCATAGTCAGAAACGATGAGTGCAGAAGCGCCCTCCAAATCGGTCACAGCCTGCTCGTAGAGTGCTTCTGATGCCTCAAGAGGAACTGGGGCATCTTCTTCAATATCCCAGCGAAGGAGTAATTGTTCTTCTTGGATGAGACTTTCTCTTGAAGCCAGCATGCGGGTCTTAACCGTTGTAATTCTGTCTTCGATAATGGCGATGCCATTTGTGGAAACGCCTTCTGCCTCCAGGGATTCAATAATACTCAGTCCTGCGGCATCGTCACCAACAACACCGAAGAGATGGCTTGTCATTCCCATTGACTTCAAACCCCTCGCAACGTGAGCTGCGGCACCGACGTCCTCTTCTCTGGAAGTTTCCCTCAGTACAGGAACAGGGGCTCGTGAATTGAGGTTATTCGCATAACCATGAATGTAACAATCCATCATGACGTCTCCGATTAATACAATCTTTGCATCATCGTCGGAACGTAGGTGTCCCTTGAGGTCCGACAGTACGTCGTGGAGCATTGCTTCTTCGTCAGTCATTCCCATGTCATTCACTCCAAGCGGTTATGTTTCCTTCAAATCCTTCATGATTTGGTCGTGTTCGGATTCTGATATGTTCAATTGATTTCTCAATGTTAAGAGGATTGCATGCTCGTCCATTGTGATGATTTTATCCTTGTAGGCTGTCTTCACGGCTTCAGCATAGGTGGGGTAGTGTTCAGAGACAACGGGCATGTTACGTGCCCGGTCCAGTAGTGAGTTGTGGGTGACAGAATCAATTCCAAATGCAACGCGAAATGTGTCAAGCAATGCAACTTCCTCAGACATGATTTCTCCATCATCGAGGGCCTGCAAGATCATATCAAAATAGACTTCTTCAGGCGGAGGGATTTTGAGCTCTTTTCTGGCCTCATTCGATAACCTGCGAGCACGTTCTGGATGCATTCCTAAGAATTCTACGACCTCATTGAGCAACGATTGTTCATCCCTGGTGATCTTTCCATCTTCCCAAGCTCTTGCAAACATGCGGCGAACCAGTTCTTCTCCATATTGGGCATCGAGTGAGGCCATGCCTTCTGGGTTAGAGACAGGGGATACAAGAGCATCTTGAAAGAAGTTCATTCCTTCGTCAACATGGGAGAGCAATTCAAGAAGAGGTGATGTTGTATCCCATAAGGAACCAAGTTTCACTTCTTGTGACTCATGAATCACCATTTTGTTAAGGAATTGTTCACGAAGTTCTTCTGCGCGCTGAGTCCCTAAGTCAGTGAGGGTGTAAACGCGCTTACGTTGTTTTCCACCTGGTATGTGACGCTGCTCAACATTGAGAAGTCCCTGTTTCTCCATTCGTTTGAGCGTTCGGGGGATGTGCTTTCGTTGGACGTGTACAGCAGCAGAGATTCCTGCTTGTGTAAGGACTGCTGGGGCTTCCCAACCTCCGCTGGGCAATCGTTGGTTGAGTAAATGCAAGAGTGAACGCTGTTCGGTTGTGAGGGTTCCTAAGTAGCCGTCAACCATGTTCTCACCCCGCTTGTTTTTGCTCATGCAGTTGTAGCACATAGGACAATCGGTTCAAGGCGACGAAATCAAATGGAGGCAGTCGGTGGGATAATCATGGGGCGTAGGGAACGGACATACACTCCAAGGGTTCGCACAACGCGTCCATTGGGTTCCTCTCTCTCAGCCAATGCCCCACCTGCTAAACCTCATCCTCGTCCAATTGCAATGGATGGGCTGTGGTATTTACCGTCACCACTTGCTCAACGTCTTCATCAAAAAAGTGCCCTAGGGCAATTGACCAAAGATGGGGGCATCCTTCTCACAGTTGAAGAGGTGATGTTTTCACACTGGTACAGGCATGTGCCTCTTCCTGATGATGATGATTGGCTCGGAAATCAATTGGATGCTGACCCCTCAATTCTGTCTCGTGTAATTGTGATGGACGTCATGAGGAACGGAGGGGAACTTGTCGTGCCTGTATCTCACCTCAAGGACCGATATCAAAACCTTCACCCTGCTACATGGGCCGTGCGCTGGCAGCGTCATGAATCATGGAAAAAGCATGATGGATTCAGCCAAATTAGATTTCAAAGAACACATGATGTGATCAACTGGGATGAACTTCAGCACTGGGTTGAAACCGTTGTATCTCACGGACATCGGCCAGAATTATGTGTCATGGATGATGAATTGGATCTCACGGTGTACATGCTGTCACATGAGTCGCCTGTGGGCGACCAACGAATACCCCTCGATTTGGATGAAGAAGAAAATCTCCGGCTCGACTCCCTTCTTGACCAAGCTGTTGCTATTGAAGGTGGACACTTCATCTCTGATGATTTGAAATGGATGTTGCCTGCATTTGGGATCCAACATCTTTCGGGAAGGTATCTTCGTGAAGAAGAGTATATGTTCCTTGCACAGGAAGACCATTCAGATTCATTGTATCAACATCTGGCTGGACAACGCTTACTCCTTCGGCCTGGATTCAAATATAGTTGTAAATGGCGAGTTTACGAAACCGAAATCAATACTGAACATGCACCATGGCTTGTGCAACCAGTTGACATGGCCGCTGAAACATGGGAAGGTGTCTGCCTTTCCGTCCGACTTGCTGAAGGCGTGAATAAACGGTGGCTGTGTGCAATCCCCGATGAAGCATCTTGGAGTTTTCTCAGCATCCGTCGTTCAGTCGGAATATGAATCGTTCATTTGGTCGACTGGCCTTCCCCATGGGTCAAGGTTTTCGGGTGCAACAATGGTCTTTTGTTCATTCATTTCGCCGTCCAACGGGGCTACTTTTTGTGTTGGTTCAGATGCCTTTTTTGGACGTAATCCTAATGTGAGATAGATGCCGATAATCATTGCAGCGAGTCCAAGGGCACGGCCTGGAGTTCTCCATTCAGCCAGAAATACATCCTCGTCACTTGAAGCACTCAATTCAACAGGAATGACCCATTCTCCGCCTTCTTCAGTCGTTAATATGAGTTCGCCTCGGACCAGCATATTATCACTCAATAGGCCGTTTGGCGAGATGTTGAGCGTGTAGGTTCCATCGGCACTGAGGACGACAAAATCTTCCCCTTCTGCAATTCGGGAGAGTGGTCCTTCTATCTCAACAGAAATACGTTGATTGTTGTCCCCAATTGAGTCCACTGGCACGGAAATCATCGAAGTAGCATCTGAGGAGATGCTGCCTTTGTATGTGGATTCAATCGGTATTCGATTGAGCGTCAAGACTGGATATTGCAAATGATAACTCCCCCCCTCACCGCATTGGATTTGTCCCTCAATGACCGCCAAGGAATTGGCCATTCCGGACTGTGAGAAATTCAGATGAAATCCACCGCCATCGCCACTCTCTTGCACAAGGGAAACAATTCTACCATCTGAGGATGTGAGTGTGCTCGTACAAGGTCCTGAGTGGCCAATTTCTATCGGAACGGTAGCACCAGGCAAAACAGTGGCGCTGTAATCTGGTAAGTCCAATTCAAAAGATGGGGAACAATTGGTCGCTGAGAAGGTGATATTTTGGTTCTGATCTCCCGTGATCGTTGCAGTCCATCCCACTAAAATTCCGTCGTGTGTTCGTATCTGAATGCCTTCGGCACCAAATGTTGAACCGTTGACGAACAGATCACTTTGCTCCCCCTCATTGCTTCCGCTAACAAGATCTTGTTGGCCGTCGGCTTCAATAACCATCAAAAAGGGAAAATTAGGATTTGTATTGACCTCATTTCGGTCAATATCTCCCGCAGACCTGTCAAGGTAAGTCACAAGAACGCCCGCTCCGGGGAGTCGGTTATCGTATCCAGAATCGGTTCTAAGTTCAATGTAAACGGATTCATCATCGCCAATTGGGATCATCAATACATCTCCGGAATCGCTGGTCCCCTGCATTGTTACCGTAGGCCCAATGCACGGTGCAGTACTTTGGTCTGGCCATGTTAAATCCAGTTCAACGGTACGATTAGCGCCAATCATGTCAAGAATTCCTCCGCTCGGCAGTGCAGGCCAACGACCCCCACCGTTCCAATTTCCACTCGCCATGACGTCCCAATCCCCCAAACCTTTCCAGGTCTGGAACGAAGAATCATCGTGGACCGGATAAAGGTCAACCGCACCCATTTGATGCATCATTTCATGCATGATGGTACCGATACCACTTGTTCCGGTTTGAAGGCTCGCCATTGTGTAGTGTTCTACAGAATGTCCGTTTCCAGTATCAATCGGGGTGTCAAACTCTGTGAAATGACTCCAAATTCTACTCTTAACCGAAGGGTTCTCTTCCTGCCCTTTTGACGTATGCAAAATCAACAGACGGTCAACTGTACCGTCACCATTGAGGTCAAACGGTTCCCAATTTATGGAATCAGAAACCGTTTCAACGGCTTCTTGTGCAAGAAATACCGGCATGAAATTTCCTTTTGAGTCAACGTCACGGTTTGAGCCATCCGCTCCATAGTATGCTAAATTATAGTTTGCGCGAATCACTTCTGGATGCACGGTGAGGCTCACATTTGTTCGATTTCCAGAAACTTGGTGGAAATATTCAGAGGCACTTGTATTGAGTAAATTACGTGCCTCATCGGCCCCCCAATTTCCATTTGCAGGGTTGGATTCAAAATCCACAATGAGGACCAACCACGATTCATTTTGCTGGAGGCCAACCAGTTCTTGTTGGGATGAGTTTTCAACAAAATTCCGCTCAAAAATCCAAGTGTCAACAACATCTTCGTTAACGAAGCTCCATCCACCAATGGATATGAAGGCGACAGCAGCAAGAAGGGTAAGCCATCGCTGCATGATTATCGCATGGGGAACTTATGTTTCAACGTTCGTTGCTACTGCGTGTGGCCTTGGTGATTATGCGGTGTCCAACAAAAGACTGGCCATCGGACTCCACTGGCTTGATTCAGGCTCAATACGGAGAAGCAGAACATCATCCCTCTCAAACGACGACCAGCCAAGTGGCCCATTCTCTCGCAGTAAAATTTCTTCAGCCAAAATCGAATTCTCCTTCATGAGATGAACGAGCCTTTGCGGCATGCCATGTTCTGGAAAAGGGTCGTTAAGTGAAACGAGGCTCATCTCAACATCCAACTGAGGCCGTAAGGGCATCCCAGGGCGATGATTCTGCAACCCCATTAAGTCAAAGCCACGAAGACTCGTACCGAGCGTGTTGAAATTATTCTTCAACCGTTCAGGGCAGGGGGCAGTGTCGCATCCGGTGACGATGACATCTGAGATTCTGTTGCTCAGCACATGCTCCATCAATCGATTTCTGTCCGTTTTTGATGAACAGATCCCTCCAAATCTCATCATGCTATAGCCCTCAATTGGGTTCACCCCGTAGTGTGCATTTGCTCCCAAGCATGAGCAGTCTGCAATGAGAATACGCCGCTTTCGCCCCTCATGGTCCAATCGGGTTTTTGAAATTCCAAAATGACTTGGTACCATGGTAAACCAACGTGAACCGATCAGTTCTGAACTGGACCAGTAGAGAAGGAGCAATACCAGTCCCAACCCTGTGCTGTAGTCTGGAACCGAGAGCAAAAGCAGAAGCGTTCCAATCCCATAGATTCGCAACCGCCAATATTCAGCAGTTTGCTGGTTGAGTAAGCCGCCTTTACCTAAAAATACAAGCGACATCCATGTGAACGTAAAAATCATCAACATCCATACGCTCAATACAGCGTAGAGCAAAATATCCACTGCATTGTATTGGGCCACGAGGTTAACCGATAGATGATGTCGATGACCTGCATCATAGGCCATAGGAAACAGCCAACCTAACATTCCTGCTGAGAGCAAAGCAACTCCCGCTGTCCCACCCCACGTCCACCTGCGTAAGGCTCGATATTCACCTGGCAGTAGTCCTGGTTTTGCAAACCTAAGGAAATGGTGAACCATCAATGGAAGGCCGCTCAATATTCCGAGGACAATTGCCGTGAGCCAGCGGACTACGCTCCACTCAGCAGGTTCGTAAACATTCAAACAAGCATCTGGGCAAGGCTGAAGATGATCAAGTAGGTTTGAAAGAACACCATCGATGACAAACAGCCAAGCAAGGGAGAGCAGACTGACGCTCAGGAATACAATGGTAGTGCGAAACGTAAGTTCGTCAAAATGCGACTGTACTGGAGTATTGGCGTCCGATTCAAGGAGAATGGACATTGTTCCAACTCATACGAGGTCTGTATATTGCTTTGGTGCTCGAGATTGAGCGATCGTTCGGTAAACGCCATAAATAGCCCAAAGAGTAAGCATGCCGACGACGAGGGAATAGCCCCACGGTTCGGAGTTGTCAACAAGATAAGCAAACAGCAAACCAAGGCCAGCTGCTAGAGCACCGCGGCGAACACCTTGAGGTACTGCAAGACTGCGGTCAAGGTGCGGTGGTCCACCTGAGAATTTACGTTCGTAGAATTCTCCTTGGATGACAGCTGCGATGATAATTAAGGAAAGTGTGGTCCAATAGTAGAGATTCCCGTTGGTGAAGAATTCGTCAGCGATTCCTTCTTGACGTTCGGCTTCAACCGCTTCTGGGTTTTCTTCGGCGACGAACAGAGCATCGTAATCACCGACGCTAATGGTTCGAAGTGATACGTCTTCGTCGGTCACAACTTCTGCAGCACCAGGTTCACTGATGATGAACGATAGGATGTTCCATTTGTCTCCTTCATCAAAATTCCCGTTTCCATTGACTGCGTTACCGACAAGTTGGAAGTTCACGGAACCAATGTCTTCAGCTGGGGCCGTCCATGTGACGACCCAATCGTTGCCTGGTTCTGACTGTGATAGGGCGCCGGGCTCGTCAGGATCCTGTTGGCTGCCTTCTCCCGCAGTGAGCGTTCCAGCATTGTAATCGTAAAGGACAAATCCACCTAATTCGTTGGATGCGTGCTGAAGATTGATGGTAAATTCGTATGTTTGACTTAGGTTGTAAGCACGAGGGACTCCGGAGATGGAAACCACAACTTCAGTGGATGGGGCTCCGCCTCCGTGGCATGTACAACCGGTTTCAACAATGATTCCGCCACCGTTTTCCCACGGAGGTCCGTTGGGGCTGCCGAGTACAGGTGCGGCAAGCATGAGAGCCATAATTACCATGATGGAGAAGTTGCGCACCGGTCGTTGCATGTACTCACCTGTTTTTTTCCACTCGGCCCCGCTCTTTGAATGTTGCTTCCTAACCGTAAGCCAAAGGCGGGTTCAGATATCCTTGATGGCGTTGTTGAGACCGGTCATCATGGCCTTTCCATCGCCGAAGAGCATCATGGTTTTGTCCATGTAGAAGAGGTCGTTGTCAACGCCAGCGTATCCTACCGACAAAGAGCGCTTGATGATGACAACTGTGCGAGCTGCATCTGCATCAATAATCGGCATGCCAGCCAATGGCCCCTCGCCACTGCGAGCCGCAGGATTGGTTGTATCGTTTGCGCCGATGATCACCGCTACATCGCAATCAGGGAATTCAGGATTAATCTCATCCATCTCGATGAGTTGCTCGTATGGGACATTGGCTTCTGCAAGAAGGACGTTCATGTGCCCAGGCATGCGGCCTGCAACCGGATGAATGGCGTACTTGACCTCTGTGCCGAATTTCTCAGCGATAAGGTCAGCAAATTCTTTCACTTGATGCTGGCATTGTGAAACAGCCATTCCGTAACCTGGTAC
>JAQXEX010000016.1 GCA_029250625.1 Candidatus Poseidonia sp. | reverse complement strand
ATCGTGGGTTGAAATCCTGGTTGAATAGCAACACCTCATGAGTGGGAGTCCCGCTCAGTTCGCCCATCACTCGTCACTGAAAAACAGCATTCGGCAGAAGCATTCATCATTGCAGGATGTGGAACCAAGGGGTTCTCCTTCATCAAGGAATGGATGGATGCGAGGAAACGGTGATTCATAAGCAAAGGATGGACAACACTGCGTATGGTCCTCGAAGGATTGTTCGCTCCACGTCGTGACCACAAAGGCATGTCAACGCCCAGTAACGCGGCCCGTTTGTGGTTGCCCTTGTGCGTCTTGGCCGTCAGTTATTGGTCATGGGGTGTGACCGACGGAAACCTTGTCGTGTGGTTGTGCCTGACCACCTTCATTGTGACGCCAGTACTTTCAGTTGGTTGGTACTTGATTGGAATGGTTTCCAATCGGTATGAGCCAAAATATCTGATTGAAAAAGCAGAACAGGCCTATCTCAACCGACTTGCACGCAAGAATCAGCAAACTCACTGATGGAACCCATAAGTCCAGACGTGTGGCGGAGCGAACGTTTCCTTGATGGAACGAGGGCTAACCCAGCGAAGTAAATTCAGCGGACTACCTGCCTTGTCGTTGGTACCGCTTCCACGGGCCCCTCGAAAGGGCTGTTGCCCAACCACGGCTCCTGTTGGCTTGTCGTTTATGTAGAAGTTTCCAGCAGAGTAACGAAGGGCGTTAACTGCAGTTTCGATGTGGGTACGGTCGGTTGCAAATATAGAACCGGTGAGGGCATACTCTGAGGTCGTATCGCACAACTCAAGCACCGCATCAAATTCTGCATCATCGTAAACATGGACTGAGAGAACGGGTCCGAAAATTTCCTCAACCATGCTCTCGCTTCTGGGGTCCTTGCAGACAATGGTTGTTGGTTGGACGAAGTAACCAACGCTGTCATCGTATGTTCCACCGGTGACGATATCACAGTCAGGGTTTGCTGTTGCTCGGTCAATATAGCCAGCAATGTTGTCGAAGGACTTCTTGTCGATCACCGCTCCGAGGAAGTTGGTGAAGGTACGCGGGTCGCCTACGGTAATTTTGGCGACCTCTGCGACATAGTCGTCCTTGATGGCTGACCAGACGGACTTCGGAACATAGGCGCGGCTTGCTGCACTGCACTTCTGCCCTTGGAACTCGAAACTTCCTCGCAACATAGCGACCAGAAGGGCGCGACGGTCGCAATCGGGATGAGCGACAATGAAGTCTTTACCACCAGTTTCTCCGACGATACGTGGGTAAGAGTTCAAGTTCTCTAGGTTGTTCGCAACATCGCGCCACATCTGACGGAACACGCGGGTTGAGCCGGTAAAGTGAATGCCTGCGAGTGCAGGATGACCCAAACACATGTCGCCAACCATACTCGCCTTGCCGGGGACGAAATTGATGACTCCAGCAGGCAAGCCAGCATCCATCATCAAGCGCATTAAGCGATAATTTGAGACGTATGAATTACGGGATGGTTTCCAAACTCCAACGTTACCCATGAGCGCAGCACTGGAGGGAAGGTTTGCGGCAATACTCGAAAAGTTGAACGGAGTGACGGAAAATACGAATCCTTCCAACGGGCGCACTTCGCTTGAATTCCACATCGATGAAGGAGAGACGGGCGGTTGCAGGTCTTCGTAAATTTGGCGGCAATAGTCAGCATTGAATCTCCAAAAGTCAATGAGTTCGCAGGCTGAATCAATCTCGGCTTGGTGGCATGTCTTGGATTGATTGATCATGGTCGATGCGTTGATTTCCGCACGGCGAGGGCCAGCGAGCAGTTCGCTTGCCTTGAGGAAGATAGCAGCTCGGGCCTGCCAGGGCATGGTTGACCACATTTTATGTGCATCAAGTGCGGTCTCAATGGCTGCCTTTACTTCGGCTTCTCCGGCCATATGGACTCGTGCAATGACGTGGCCGTGGTCGTGGGGCATGACCTGCTCAACGACGTTACCGGTGAAGATTTCTTCACCGTTGATCACGCATGGTATCTCAAGAATTTCTGAGGATTGCCGCTTGAGTTCAACCTCAAGTTCGAGTCGCTCTTCACTACCGGGTAGATAGCCAAGGATGGGTTCGTTCACTGGGGCTGGTGGCATGGGTACGCTGTTGACCATGATGGCTCGTCGTTGCAGACGCCTCTTGAACATCACGGCGTTACAAGTTGGCTAAAGCAGACACGTCAGCGGTAAAGATGGGCGTGTTTGGCCCTAACTTTGGCGATTTTGGGCCCTACTACTGCTGCGCAGTACCCTTGGTAGGGATTTCTGGCGTAGTAGTCATGATGTTCTTTCTCGGCTATGACAAAGTTCAACGGGTTTTCAATCGTTGTCACAATGGGGTCGTCGTAATACTCTTGCATGGAAGTCATTGTGGCTTCAGCAACGGCTCGTTGACCGTCGCTTAATGGCATAATGCAGCTTCGGTACTGCGTTCCAATATCGTTCCCCTGACGGTTCAACTGGGTGGGGTCGTGAACGGTGAAGAACACTTCAAGAAGCGTCTCATAGGTGATTGTACTTGCATCATAAACGACTTCGACAACCTCCGCATGGCCCGTTCTGCCTGAGCAAACGCCTTTGTAAGTGGGATTTGGATCGGAGCCACCTGCGTAGGCGGGTAGGGCTGTTTCAACACCGTGAATGTCTTTGTAGGCTCCTTCAACACACCAAAAGCATCCACCACCAACGATCATTCGTTCCATGGTTTGAGGAGCGCCCAGCAAGTTATGAACTCATGCTTTGTACCTGCTACCGATGTTGAATCCTCTCAGTCTTGCATGAGATTTGGGTTCACTTAAGGACGAAAAAATACACGGCCACTGCGGTCAGCCCTACAACTGCTGCAATCCGATTGTTTCTCAAGGCCTTCACGACTTCTTCGTCATGCTTTGGACAGACTTTTTTATTGATGAGCGTCTTGTTCTCACAATCTTGAACCTCACAAATGGATTCGGTCTTGCTCAGTCGTGTTAACATGACCAAAAGAACTGCTTCAAGGATGAAGGATACGATGAATATGAGCAGTGGGATGTCTGACAAATCAGAGGGTATTATTCCGATGTCAAACGTAAATAAAGAATAACTTACAAACAATATTACGGTGTTAACTAAAAATGCTTTAGTGAGCAATAACCCTCGTTTCATTTGTGACTCTTCTTCCATGCGTATTCTATCGAATCCGAAGGTATAACGATTGGCCCGAATCCATTCTTCAAGGCGTAATTGTACGCTCAAGATTATGAGCGGGGGACTTTAGAACCCAATGGGCGCATCCATGTCAGTAAGGAAATACGGCGACAGAAGTGTCCTTGATTTGTCGGAGTGGGGTAGGCCAATTGCCCGAGTCATGGCCCGTTATCTCAAAGAAAAACCGATATCCGTCATTCAGGTCACCACCTTTCATCTCCTTCTCACCTTATACAGCGCTTGGTTGATTCTTGATGGGAATCCGGTTATTGCATGTTTTTTGCTGATCATTAAGGGAGTCATTGATGCAGTAGATGGGGAGTTGGCTCGAATCCGTGAAAGGCCCTCGCACGTCGGGAGATATTGGGATACCGTGGCAGACACGCTCGGTTTGATTGCCGTTATGGGGGCCTTTGGAATTGTCTTTGATTGGAGCATTTTGTTCACCAGTCTCATGATTGTGGCGACGTTGTTCCAATACTCGCTGTTCAATCACTATTCAGTATCAATGAGAGCACTGGGTTCAGGTGATGCCACCAGCAGAATTGACGAACGTGTGCGTCCAGTAGCCCATCCTTGGGAGCAACAACGCAACGTCAACATCTTTCATTCGGTGTATCTTTTGTTTTTTAGCTGGCAGGACAGAATGATCTCATGGGTTGCTGGAAAGGGTTCGAAAAGTTTAGGCTTTGAGTTAACCGTTTCATCGTTCCTTGGATTCGGTATGCAATCCTTGATTATTTTCGCACTTGCAGTCGCACAGAATCTTGATAATTTACCCGTATTGGTGCTGGGTGTCAATTTGTCATTGATGGCTCTGGTTTTGTTGCGCAGTCGGCTTTGAACGACGCATTGAGTTCGGTGTGAGGCTGAGTTCAAGGGGGGCCCATGTGTATGTATGCGTACACGTCGGTACCCTTGCGGTTGTATGTATCCACAACGGAATCCCTTGTGTACGGACGTTATAGAGGAGACAAATAAATTCATAAATTATTTAAGCATTAAACATGTGTTATGACTATGCCTATGAGACACATACCATTCACCCCTGGACCGACTTGTACATGTACACCACCTGATAAGAATGATTGGAAAGTAACTCAATTCACTCAAGGAATAAAGACAATAAAATGTGAAAAATGTGGTAAATCTTGGAATGAATCTGATCCTGGCAATGACCCTGTATGGAGTCAATATGGAATGTATTGACGTCAATCATGTAAATGAGAAATGCAATCACATCGGTTTGTAGTGGGCCATATACAGACGCTAGGCAGTGTACTGCCCGACTGAACTGCCATTGTACTCTTTCATAATGTATTGAGGGGTTTGTAAGAACCCTTGCGATTGGAACTGTTAGCGGCCTATTTTGGTCAACGCCTTTCGCACTCTGGAACAATACAAAGTAGGAGCAATAATTCTGTCAATGATTTGACAGCAGAAGAATAATCTAATTTTATTCTGTTCCAGAAGTATAGTCTGTTGTATAATCAATTTGATCTTGAGTTAACTCATCAATTGAAAATCCAAGAGTCTCAAGTTTTGTTGA
>JAQXEX010000015.1 GCA_029250625.1 Candidatus Poseidonia sp. | reverse complement strand
TCCACTGGCCATACAGTCCTCCAAGAAGACATTCGAACATCTGTTCTTTACATGTACATCATGCAAAGAAAACCTAGACCCTGGCAGGAACGAATGCTAAAAATCATTGACAGAGGTTCTGGCCTTCCAAAGAACTGGAAGCAGCGCCTCCCAGATTTTGAGGCCCATTTGTCTTACCTTGAAGACCTTGATGAGGAAGACGATGAGGAAGGCGTTGACGACGGATTGCGACCTTACGAAGAAGAGTGAATCACGTACAAGCAATGAGCTCCTGTTGTGTGGTCTACTTGGTTCCTCCGAGCACATATCAGGACATTTAGAACGCTTCTCTTGAATACACGGTCAAGGTCAACCCCCAGTGAAGATTGAAATCATCATTGATGGCTTCTTGTCGGCGTGCACCCAGTCAACACACCAAATGGCCATCGGCATGTTCGTTTTATCTGCTTACTCTCGCATCATCACCTTGGACGAACGAACACAATCAACGCGTAATGCTCCACCAACAGAACACCGAGGCTTCAACGGTAAGCTTCTCGCCTGGTGCGGTTGAGCGGGAACATGAGAATCAGGGCATGAGCCCTGCTCCCTCTTGTCCTTCTCGGCTGTTGTGGGATCACTGCTGCGATTGAGCGTACTGCACGGCGTATTGCTGAGCATAGGCGGCCGCTGTTGCGGCATCATAGCCTTGGCCAACAAATTGCTGGTAGTACTGTTCGTAAATCGCTTGGTCGAATCCGCCAGCTGCTGGCTGAGCTGCTGCTGGCTGAGCTGCTGCTGGCTGAGCCGCTGCTGGCTGAGCCGCTGCCGCATCTCCACCAACGTACTGGGCGGCAAATGCACGAGCGGTCTCCTCAGGGTAGCCCTGGGCGATGAGTTGCTGGACGTATTGCTCTGTTGGGTCAAGTGCATCGGTACCAAAGGCTCCGCTCATGTCTCCAAATGCGTCTTCCTTCTCGCCACCACGGCGCATGAACATCAAGGTTCCAACGATGATGAGCAGGAGAAGCCCTCCTGCGGCAATCAACATTGTTGAGTCGAGTCCGTCTGAGTCCCCTTCAGTACCGTCTCCGGCAGGAGTTGCATCAGCCCATAGGCCAGTTGAAGGGTCATAGGTCCAATCTCCGGACCATTCACATTCGTCATTGTCGTTCATGATCCACTGTCCACCTGCTGCTTCAGCAGCAGGGTCAATTTCAATGCCCTGACAGACCGGCAGAGTGAGGGTGATTTCTCGGTAAATTCGGTCATCGTCGTTATCTGCATCGTCGCCTTCGTAAACCAGGAGGTAAATGGTGACCGCTTGGGAGGATTCGTTGTCATAGAGGCTCTTCAAGTTCAGAGTGAGTTCCCAGTTGTCTCCGTCAGAAAGTTTGCTGGTTCGGTCCCAGAGTTGCTTTCCTTCACCGAGAGCATCACTGCTCAAGTTGTACTTCTCAAGACCTTCTAGAGCGAAGTCATCGTTGCTGAAGGCGACTTCAATGTAGACGTCGTCATCTTCTGAACCGCTTAAGACTTGACCGCTTAGTGTGATTTTATCATCAACAATTTGTTTGTTTTCGTAGGCTCCTTGATTCCATGTGAAGTCCACAGGTTCGTCTCCCATGCCTTCAGCAAGAATCACGAAGTACATGCGGTATTCATCAGAAACACGCCCAGCGGTGTCGGTAACAGTGAGTTCAATCTTGATTTGATTCTCAATCGAACCTGTGTCGTCAACGGTGACGTTTTGGAATTTGTAAGACCACAATCCGCCGCTCGCCGCAGTCTGGGTGTAAGTGTCACACGGAAGGCGGTAGTCGTCCTCGCCGTATTTGGCGTCGTAGAAGACCTTCCATTCGTACGTCTCAATACCGTTTCCAGTAAGTGCATCGGCGTCAGATGAGTTGCTTGCGTCAAAGTGGACGACCAGTTCCCCACTATCCTCTTGGAGGACGATTCGGTATTCATCATAATCCACTCCTTGGTAGGTTTGAGGCTCTCCCATGGAGATGAAATCATCATATGTATCTCGGATATCGACTTCACCTTCGGCTATTGGTATGAATTCATCAGCTTCTGCATCGTTGGTTTGTACGGTGACTTCCACTTGACGAGCGTGTCCTGCATCATCATGAAGATACAGGGTAATGTGCCATTCTTCACCCTGGGCACAGCCAGTTAAGGAAGAAAGGTCCGTCTTACAGAACGTCATTGTAGGCATCTGTTCGCTGGTGTGGCCGGTGACCCCAGTCGCTAAGGTTGTTCCATCCCAGTTGTTTGGTCCGTCGATGACCCAGTCTGCATTCAAGGATGCTTCTGTATCGCTAAGGAAGTCAAAGGTGAGTGTAGCATTGCTCTTCATGTATCGCACCTTGTATCCGTTTGTGTTGGGGTCGTTATCAGGGACTTCTCCGTTGATGGTGATGTCTCCATTATCAAATCCTGACGGGTACGGTGTAACTTGGTACTTCAAGAGGTTTCCAAGCAACGGGAACGTAGTGTCGTTTGCACGGTTTGAATTGCCCGCTACATCGATGGTTGTGGCGATAAGTCCTCCACTTTGGTAACTGCAGACGCCGAGTAGAGTGTCTTGAATATCGTCACTTGAGCGAATAAGTCGCTGGAATTCTCCTCCGTTCTCCATGTAGCCTCCGCCACAAACGGTTGGGATTTCGCCAGCATTGGACGTGGAAGTGCTGATGACGCCGTTTGCGACAACGGTGTCGCCAAGGGCAGTGAACCCTTGGAACGAAGTCGCCAACACGTTATCCATGATTGGATGGTAAGGGTCAGCTAAGTCCATCTTTGCGTAAGTAATCTGCTTATCTGCCTCGGTCTTTTCCTTGATCTCCAAGTTAAACGGAAGACGGTTGGTAGTGTCCTTACCGTACACCTGTTCTCCATGCGGTGCAAAGTGTGCTTGTATGGTTCCGCCAGCATACATGAATTGCTCCAGTACTGTCTTTCGCTGTACTGGGTCCGCAAGGGACTGGTAGTAACCATCTCCGCCTAGGTCGGTATCCTTTGCTGCATTCAGGTCCTGCATGGGTAGAATGATCTTATCGTAATGAGTAAACCATCCTGCGTCAAAGTACTTGTCCCAGTCTCCTAGCTCAAATTGAGTGTACGTCATTCCAAGAATGGCGAGGTCTTCCAAGATGATGCCTGTTTCCGTTGAGGTGTCTGAGAGAATCGCGATGTCAATGTTCTCAGCAAAGGTTGCTTCGAAGAAACGTGGAGTTCCTTTCTTTGTTCCATCGGTAAGCTCTCCGTAGAAACTGATGTTGTACGTGTGTCCGTCGAGCCATCCGTTCCATGGCGTGAATGTTACGTCCACCTTTTCCTGGCTTTGCAGACTTACAGGCGCTCCAGAGTCAACCAGATGGGCCCTCGTACCGTCAGCCATGTCAACGACTTCCATGAAGAACACATACTCGCCTGCGAGCACTCCGTTGGTGGCCTGGAAATCCCATGAGTGGGTCAAGGCGCTATCAATTGGGAGAACACATGGGAGCGTTTGGTCGGTTTGACATGTCAGTTTCTTTGGTCGTCCGATACCAATATCTACCGATTCCACGTTGAAGATAACACGTTCAATGTTGTTGGATGTGGATAACTCGTTGTTGTTGTACCAATTGGTGCCCACGGTCCCGTTGTCAAAGATGGTCTTGACATCAAGCCGATAGACTCCTGAAACGAAGTCGTGCGATGCAATAACACTCGTGTCCACGTCTTCAGCATCGACACCAGTTCGGGTCGTTGTGTAGGTTGCATCTTCAACGAAGGTGTATTCCTGCAACGTGATGTTGTTGAAACCAACGCCTCTAAATCCGTCGTTAATACCGTTTCTTCCGTCCTCATCGGATTGGAATTCAAATTTGATGTCTACGGTGGATCCTTGTAGGGAAATACACTCTGAGAACCATTGGGTTGAATCTGGGGAAGAGCGGTTCTGGATGTACAAGTGAGTCAAATCTATGCTGGTTGTCTTCACGAGTTCTTCCGAGTTGAAGAATACGTTGTAATTGCCAGACCCTTCTTCATTAGCCGCATCACCAATGTATTCCAGTTCAGTAAAGTCAATCGATTCGGTTGCATTCACGATTCCGTTTCCATCGTCGTCATTCTGACAGGTTCCGTCTTCGTTGTAGTCGTTCCATTGAGCAAAGACAAGCCCGGAGTAATTGTCTGAACCACTACCACTTGCTGACGTCTTTTCGTAATCCACCATCATCAATGCGTAATCGCTTGGATCAATGTTTCCACTTTGGTCGGTGGTGTAGAATGTATCAGCATAGTACTCGAAATTCAACGAGACGAAATCCCCAGACATGCTGGTGAGGTCGATGTTTGGAATTTTCAAGGTCTCGTTGGCCCATGCGTCATCGTAACCGTTGGTGGAGGTGTCACAGGGGTGGCCAAACCAGTAGGCATTGCTGTTGAAAATCTTGGTAGAACACGAGTTTTCGCCGTAGATAACACCCTTTGGATTTTGGTTTTCTTGGTGCAGGTATCCGTCGCTGTCAGCGGTGAAGTCTTCTTCACAAACAGCGTTGCTTGCACCACAGAATACGTCTGAAGGTGTTGCAGAGTAGACGGTTGCTTCGATATCAAAGTCAACTGGCGTATTACCCCAATTGTTCGTTGTTACTCCGATGTCAAACATTCCCTCGGCATACAAGCCTCCAGGAAGGAACCCTTCGATTCCTTCAACAGCCGGGTCAAACAGGTTGAACGGCGTAACAAAGCCGGTCGCATCGTCATTGATGGACTGTTCGTCCCACGCATTGTTAGAGATTGTAGCGGAAATTCTGTAGGTTGTGTCGTTGAGCAGGTTTGCTTGAATTGAAGTTGTGTATTCTTGGCCGGGTTCAAGGTTGGTGAGCGGGCCAATTGTGGTTGTTTGAGTCTGTGGGTTCGGGAGGAAAGCAGTGTTTTGCTTCCAGATGGTAAGGTTGTCAACAGCGAATCCGTCTCGTCCAGACCATTGGCTTTCGTTATCGTTAGCGGTTGAACCTTCGAATCCAGTTCGGAAGCGGAATCGAACATCCACCGTTTCACCAGCCCAATCGGACAGGTCAAAGGAGCCCAATCCCTCTTCGGTAAAGTTGTTCCATCCGTAGTATGTTCCTGAGGAATAAAGGCCGTAGTAGACGATCTGATTCTCATCAGCTCCCCAAACATTCTGCTTCCACATGCGGTCCATGTCAAAGCCGCCCCAGATGGACTCTCCTGATGCACATGCGCCTTGGAGTGCAGCTTGGCGCGGACATCCGATGAGGCTCCATCCGGTTTCTTCACTGCCTACTTCAATAATAGCCAAATCGTCCCAAACATCACCGACAATGAAACCGTTTTGGTCAGCACTACCAAGAGCGCCGAGTCCAAGGTGTTGGAACAATTCAACGCTCATGAAAGCACGGTCTGCGCCGGTAAGGTCGACATCCTCAAGGACCATTGCGTCGTCCCAGTTCTTTCCATATCCTGACCATTGGTCTCCGGATTGGTTGGTTTTCATGTTGCCTGCCCACATAAAGTCGGTAGGGTTGATGTAGTTTGCAGAAACGTTCGGGTCGTTGTTCCCTGTGGACGCTCCTGTTGAGTGATTGGTCTCAAGATGCCAGTTGGTTAAGCCATCAACGTATTCCTCAAAGGCCCAGTTGCACCCAGTTCCACACCCGGTTTTGACCTCAGGCGTGTCCCAGTCGTTAGAATACACCGTGGCGTTTGAAGAATTCAATTCATCAACGACCTTCAATGTAACTTCAAGATCGGCACTTTGGCCGTTCAAGGTGTCCATTCCGGTGTTGGTGACGGTGACGTTGATGTCACGGGTACCTTCTCCGACTGCGCCGAAGAAGCGGTCAACAGGTGAAATCTCCAAATCGGTAACTGCCAGGTCCTTGTTGTCCATTTCAACAATGGTAAGAGTGTCGTATTGTCCTTCCCATCCAAAGTTGTCACGCCATCCACCAAAGTTGTACTGGGTGTGTCCGATCACCAAATCATCAGCCGAGTTCGGGCCTCCAGACAATTGCCCGACGTCAACAGCTGATGGCCGGCGGCCTGTAGCGTATGAGAGTGGGCTAACGTGGCCACCGTTTCCGTCAGACAGTGTTACCTGAATGGTTGTGGGGAATGAGAGGAAGAAATTCGATGTACTTCCGCCAGCGGAGTCTGTTGTGTTTTGCTGGTAGGCAATGGTTGGGTTGACGAAATCGGGCTCACCGTCTCCATTGAGGTCACTGACAGCGATAGACCACGATATGTAAGGTCCAAAGTATGCCTTCTGTGGCGAACCAAAGGTACCTTGTGAGGTTGTTTGGGAGTATGAGATGTTCTCGAGGTTGCCGTCCATGACTGCGATGGTGTCAATGTAGCCGCTTGTACCAACATCGGAGATAGCGAAATCTTCGGTTGTGGTTGTTTGCATGTTGACAACATGGGTGTTGGCTTGGTTGGAGCCGTAGGTGTAAGAGATCGGGTAACCAGGGGCTACTCCAGAAGCAGTACAGTCGTATTCGATGATGGTGACGTTGTCGTCGTTTCCGGGATTTGTGACGGTACCTGAGCCGTAGTCAAGTCCTTCACTTCGTAGGAGGAAGATGTCATCGTCTGTGCATGATCCGGAAAAACTGCTTTGACTTTCACCCCAGTCGCCGACTTCGATGCTTCGATAGGTGTTCTGACTTGAAGTACCAAGTGAGGTTACCAATCCTTGTGAACTTGAGGTAATCGGCCCAGAGTAGGTGACCACTCGTTGATTTCCTGGACTAACATCCGTGATGTCAAGGACGTAGATGTCATCTCCGCCCGTTTGGTCTGCATTTCCAACAGCCATGTCCCAAACCCAAAAGTGAGTGAAACGCTCTCCAATGCTCCAATCTTTTTGGCCACATCCGCCGTTTTCAATGATGGTGATGTTGCCTGGTTCGCCTGCTGGCTGACCTTGGTCGTCGGTCTTGAAAGGATTGTTCTTCTGATAGATGACAATGTCTGGGGCGCTATCTCCGGTGAATTCACCGACCTCGACCTGTTCTACATTTGCGAAGGAATCCCAGTCTGCATTCCGGCTTTGATTGCCGGAAACCCATACGTCTTGGCGCTCGCTAAAGTCGCCGCTGCCGTCATTCCAAAGAATACTCAAGGTGTGAGTTCCCTCGGTTGCGATAGCAAGGTCGTTGTGTCCGTCACAGTCGAAATCACCAATGGCGACATCCGCAGGGTCACGGTTGGTCGTATAGGTTCGGGATACTGAGGCGCTGGCTGTAGTAGCGAGTGCAGCGGTTGTACTCAGTATCATCAACAATGAAAGGAAAAGGCTGCGGGCTCGGGCTCTAGAGAGGTCATTTTTTGATAGCATGGACATCACTTCTTTGACCCAAGCCCTGTTTCAATATAATGCCTTTGCAATATGGTTCCGGATGAACCACGGCGCAGGGCGCCCTTTTTGTTCAAAACTCAGCGAAAAAAGCAACACGATTTTTCGGGCTTTAAAAGCGACCGGCCAGCCACTTCGGAGAGGGCCCCCATCCAATGGCGTCTCCTCCGTGAATCTTGACGAGTTTTCCAGCTGCAAACAAGGATTCCAGCCAGACTTCCAACACGGTCCCTTCACGGTTTCCAAGTCGCTTGCTGGCGATTTCTTCGATATCTTCGGTCTTCAGGGCAGTCCTTCCATGTTCACGAACGACAAGATGAAGCAATTCCCTTAGCCATGCTTCAGCCATCGGGTCAACGCTCATAGCTCCTTGTACGGGGTGAGGAGGGTCCATGTCGTCAAGTATTTCCATGAGTTCAATGGTGTCAGGCTGTGCTGGCGGCTCAAGTCCGACCTCTGCGATTTTTGCTTCAAGATCAAGTTCGCCAATCGGACGACGAACAATTGGAATTCGAGAAGGGTCTGGAGTAGGCCCCATGTCAGCGGGCTTTTCATCGGCGGGAGCCTCTTCCATTTCGATGTCCATGCCTGCTTTTTGTCTCGCTTTTGAGACTTTAGAGAGGTCAACGGGCTTCACTTGAGTTCCGATCGGCATGGTCCATCCGACGCCGGCAAGTCCGAGTTTGTCCACGTGGTTACTCACCCAATCGACATCCCCCTCAATCACGACATTGACGTCGTGGTCGTCGGAGCGGAACCGGTAGCGAACGTTTCCCCGCAGTTTGCTCATTGTTTCAACCTCAGCGCTTCTTTGACTTGAAGATAGTGGCTCTATTGGCCTTCTCCAGCCATCTGTCTTAGGACCGTGTGCAAAATGCCGCCGTTACGGTAGTATTCTACTTCCACAGGTGTGTCAAGTCGAACCTGGACCGAGAACGTTTTGATTTCGCCGTCGGCAGAGGTTGCTTCAACGGTCATCATTTGGAGGGGTTCCACTTCATCGGTGATTCCGATGGAAAAGTGTTCATGGCCCGAGAGGCCGAGCGTTTCGTGACTCTCTCCTTCCATGAACGTGAGGGGGAGTACACCCATTCCAACGAGGTTTGAGCGATGAATGCGCTCAAAAGATGTTGCAATAACAGCCTTAACTCCGAGAAGATAGGTGCCTTTTGCAGCCCAGTCGCGAGAGGAGCCTGTGCCGTATTGACTGCCTGCAAGGACAATCATCGGAGCGTCAATTTGCGCAGCATCGTAGACGGATTCAACTTGCCCACTTTCGTGGTTGAGTGCAAAGCCACCTTCTGTACCCGGTGCCATCTCATTACGAATTCGAACGTTCGCAAAGGTCCCGCGCATCATGATTTCGTGGTTCCCTCGGCGACTGCCGAATGAGTTGAAGTCTCCCTTTGCGACATTGCGCTCATTCAACCAAACTCCAGCAGGTCCGTCTTCCGGGAACGAGCCAGCAGGGGATATGTGGTCGGTAGTGATGGAATCTCCGAGTTTCAGAAGGACGCGAGCATCCTTGATCGATTCAATCGGGTCAGCCTTGGCCGATAAGCCCGAAAAGAACGTGGGCAGTCGGATGTAGGTGGAAGCATCTTCCCAAGGGTAGAGGGGACTTGGTGCAGCAGGGATGCTGTTCCATCGGGGCTCATTCATGGCGTCTGCGTAACGCTGTCTGAACATTTCGGGAGTAATGACGCTCATTGCCTCAGCCAACTCTTCATCGGAGGGCCAGACGTCTTGGAGCATGACAGGGTTCCCTTCCTTGTCATGGCCGAGAGGCTCGGTTGACAAATTGATTTCCAAGGTTCCTGCGATGGCGTAGGCTACAACCAACGGCGGGCTTGCAAGATAAGACGCCTTGACTTTCCCATGAACACGACCCTCAAAATTCCGGTTCCCTGAAATCACTGACCCCACGATAAGGCCTGCATCATCAATAGCAGCTTCAATCGGTTCAGCGAGTGGTCCGGAATTACCGATGCATGTTGTGCAGCCGTAGCCGACGACGTGGAATCCCATGGCGTTCAAGTCTTCTTGGAGGCCGGTTGCCTCGTAGTATTCCGTGACGACACGGCTGCCCGGTGCAAGAGATGTCTTGACCCATGGCTTGACCGTAAGTCCACGGTTTCGTGCATTTCGTGCCAAGAGTCCAGCAGCGAGCATAACGCCTGGATTGGATGTGTTCGTGCATGAAGTTATGGCTGCGATCACGACATCACCGTGGTTCAAATCGTAACGCTTCCCGTCCATTTCAACAATTGAACTCTTGGACAAGTCTTTGGGTTCCAAACCATGACCGTGGTGGCCCAATTCGTGAGTGAGGCTTTCAACAAAATGCTCCTTCATGCCTTGAAGGTCCACGCGGTCTTGAGGCCGCTTTGGGCCGGCAAGTGCAGGCAAAACGCCATCGAGATTGAGTTCCAACACAGCGGTGTAGGCCTTTTCTTCCACTTGGTCTCCGTACCACATGCCTTGTGCCTTAGCATATGCTTCAACTCCGGCGATGGCTTCGTCTTCTCTGCCGGTGAGTCGGAGGTAGTCCAGCGTACGCTCGTCAACAGGGAAAAATCCGCATGTTGCTCCATATTCGGGAGCCATA
This sequence comes from Candidatus Poseidonia sp., assembly GCA_029250625.1. Taxonomy (GTDB): domain Archaea; phylum Thermoplasmatota; class Poseidoniia; order Poseidoniales; family Poseidoniaceae; genus Poseidonia. The sequence goes on along the minus strand of JAQXEX010000015.1, from coordinate 5,858 downwards.
TTAGCGATTGTAGCGCGGTCGGCAAGAGTGAGTGCTTTCATTCCGGGGCCGAAGAATTCCACGAATTTTCCGACAACGCCATGTTCACGCAACATCTCAACGATGCGCAAGGTCATGTCGGTGGCGGTAACGCCTTGTTGGAGGTTTCCAGTCAAGCGAACGCCGACTACGTCGGGTGCAAGCATGTAAATCGGTTGCCCAAGCATCACGGCTTCTGCTTCAATTCCGCCAACACCCCAGCCCAAAACGCCCAATCCGTTGACCATGGTTGTGTGGGAGTCGGTTCCAACCAATGTGTCGGCGAGCCAGACGCCGTCTTCTTGACGAGCAACGCTTGCCAGGAACTCAAGGTTCACTTGGTGAACAATTCCTCTTGATGGTGGTACAGCTTGGAAATTTGCAAGGGATTGTTGTCCCCATTTGAGGAACGTATAACGCTCCATGTTTCGGTGGTATTCGATGTCGAGGTTCATGCTTAATGCATCGCTGTGTGCTCCCGAGACATCGACCTGAACGGAGTGATCGATGACCAAGTCCACAGGTACCTGCGGATTGACCTTTTCGGGGTCGCCACCCATCTCAACCATGGCGTCACGAAGTGCAGCGAGGTCAACAACAGCAGGCACGCCGGTGAAATCTTGGAGAATCACTCGTGAAGGACGAAATGGAATTTCCTTGCGCTCTCCGTTGGGCGACCATGATGCAATCGAGCGGACATCGTCTTCGGTGATGAGAAATCCGTCGTGGGCGCGGAGCGCACCCTCGAGGAGGACGCGAATGGAATAGGGCAGGTGCTTGGTTGGTAGGCCGTTAGCGTCAAGGGCGTCCAGAGCGAAATATTCTCCGCCTACTTCAAGAGGGCGTCGAGCGTTAAAGGGGTCCAAGGTGGCCATGATTCCTTCCAAAACGCACGCGTCTATGAAGAAATCCCTCTTCTCATCTGCTGACCCAATTCGGGTTCAAGTGAGTTTCACCAGAATTTGTACCAGGGGGAGTACTCGCCAGCAACTTCAACAGTGACCAAGGTGATGTCGTTGTTTGGTTTGTCGTTCTGGCAGGCACTAGGAGCATCGCAGATACTTGACATGGCATCGATGTGCTCAAAGCCATCGGTTACTTGTCCAAAGACGGTGTGTACGCCATCAAGATGAGGTGTCCCCGGGGTTTCGTCTGCGCCTGTTGCATCGGGGTCGACGATGAAGAATTGTGAGCCACCGGTGTGCGCAGCGGATGTTTTCGCCATTGAAAGGTGGTAAGGGTTGTGCTTTTTCCCGTTGTCAGCTTCGTCTTGAATGGTGTATGACCCCTTATCGCAGTCACCTGCGGAGTTTGATTCTTGTCCGTTGCAATATCCAAAGAATTTACCGGCATGGCCGCCGGTTCCGTCACCGTTGGTGAAATCTCCACCTTGCATCATGAAATCCTTGATGACTCGATGGAAGATTACATTGTCATATTCATCATCTTGAGCGAGTAAGGCGAAGTTTTCAACGTGAATTGGAGCGTCAGCAGCGAAGAGTTCAACCACCACATCTCCACTTCCAGCAGTGCCGTCGTTGTTGGTCCAAGTGAACGAGAGTGTGGCTTCAGTGGGCAGGCCTTCTTGAGATGTACTGGAGGCGACGTTGATGCCCGCCAAGAGCAATAATCCGGCGATGAAAATCGCTGCAATGCCCGCTGGAGTTGGTGTGCCATCGTTGAGTAGGCGAGGGAACGCAGTCTCCCGGAATCCCTTGTCTTGCATTTCATTGAGCAGATCGTTGTAGGTGCTGTCGGCTTTCTTGTCGCGAGGCGCCTTTTTTACGGCATCTCGCAGCAATGTGGCGGCCTTGCGGTATTCTGAGCGGCTGTTGCGAGCTTTGGCGTTCAACCAGGTCGCATGGCCTGCGAGGCGAAGGGTGGTAGGTTCCTTTCCATCGGCGTCAAATTCTCTCAAAATCTTGAGCGCAGACTCACCTTTTCCCTTCAAAATCGCTTTCTCGGCTTTCTGCCATGCAGTAGTTAGGGCTTCGTCCGCCATGACTCCTGCGAAGGGCCTCCCTGTTTTGAGCATCACCCTCAAGGGTAAATCCTCACCTTCCAATATTGAATTTAGCGGAATGAGAAGGCAACATGTTGAAAGGGTGCGTGACAACCCCGAGCAAACAAGAGGAACGGGTCTCCGACTCCATACCTCACAGGGGAACAACATCCATGGACAAAATCATCAACGATTTCACCATCAACATTGCCACAGCAAACGGGACAGGTTCACAGTCAGCGAATCTTATTTTGCTCCAGTCTCTCTTTGATATGGGCGTCCCCGTGAGCGGAAAAAATCTGTTTCCATCCAACATCTCGGGTCTCCCAACCTGGTACATTGTTCGCTTATCCGATTTGGGATACCAAGCACCAGGTGACCGCACCCACATCCAAATTCTCGTCAATCCCGCCACATGGGACGAAGACCTGGCATCAGCCGAACCCGGAACCGTTGTGATTTGGAACAGCGACACCAAAAAGAAAACCGTAGAACGTGAAGACATTATTTCGTATCCGGTACCTATGAGTTCGCTGGCTCGTAAGATCAATCCAAAGATTGCAAAACTCGTGACCAACATCATCTATGTCGGCGTTTTAGCCGAACTCTTGAACATTGACCAAGCCTGCTTGGAATCCGCAGTTGCACGCCAATTCAAAGGCAAAGATAGCGCCATTGAACTCAACATTACTGCACTTGGACTCGGACGAGATTATTGCAAAGAGAACCTCACCAAAACCGACCCTTACACCACTGAATCCCGCGAGGTTGACCGCCCTCAATTTTTCATTGAAGGAAACGAAGCAGCGGCTCTTGGAGCCCATTACGGCGGAGTTCAACTCCTTGCTTGGTATCCGATTACTCCGTCATCTTCTATGGCTGAAAACATCATTGCTTACATCCCCCGTCTTCGGTCGAACGACGAAGGTGAAGCAACATGTGCTGTCATCCAAGCAGAAGATGAACTCGCTGCAGCCGGTATGGTTCTTGGCGCTGGATGGGCTGGCGGTCGAGGAATGACTGCCACCTCTGGTCCTGGTATTTCGCTCATGCAGGAATTCATTGGATTGGCTTACTTTGCTGAAGTTCCATCCGTCTTCTGGGATGTGACTCGTGTCGGCCCTTCAACAGGGCTGCCGACCCGAACGCAACAATCTGACATTGCTATGCTTTACGAAGGAAGCCACGGAGATACACAACACATTGTCCTCATTCCTGGAACGGTTGAGGAATGCTTTGAGTACGGCTGGCGTGCATTCGATTACTCGGAGCGCTTCCAGACTCCGGTCTTTGGTATGAGCGACCTCGACCTCGGAATGAACCGTTGGGCGTGCGAAGGATTCACCTATCCCGACATCCCAATGGATCGAGGAAAGGTTGTCCGTGAACGAGAGGTCTTCGAATCCTTCGAAACCTTTGGACGATACCTCGACGTTGATGGAGACGGCATCCCTTACCGAACCTTGCCTGGCTCAGGAATGGCGCCGATTCTCTATCGTGGAACGGGACACAACCCCATGGGAGTATATTCCGAAAAGCCAGAAGATTACTTCAATCTCATGGCCCGTCTTAAGATGAAAATTGACGGTGCTCGCGACGAGTTGCCCGCTCCATTATTGCGTGAAGAAGAAGAATGCGAAGTGGGCATCGTATTCCTTGGAAGCATGGAAAACTCCATCCAAGAAATTGACGACATCCTTGAACAGACCGGAATGAAGGTCAGCCAATGCCGTGTCAGAGCTCTTCCGCTCCACTCCGAAGTTGAGAACTTTATTCGTCGTCATGAGACCGTTATCGTCTTGGAAATCAACCGAGACGGCCAACTTTACGGTATTCTTCGCCGCGAACTCCCTAACGATTTGGTCACAAAGGTCCATTCGGTTGCATACAGCGATGGAATGCCACCAAGAGCCAGAATCTATGCGGAACTCATCCAAGAGAAACTCAAGGAGGTGTCACAATGAGCGACAAACCAGCACGAGCGGTCAAATTGAACGTTCTTAACGAGCCTAAAGACAGCTACACGGGCGGACCATCTTCGCTTTGCCCGGGATGTGGCCACGACCAAATCTCCAGTGTCATCATTACCGCCGCTTGGGAAAATGGAATCCAACCTCATCGCATCGCTAAGATGTCAGGTATTGGATGCTCATCCAAAACACCAGCGTACTATCTCGGACAGTCGCACGGGTTCAACACCGTCCACGGACGAATGCCTTCCGTGACCACTGGTGCTTACGCCATCAACAAGGATCTACTTTACCTCGGTGTTTCGGGAGACGGAGATTCAGCCTCCATCGGTATCGGTCAACTGATTCACGCCATCCGTCGGAACATGGACATGGTCTACATCGTTGAGAACAACGGTGTTTACGGATTGACCAAGGGTCAGTATTCTGCAACGGCAGATGTCGGTTCCAAAAAGAAGAAAGGAACTGTGAACGAAACCCAGCCAATTGATTTGTGCGCTCTCGCCATCAATTTGGGATGCACCTTTGTAGCACGATCATTTTCGGGTTCAAAGAAGCAACTAGGCTCTCTGATTAAAGCCGCGATGTCCCACAAAGGCTTCGCTCTTATCGATGTTATTTCACCCTGCGTGACCTTCAACAACAACGACGAATCCATGCGTTCATACGGATACGTCAAAGAAAACGAAATCACTTTGCACATGGCCGATTACATTCCTCACTTCAACCCCGTTGAAGAGGTAGATGTCCCCGAAGGCCACTTCCGTGACATTACACTGCACGACGGCTCAACCATCCGTCTTGAGACCATCTCGGAACAGCATGATCCTTCAAGTCCAATGGCGGCCCTCACGGCCCTCCATGATGCTGAAGTCAACGCCAAGCACGTTACTGGCCTTCTCTACTTCGATGCAAGCAAACCATCGCTTGCTGAAGATTTAGGATTGGTGGACATGCCTCTGTTGGACGTCCCAGACGAGTCACTGCGTCCCTCTCAAGCATCTTTAGATGCTCTTAATGCTGAATTTTTAGCATGAGTATCCCACCGCATCTCCCATATAGGAGTAGGAAAGAGTTCTGTCAATGGTTGAACCAATCACGGTAGGGATTGGAATCGTTCTAGGCTCTGGTGGAATGCTCTATGGCCTGCGCGCCTGGAAACGGCGAAACGATCGACTTCGAGCTCTGGCCTTGGCAGAAAAGTACAGCACATCTACCCGTCTTCGTAATGTCACAGGAGGAGGCATGCGTTTGGTGGTGAACTTACCTCAAATTGCCCAGATGCCTCCGCATGAACAAGAGTCGTGGAAGGCCCGCGATAACTTGCGAGATCAAAATCACATGGAACTCGGTTTGATCCAACCGGATGTTCCCGAACCAGCCTCTGGTGCAGACGAGGAGCAAGACCGTCTCAATGAAGTTGAACGACGAAACGAGTGGATTCAAGCGCATGCATCTCCTCTTGTGGAACATGCTGCTCTGGTCTCAGAGGAGCACATTGGGAGCGGTATTGTTGCGGTTGATGAACAGGAGGAGCATGAAGTTGACATGGACGAACGACTTGAACGTGAAGGCGGTGAGTCCGGTGTGGTTCAGATTTCACTTGCTTGGGATGATTATAACGACCTCGATCTTCACGTGTTTACTCCGTCCGGTGAGCGTATCTACTTCAACAACAAAGTCAGTGAGTGTGGAGGCATACTCGATGTTGACATGAACGTCCGTCCGGTCTCAAATACTCCGGTTGAAAATGTGGTGTGGAAAGAACTCGCACCGCTTGGAACCTACAAAATCGGCGTTCATTTCTACAAACACCACCGCAAGCGTAGGACGAAGAAAAAGTGTAAATTCCGTCTGAGGGTCATCAC
>JAQXEX010000014.1 GCA_029250625.1 Candidatus Poseidonia sp. | reverse complement strand
GTCCCTCGTTGTCTCGTCCCCAGCACTTCAGGTCGCCGTTGTCAAGGATGGCGCAGGTGTGGTATTGTCCAGCAGACACAGCAACGGCCGTCCGGCCCGTGCCGAGGTCAATCGCTGTGGATGACGGTGCGTTGGTGTTCGTGTTGGTTCCACCATCGCCCAACTGTCCATAGTCGTCCTTTCCCCAGCACTTCAGGTCGCCGTTGTCAAGGATGGCGCAGGTGTGTTCATTTCCACCAGCCAACGCAACGGCCGTTCGACCAGTACCGAGGTTGATCACTGTGGTTGAAGGAGCGTTTGAGTCCGCGGTGCTTCCATCGCCCAACTCTCCCGCGGTGTTGCGTCCCCAACACTTCACATTGCCGTTGTCAAGGATGGCGCAAGTGTGGAACACGCCAGACACCATGTTGTTCGCATAAGCAAAGGAAGAGCCGCCCGTTTCGAGAACGTCGTTGGTCTCGTCAAGCGTTTCTTCGCTGTCGGTCAACGAATTCATTGATTCAAGATACCCCACTTGGGTCATCATCATCATCAAGAGCGATAAAACGAGGGCTCGGTTGAAATTCGGATGGCGTGCGCCGGACATGTATACGCATCTGCATGCGCGTAAAATTATCTTCACCGTTTATGATAGGGAGAAGGTGTTCAGGGCTCGGTGGTAAACGCGTGAATAATGGTCGCTTCTGCGGATTGAAGGTGTTCACTTACCGTTGCTTGTTTAATGCTAAGAGAATCTGCAATATCTCGCTGGGTGCAGCGGCGTGGCCGGTCATAATAACCCAATAAAATTGCTTTTTCCAAAACTGTTCGCTGACGTTCGGGAAGCAATTCAATGAATTCTGGACTGTGCAATGACTCGGCGCCAAGTTTTAGCTTGAACCCGTCCCCGAGAACGGTTGATAATTTTTCGCGGACTTGCCGTAGGGCGTTCCTAGTACCGCGAAGAGTCATGAGCATCCCTTCCGGATGGACAAATGTAGGCGTGACCCACCATGCGTGATGAAGGCTTGCGAATATAAGCGATACAGGTCCTGAAGCCAACACTTCGCAGAGGGCTGAATGGTCATTCTGGTCTAAAATTTTTATGATTTTAAACGCTTCTTGTTCTTTTTCAAGAATCGAAGCGTCATTAAAATCGCAACGGATTAGCGCATGCATCCCTTCTTCGGAAGCGTTCATTCTTGATAGAAACTCAACTCTGTTGAAATCGTTTGTGAGGTTAACCCCTGGTAGACTTCTTGCCGATTCCAGAGTGATATCGATCTGCATGTAACGCAAATCCACCGAGTCCATGCCTATCATGAACGGGACCCGGTACATATAATTCACTCCCCCCTCAATTGTCTCCAGCTTCGAACATGCTCAAGACACGGTTCAATTCTCTGAGAGATTCTTCCAAAGTATTGCGCTCGCTACGCTCCAATTCAGGGTCTTTGAGTTTCTCAGTGATGGCTTCAATTTCCCACTTTGCTTGAGCGCGTTCCCGCTCAAGTGCTTTGTCCTCCTTGATCATCTGTAACCGTGCACGGCGCACGTTGGTTGCCTTGCGTTGTTTATTGTAGGATTCCTTGTTGTCCGATGAAATTTCAACGGCTGTCGGGAACGGTATGCCTATTCCTTCCTTGGCGAAACTTTCTGCGATATTTTTCAACAACCAATCCTTTGCTACGAATTCATCCGAATAATCTTCAACCCAACCGTACAATCGGAACACCTTGGCGAAGTCTCCAAGTTCGTTGAGGAGAACTCTAGGTTCTGGAGCCTCAATTACGTAAGGACATTCTCGCATCAATTGAAGAACAGTGTACTTGACGTGAGAAATGTCTTCATCGTATTCTACTCCGATGTCCATAACCAAAGAAATTCGGCGTCCTTGTCCATCTCCACCGCCACGAGCATGGTTGACGACCGTGGAGTTAATCAGATTGTTATTGGGAATGACAACAAGATTTTCTTCATTCGTGAGAATCTTTGTCGAGAGGATTCCTACAGAAACTACAGAGCCTATTTCTCCATCAACCTCAATGCGGTCTCCGACCTCAAAGGGTTGGTCCAGAGCAAGCATGAACGAATTGATGATGTTTCCAAGGGTCTGTTGCATGGCCAATCCGATGATGAGAGAAAAGACCGCCAAAGATGCAAGAAGTCCCATTAGCTCAAAGCCCAGTTCATTCATTGCGAGGTAGAGGCCACCAAACCAAGTGGAAGCCCTCAACATGAAAATAATCAATGAGTTACTGCCCGATACGGTAACAGAAGACGGGTTTGAAAACTTTTCAATAACGACTGGAACCATGACTTTCAATGCAACGCTTACGAGAGAGGTTGACAGTATGATGTAAACCGCTTGAAAGACCGGGTCTAAGGCGAGGTTCAGTTCTTCCTCTTTACCCATGACCCAAAGCATGGTGAGTTGCAAGCCAGCAAAGAAGATGAATGAATACAGACGTTGGGTGACAGGGCGATACAAGTGGTCATCCCATTCAAATGCGGTTGCTTTAACGAAATCAAGTACGATTTTCTTCATCAAAAAGCGGACAGTAAGAATTGACATTACTGTCAGAATGAGGCCTGTTGACCACTGCATCCAAGCATCCATGCCGTTTAATCCATCAATGACTTCATCGACCGTGACCATAGTCTGTCGCCCATCCAGCAATTCAAGGACATTGAGCCTTTCATAATAGGGTCGTAGGTGTTTTTAATCGGTTTGAGCATCTCAGACGAATGTTTACTCCTCTTCGCTCATTTGCGATGAAACGAGGCTGACAGACTCTTTTTTGACCTCTCCGGAAATGATCACGGTGTCAGAAAGGTGAGCCGCAATGGCCTTTTTCAGGCCGCGGGGAAGGCCATACAGTTTCAAGAAACGGGTTGTTGTTGTTTCAGGCAATCCTTGATTTTTCATGTAGGCTTCGATTTTCTTGGCAAGTTGTGCTATCAGGAGAGGTTCTGTACTGAGAAATGACTGAATCACAGAACGGAATTCACTCATGGGACGATGATTTATTTCGTTGAGATGTTTAACGTCTATCGACTTGGTATATTCAGCATGACCAGCACTCAAAGGGGATATTGCTACTTGAGATGACGGGGGTGAGCCAGAGATGATGACATCTTCAGAAAGATGAGTTCTGAGTGCTTTTTTCAACCCTTTGGGTAAGCCGTACAGGTTTAGAAAATCTGTCGTTGTTGAATTTGACATCCCTTGAAGACTCATGTAATCTTTAACATGATCTCCAAGATGAGAAACAGTGATAGGAGTTGAGGATAGGAAAGAGAGAATCACAGAACGAAATTCGGCCATCGGTCGCAGGTCCGGTTTGGATTGTGAATCTCCGTTATTTTGACGGTGGAGCTCCGCCCCTCTGTCTGGCAAGGTTGATTTTTGTTCGGTTTGGTTCTGATGGATGGCAGGTCGATTGGTCGCCTTCAATGGCTCTTCATCGGCACCGTATCCAAAAAGGCGATCAAGTACAGTGATGAAAATTCCTTTCGTTTTCGTTTTCTGTTGCACCATCTGCTTTCTTGTCACCCCTTGACGATTACCGAATGTATAATTTGGTGAATCGCCCTTCTTCCATGATGAAAAACGACCATATGCATTGACAATCTGCGTGGGTGAATAATGTCCTGAAAAACGGTACATGAGGAATTTTTGATGAATTGAATCCACTTGACTGCCGGCTGAAAGTCCATCATCAATGGACACTTCAGACCAAAGCAAATATTCTTCCACCATCGGCCAGTTTTGAGGGTAGTTTTTGAAATAAGGGGGATGGCCGAGAATCGTCTGCATGACGAGATTTCTTGCGTTGTTGCAAGCCAGACAAAACTGAATCCTGTTAGAATCGGTATTTTCCCCTCCAAGTGCCCTTGGATGAATGTGTTCTGTATTGTGGTTTCCACCCTCAAATAAAATTCCGCAATGAGGGCACTGGGCTCGGTTTTTCAGTAATGTGAGTTCTCTACCGTCGTTGATGGAAGAACCGTTTTTCGCCCTTCCGGATGCGCTTAGAAATTGTCTTGCTCGAGACAATTGTTCCTCGTAACGCACAGCCAAATCCACAGAACATCACCATTGAAAACCGTCTACCGCCGCCGGCAGTAATTGAACTATCTGCAAGATGAGACTCTTTAATGAAAGGAAACCTTGGAAAAACATCACTTCAAAAGGTGAAGCCTCCGACTTTCGCTCATGGAAGGACGCTATGACCGACTGGCAGCATGGTTGCTGCATCGGCGAAAAAGCGTTCACATTGCGGTATTTCTCCTTACAATATTGATGATTCCTGGTGCGATGACGGCCCTTCAACCCATTGATATGGAATCGTATGAAATGGAGTCACCAGAACTTTCCGCACAAACGATTATTGACGATGAATTCCCTAACTCGGAGATTATTCTGGGGTTCCTTGTATCGGCACGCGACCCAACCAAAGTCCCGCCCATTGAATCGTGGCAGCCGGTACCAAGGATGGAAGACGGCGCTCCTGACTATGCCTCGCTCGTCCCTCCATCCGAAATGCTCGCAGCGGGAGAGCCATGGGGGGGTATTGATGCGCCAACAGGCGGCATCCTCAATCTCACATTACTCCAAGAAATCGATGGTAAAGTTGACCTCGTGAATCAACACGCTTTGGCGCCTGCTCTCAAGCCCCTTGTTAACGATGTAACGGGCCACCAAGCCCCAGGAGCAATTTCCCTTTCAGACCATTTCCGAGGGTTCATGAACGGCACCTCCATCCTCACACAACCCGGACTCACAGCCTTGGGTGTCGTGACCGACCCCCCTGCCAACTGGACGGATTGTTTCCCATTGGATTGCCTCGAGTTTGACGACGAAAACGTCACGCAGGCCCACATTGACATGGCCGCACACCGAATGGCAGAAGCATCGGACAACAACTTCCTGCGCTGGCTCTCGCTCGACCGCGGGTTCAAAGCCGATTACACCGCCTTTCAACAGGGGCCCATTTCCGGTGTTTTGACGTCCAATGGAACATGGGAAAATGCACTTTGGGGCAACGGACGATGGACGGCATCATCGACGTGGCTCTTGGTCCAACTTGACCGAACCAAACTCGAGGCCATGGGTTGGGAAGTCGTATGGAAAGAAGCACACCAAGAGAAAGAAGTTCAATTCACAGAAGAAGGGTTCCGCGTGGGCGGCTACCGTCTTGCAGACGGAGAACTCGTCCTTCACCCACCGCAATATACAGAAGCCAAATGTGCTGAATTGCAAAACGAAGGGGCCGGATGTTCAACTGAATGGTCTTTTATGGACCTTGAAGGACATCTGCGCAGTCATGACCGGTCAACAGTAACGTTGCTTCTTGGGCAAGGCGTCAATGTAGAAGTCAATCGGGAGTTGCAGTCAAGTGCCGGCCTGATCGTCCTCATGGGCTTCGCCATCGTTGCTCTGTTGTACGTAAGCTTACGCCGATGGTCCGATGTTGCGATTGTGATGTTTGCACTCGGCGCAGCGCTGCTGTGGATGCAAGGACTCATCGGACACTTTGCAACCATGACGGGGTGGTTTGGATTGAGCCTTATCGCCCGGTCACAATTTTCCAACTTGCTGCCCATTCTTGTACTGGCTTTGGGCATTGACGATGCCTTGCATGCTCTGCATCGCTACAAGGAAGAACGGGCTGCTGGAAAATCCTCAGAACAAGCCGGAAGCATCACGCTCTCAAGAGTAGGGCGAGCCATCACCCTCACTTCTATCACAACGATGGCTGCCTTCGCAGCCAACCTGTTCAGCGACATCGCTGCCCTCCGCTCGTTTGGAATTGAAGCGGCATTGGGAATCTTCGCCGCCTTTGTATTGACGGGAATGTGGTCGCCGCTCATCCGTGTCAGCGTTGACGATTGGCTCGCAGGGCGAACCAAAAAGAGCGATGAAAGAGAAATAAAATCGTTGGTGAATCCTGACTGGCTCCGGAGTGTTACTCACGGCTCGGGGCAACGAAGGACGGCTCTTCTCATCACGGCAGTGGCTCTGCTCCTCACCATCCCCGCCGCCTACGGAATGGCCCAACTTGAAGGCGACTTCGCAGTGGAGGACTTCCTTGACGAACGGTCGGATTTCGCCATTGGAGTGGACCAAATTAGCAAGCGATTTGCTGATGAAGGCGAACCGGCAAACCTCCTCATCATGGGCGATGTTCTCGACCCCGAGGTCTTTGCCGCTATTGACGTATTCCGGCAAGACATGGATGCTCTTCCGGAGGGCGTCCCAAACAAGATCACTCGGCAACCCGATGGAACCATTGACATCCTCGCTCTTGACGAGATGGTCTTCGCTGCTCAGGGCAGTTTGGTCTTGAACAGCGCGCCCTTTGAAGCCGCTGGCTGGGAGCCGGACACCGATGGCCACGGCATGAACTGTTCATTTGCCGGAAACGGCCCACTGGTGGACACAACCGACCGAGATTGTCTCGCATTTTTCTACGGCTTCCTCTCTATCTATGGCGTCCCTGGCGTCGGCCCAATCCCTGATATCCCTCCAAGTATCGTTCAACTTTACATCATGCCTGTCATCGAACTGAACAGCAGCCAACCTTGGTTGGACATCAACGACGAACCCGCTCGCTACGACATGATGCAAATCCGATTCGGTATGACCTCGCCTGAAGACTTCCCCGGAATGAAGGGTGGAGTTGCTGAGGTATGGAGGGACCTTGAGGTCTTTACCAATCTCTCGAGCGGAACCTACGAAGAACCCGGTGAAACCGATGAAGACAAACCTCTGACATGGGTGATGCTCACCGGTAGGCCCATCACGCGGTTCACTGCCTCAACCGCCATGCAGGATGAAATGCAATCGTCCCTCGTACTCGGCTCCGTCTTTGTGTTCGGATGCCTCACCGTTGGATTCCGTTCCCCAAAGCAGGCCGCTGTGACTTTTGTCCCCATTCTCTTGGTAGTGGTTTGGCTCTACGGTTTGATGTATGTTGCGGGCTCTTCGCTGAACATCGTCACCGTGACCATCGCAACCATATCGTTGGGGGTCGGCATTGACTATTGTATCCACGTTACAGAACGATATCGAGAGGGGAGAGAAAACGGTGAATCTCACAACGATGCACTCGCCGCAGTCGGTGGAGCATGCGGATTGGCCCTCCTCGGCTCAGCAAGTTCAGACATCGCCGGCTTTGCCGTCATCGCCCTTTCCCCTATGGGTCTGTTCAGCAACTTCGGGATCTTTTCCGCTGCGATGATCGCTCTCTCCTTATTGGCCAGCCTTATCTTAACGACGGCTGCATTGGGGCTAATTGCTCCATCAAAAAACAAATCCGAAGAAGAAGAATGAGTTCCATCGGTGCCTTCATGAAGGGTTGAGCCTGCCGAGTGTTTGCTGTCCTTGGGGTTGACCCCGGGAGAGTGGTGAGAATTATGACCGACAACGAAGGCACGCGCCCCGATGAGGACGATGAAGAAGATTGGATGAAATACGCCGATGCAGGATTCGGAGAAACTGACTATTCCCTTTGGGACGATGAAGACGCAGCACCTGAACAAGCTGATGTGAGTTCCGAGGATGAAGACCTCGCTTTTGACGACCAACTTGACTCCCATATGGAAGAGATTCCACGTGCCCCTTCACCGGCAGGCCACAAGCACCTGGTACGCCTAGGAACATGTGACGCATGCCTCGGACGCGTGGGTGGGAAGAAGCGCTTTGGACAATCTCTTGAAGAATCTGGCGGGGAAGTCCGAGCTTCAGTCCTTGAGCGTGACAGCCATCTTGCATCTGCTCGTGATGAGACACCGCTTTGTCCATTTTGTGAAAACCTATTCGAAGAAGTGGATTTGCTCGCCGACATCATTTACGATGCGCTCAAGCCCTATGAATTGAAGCGATTGCAACTCGGAGCGCGTTTTCCCAAGGATCAAACCGAAGGTGAAGACGTGATGAGAAAACAATACGGCGCTGGTGGCTCAGACCCGCTCAAGAGTTCCTTGGTTGCTCAAATCTCTCGCCGCCTCAATGAACGACTTGGAGGGATTGAATTGGTCAACGATAAGCCTGATGTCTTGGCGCTGATTGATGTCCTAACGCTTACAGTAGATTTGGATATTCGTGCAGTCTACATCTACGGACGCTACAAGAAATTAGAACGTGGAATTCCACAAACTCGCTGGCCTTGCCGTGCATGCAAAGGACGCGGATGCAAGCGCTGTGATGAGACTGGATTGCAGTACAAACGAAGCGTTCAGGACTTGATTGGAAATCCACTCCTTGAACTGTTTGAAGCCAACGAACATTCATTCCACGGAATGGGGCGAGAAGACATTGACGTCCGTTGTATGGGACGTGGGCGACCGTTCGTCATTGAATTCAAAAATCCACGGAAACGCTCCGTTAACCCTGAAGTGATGATGGACCGCATCAACAGTCTTGCGGAAGGCTCGGTGGAAATCACCTCCATGCGCCCTTCAACCCGTAGCGAAGTGGTTCGGATCAAGGATACACCGGCCGAGAAATCTTACACCATCAGATTTCGCGTCGAGCCCATGAACGAAGCAGAATATGAAGTGCTGACGGCTCCGGTTGACTTGACCAAAGAAGACGTCCAAACACGGAGTACGAAGAAACGACGACGCCAACGAAGAGGGGACCGAAACAGCGACCGAACCAAACCTCTTGAAGCGGTCCTTGTAGTTCCTGCCGCTAGCCCAACTGAAGATGAATTGAAAGCGATGAAGAAGGACGAATTGGTCGCTCTTGCTGTCAAGCATGAACTCAAGAAAACTGGAAAGAAAGCGGAACTCGTTGAGCGTATTCTCGCTGCTTTACCGCCAGCCCCGAAGACCTTTGACTTGCCCGATGACGAGACCATCATTCAGGTCATTCAGAATCTGAACGGTGTCAAATTGGCCCAAAGAACGCCGGAACGTGTTGCTCATCGGCGTGCTGATTTGATTCGGCGGCGGACGGTTTACGAAGCTCATCCTCCCACCATTGAAATCGCCGAAGATGGCGTTCGTGAAGTGGAAGTCACGCTGCGTTGTGAATCGGGAACTTACGTCAAGGAAACCGTGCACGGGGATAGCGGACGGACCCAACCTTCAATCGCTTCTCTCATCAAAGCCAAGTGCAACGTCGTGTGGTTGGACGTGGGAGATATTCACGCAGACTGAACCAAACCCCATCAGCCGTGCAGAGATTTTTCGTCGCGGTGCTTATATGGGGATGGTCGGTCGGCAAAATGCTCCGAAGATGCGCTTATGCTGATTCGGACAGAAGGAGGCGACCAATATGAAGCGATCCAAGGGACAACGTGTAGGAACTCGAAGCATCTTGCGACGACGAAAGAACGAGCGAAGCCGCTTGAACATTCGCCGCGTCATGCACCAGTATGAAGAAGGCGACCGAGTTGCTATCGTTCTTGACGGTGGACAACAAGGCGGTATGCCTCATCGCCGTTTCAACGGCCGAACCGGATTCATCCAAAAGCGCCAAGGCGTCGCTTGGATTGTTGCTGTCAAGGACGGCAACATGCAAAAGACGGTCATTGCCCGTGCAGAACACCTACGTCCACTCGAGTGAGGAATTACCATGTCAGAAGAAGATACATTTCTCGATTTCGCAACCGTCCGGGACATGCTCCTGGACGCTCAAGGCCGCCGTGGACAACTCAGTTACGAGCAAAAAGCAGCACTCCAACATGCCGAGTGGGCTGCAAGTGACATCCGCAACGGTTACCGAACTGAACCCGCTATGTTTGAAGAACTGCGCAGTGCTCTCCTCGACGTTGAAACACTCTCAAAGCACCCAAGCCTCGCTGCAAAGTTGGCTGAACTCATTCCACTTCACCCCGAAGATGTGCGAGCCGTTCTCGGCTCCAAGCGCATCGCTATCGATGATTCGGAAATTACGGCAATTATTGATATTGTAAAGCAAGTCATTGGCTTTACCGAATGAAGTACATTGTACCACTAAGTAGAGGCGAATACCCATGACTGACCCTCGGCGAAAACGCCACATCAACGCACCTTCTGCTCCAAAGAAGAAGGAAGCAAGTCCTGACTCCTACAAAATGTCGCGCCCGGCTGAAGGACGCAAAGAAGTTCCTAAGCCGAAGCCAGAACCCAGCCGTTCTGAAGGTCGCCAACAACAAGGAAACCGTAGCGGTGGCCAGCGAACCGGACGAAACCAAGGTGGACGCCAAGGAGGCGACCGTCGTGGAGGACGCAATCAACAAGGAGGACGTCCACGCCCAGCAAAGCCTGAACGCCCCAAGGCCCTCACCGGTGAAGACTGGGCCCGAGTGATCGAACACGATACCAAGGAAGACGTCGTTACAGCAATGAGCGAAAAGACGCTTGGCTTCTGCCGACTCAAAGTCAAATCCGATGGACAGCTCCTGATTCCAAGTCAGCGCCTTTACATCGGCTTAGACGGTGCACAACGAAAGGAAGTTGTCAGCATCTTGGGAATGGCTCGTCGTGACCGAATGTCAAACATGGCTAAGATGGACATGCCTCTTGTCGTGCAAATGTTTGTTGAAGAGCATGCTTCGTACTTCGTAGATGAATTTTACAACAAGGCTGGCCCAATCTCACTCAAGGTTCATGGATTTGAATTGCTTCCAGATGTCGGCAAGAAAAAGGCTGCACAAATGGTTGAGGCCCGCAACTCAGTAGGCGTATTTGCCTCTGTTGAAGAACTCAATACAGCCTGCAACATCGACGCTGCCGAACTCCTTGCTCGTCGATTTGTGTCAGAGTTGGAAGACCCGGCAATGGCTCCCCGTCTTACGGAACTGCTCTTGCCGGTGGAAGCATGAGAGGCGCCCGTTGGCTGGTGGATTCGCTTCGCGGGAAGCAACCGTTCAACAAATCCCTTGGTCAACACTTTCTTGTCCACGATGATGTTCTCGAACGCACGGTTGCTTGGGGTGAAGTCACCAAGGACGACCATGTGTTGGAAGTTGGCCCTGGTCCGGGCGTCTTGACAGAGGTTCTGTTGAATACCGGATGCAAGGTCACTGCTATCGAACTTGACAGCGGGGCTTGTGAACACCTTCGTTCCGTATTCATTCCCGAACTTGAGAATGGAACATTGACTCTTATTGAGGGAGATGCCTTGAAAGCCCGCTGGCCAAACGACATCACCCGAATTGTCGCCAATATCCCGTACCAAATCTCATCTCCACTCATCGATGTCCTCACCCGCCATCACCGTAATCCACACACTCAACCGTTGGAATCTGTTGTCATGCTGGTGCAGGAGGAATTTGCAGAACGGGTGGTGATGGAGTACGAGAGCGATGTCGGTTCGCTCGGAATGGTTGTCGCTTTGGATTTTGAACCCGAGATGGGTGAACGCGTTGGACCCCACGCTTTTTCGCCCATGCCAAAGGTTCACTCTCGGTTGTTACGGATGACCCCTCACGATGAAGAATGGCCCTGTGATCGCCGATTGCTTGTGATGATGATTCATGCTGGATTCTCCCAGCGAAGAAAGAAATTGAAAGCCACACTACGTTCCGCTCCAAAACGCATTTCTCGCATCCCTGGATGGCACGCTGGTCGCTGGAAGAGTGCATATGCAGCCCTCCATGATGACCCGCGTCTTGACCAACGACCGGAGACGTTTGATATCGATGACTGGGCAGAACTTGGTGCTGATTTTGAAGGCGGCGACCAAGAAGAATGAGACTTCAAAAGGGCTGGATTGTGTGAACACTTGCGGCAGAGGCTTTTCTTAGGAGTGTCTGCTCGCCTAGACTTGTCGGAGGGGATGTTGTGGCAAAGAAGGACACATATTTAGCGCTATTACGCAGAGGTATTGACGATACAACTGCAAACCAACTCGCTGATGCGGGATTGAAAATTGGCGATTTGAAAAAGATCGACAAGGACATGCTCGTTGAAAATTACGGGCTCAAAGAAGAAATCGCCCGTGGTGTCATTGACATCATCACCGCTGGACCTCAATCTCACGGAAAGGAGCGTTTTCTTTCCAAGGTTCTTGCTCCGGAAAAGAAGCAAGAATCCCGTATTGAGGAGATTAAATTCAAGCGAAAGCAGAAGGACGTTCTGACTGAACTTGGGGAACAAAAAGAGCGACTGAAAATCGCTAAGGTCGAAGCCTTCCGTGCTCAGAAACTCATCATGAACCGCCTCGGCAAAACCGTTGAACTCATTGTCAAACTAGAGAACAACCTCAACGATGAAGGCAAGGACGACCAGAAGGTCAAGATTCGTGACCAATTGGAAACTCGAGGCCTTGAAGCTGCTCGTGACCACGAAATGCTGGAACTCGAAGGCACACCTCAAGACATCGTGGATTTCCGACGTAACCACGTTCCTTCTCTGATCTTCCACGCTTGCCCAGAATGCGGTGACGAATTGGACCCCCGACAAGCACGAGACCCAGACCAGCCCGAATCATGGGCGTTCATCTGCTGGGAATGTGAAACCAGTTTCACACCACAACTGACCCTCCAAGTTGAAACAATCCTTGACGGTGAAAAGCGAATCAGCATCGACCCGGAAAAGGCACCCCGTAACCCCGTTCCACCCAAGCCAGCAAGCATGGACTTCTCAACGGTGAACGAGTTGATCCGTCGTGATTTAGAAGAAACCGGAGCAACCGCCGACCAAATGACTCGCGCAGTAGAAGAAAGCGTCGTAGCAGGTGGACTCATGGACATCAACGACTGGATTGACCAAACTCTCGCAGCGAAGAATTACATCCAAGCCCAGGAAGACCGTGAAGACTTCATTCTACGAACTGGAGCCGGTGCTACAAAGTTCAACAAGTGGATGAAGAAGGCCGGATTGTTCTTCAACAAACAAACGGGTCGCTGGACGCGTGAAAAGGGACGATGAGGTATCTCCATGTCCGCTGGCACCACAAGCCTCCAACTGGACGATGACGAGGTGAAACTCGCTCCGTCAACAACGCCTGTTATTCGTTTTCTAAAGGGAGCGGAATTGCTTGGCCAGTGCCCAGTGAATCCCGGTGAAACCATTGTTGACCATGCAGAAGCATGCGGCATCTCACTTCCAACCAACTGCACGTCTGGAACCTGCGGAACCTGTATGGTCAGTTTGATTCTTGGTGAAGTCCCTCTGCCCGAAATTCTACCGCCAGGTCTTGATGACTTCCTGGTCGGAGAGGGCGCTCGCTTGGGCTGTATTGGAAAACCCCGTGGCGATGTTGACATCGATATCCGTCCGCCCTTGTGAGGGAGCAACATGTTTGACGGATGGGGATTAACCGATTGGGCCATCGTCATTCTTGATGTCATCGCAGTGGTGATCGTTGTCTTGTTTCTGAAAAAGAAAATCCAGAGCAAGTTGAAGGAAGTTGAATTGCGTCAAGACTTCCACCTGCAGCAGAAAAAGTCCGCTCGAAGAGATGAGAAATCGGCCCCACCGCGCGACTGAAAGCATTAGGGGAGAGAAACGCGAGGGTCGTTCATGGCCGAACTTCGTTTGTACACGACCGAATCGGGTCGAATGGCTGCTGACTCCTTTACCCTGAAAGGACTGCTGGAAACCATTCAAGGCCAAGGAATGGTTTGGTTGGACATCCATCAGCCCGACGGAGAAGTCAAGGAATTTTTGTCAACGGACATGAAATTTGATGAACTCGCTGTTGACGATGTTTTTGGTCATGCGGACACTGCATCTCTACGATTTGAAGACCACCGATTTATTGTCGTCACCGCACGAGATGGGGACCATCGTTTGGACACTGCTCCTGTCGCAGTATTCGTTAAAGATGACATGCTCATCACCGTACGCCATACTGAAATTCCTGCTTTGACCACGTTTGCACGGCGGTTCTTGACCAGTGATGAGGAAGACCGTGCGCTTGGAATCGACTACATGCTCTATGAGTTGCTGGATGCTATCGCTGACGATTGGTCTCCAATTTTGGGTCAAATATCAAGCGACCTTGACCACCTTGAATTCCGAGTATTTGACCCATCACAACATTATGATGACCTGCTTGAAGGTCTTCACGACCTGAAACGGAAATTGCGTGAGGCCAACAAATCGGTAGAATCCCTTCATGCCGTAACCATGCGACTTCTCAAGCCTACGGAACGGCTCATCAGCGAAAATGTAGAGCGATACATCAACGACTTGCATCAGTTGAGTATTGCCTTCATCAAGCGGGTTAACAATTATTCAAACGGTGCTACTTCAACTCGGGACACCTATTTGAGCAACATTAGCCTCCAACTATCAGAATCAAATGCAAAACTCACAGAAGTGATGACAACGCTCACTATCATCGGTGCAATCATGCTTCCACTTACGTTGATCGCTGGGATTTTCGGGATGAACAACGACGACTTGCCCATCGAGCGCGTTGGTGGATTTTGGGGCATCATCACCATCATGCTCATGTTTGCTGTAATCATGCTGACCTACTTTTGGCGTCGGGGCTGGCTCAACAACCTCCGTTGAACTTCGTCCTGAGTCAACCGATGCTTCAAGAACCCTTGACCTCAACATCTTGTTGTGTCATCAGGGCCGCATACCACAACCGGTCCGCTGCCAATTGGACAATTTGTCAAACTGGTTCAGTCAACGGTTAAACAAGACCCGTTGTTCCAACACCAAGCCCTGCGCGGAGAAGTCTCTCAATGGAAGATTCACAACGGAAACATCTACTTCAAACTCCGCGACAATGACGGTCAATTGGACTGCGTCATATGGCGGAATGCGAGGCTCACCGTAGACCCTTCAATCAAAGAGGGAACCGAAGCAGTCGTCATTGGAAGTTTGGACCTGTGGCCCAAGCGAGGCAACCTCCAATTGGTTGTGCAAAGAATTGAGCCCGTGCGAACCCTTGGCGCTCTTGAAGAGGCGAAACGAGCTTTGATTGAATCGCTCAAACAAGAGGGAGCTCTTGACCGCCCCCGAATGGCCCTTCCAGGCATGCCCAAACACGTAGCCATCGTTACAGGGACTGAGTCCGCTGCTCTCTCCGACATGAAGCGATTGATTTCCAACCGGTGGCCGGGGTTGAGGACGACCGTGATTGGCGTGTTGGTTCAAGGTGACCGAGCCGTCAATGAACTCGTTCGTGGTCTTGCAGTGACGCGGGCTTTGAGCCGCACTGATGTGGCTGACCGTCTCGGTTTACCTCCTGTTGATGCGGTCATCGTTGGACGAGGCGGCGGTTCAGTTGAGGATTTGTGGGCGTTCAACCTTGAACCGGTTGCCCGTGCTATTCTTGCCAGCCCTGTACCCATCATTTCCGCAGTGGGTCACGAGCAAGATGTTCTCGTGTCTGATTTGGTAGCCGATGCTCGTGCCTCAACCCCATCGAATGCTGTGGAGATCTTGATTCCTGACCGCCACAGTGTCATGATGATGCTTGACGAGGTTGACATGCGAATGGGTGAAGCCGTGATGCGAAGATTCGGTGAACTGCGTCAGCGTTTGATGTTGCTCACCACACAACTCAAACATGCTCCTGGCAAAGGAGTTTTCAGAGCGAAGGAACAACTTACTGGCCTTGCGAATCGAATGAACAGAAGCGCAGAACATTCAATTTCAATGCAACAACAACGCTTGGCTCGTCTTGAAGCAACGCTTGCGGCATCACATCCTCACCGCGTATTGGAACGTGGATACACCATGGTTCAGAACCACGATGGTGATGTCCTCACAACCTTAGCGAGCCTTCAACAAGGGCAAACCGTCAACCTTCAGTTCGCCGACGGTCGTGCCGCAGCCGATGTTCACACCATAGAACCCAAGGAGGAAGACAAATGACCGATGAAAAAATTACCTACGATGAAGCAGTACAGCGCCTGGAAGCCATAGTTGTTCAACTTGAACGCGGTGGTAAAAATCTTGATGAAACCCTCGCCATGTTTGAGGAAGGCACCGAACTCCTACGCCAATGCCAGACCGAACTCGCTGAAGCAGAAGGACGGTTAGCAGAACTGCGGCTGGATGAAGCGGAAACCATGGTTGCCGAAGATGCGTGAGGAATTCGTGTGGCGGGGAGAAAACATGCTGCACTCCAACGACGGGTGGCCCGCGTTCTGTCCACATGGAAGGACCCTCACAACGACCGCCCTTACCCCGAATTGGACATTATTCAACACATCAACATCGCCGAAGACGGTGAAATCAATCTCACCGTCAAACCTTCACGGCCTCACTGCCCCTGCTGCCTGCTTGACCTCGACGCCCTTCGCAAGCGACTTTGTGAAGTCAAAGGCGTCAGTTTTGTCCATGCAGAAGTTGTCGGAATTCCCGGTGCACCGCGTTGGACTCGAAGCATCAATCGCTGAGGTCTGCTCGTTCGTGGACTTTTTTGAGGACCAAGAACGCTGGAACAGACCAGCCCAACACAGAACCGAACCAAGCGATCAGTGTTCCTAGAATCACTCCGTATGCTGGTAATGACCACATGGCGAGGTTCGCATAGATGGCTACACTTGCACCCCCAAGCATCATCGGCCCTGCAGCCCCTTGAGGCACCGATGGCCCCTGAGCCAACCATAAAGCCACCATGCTGGTGATGAATATCGCGGGAAATACACTTGCTAAGCCTGCAAGCAGCGGTTGGCCTTGCCCTGAGAACCAGACCGCAATGCCGATGGCCAATGCAGCCATTGAGCCACGTGCAATGAGTACCGATTTGCTGACCGATTTGCTTCCTTTTGGTGCCGCTTGAGGCTTCCAATTGAACATCACCGCTACGATGAACAGCAGCACAAACCCAAAGGCTGCTAGCGATGTCTCGCTCATGGAATCAAAGAAATTGTCAACCGACCACAGCATCACTGCACCCATAATAGCCCACATTGCAAGGGAAGTTACGGTGACTGCAAAAAGCGGAGATGGTGTTTGGGCAAATATTCGTGGGAAGAAAATCCATGCCCCCAAAAACAAGGCGTTCAGAACCATACCCAAAGGGACGACGGACATGCTGGTGACCAGCGCATCTTCCCCACCAACCGTGTACATCCCAATGGCAGCAGGCACAATGGTTGATGGTGCCGTTCCGAGCAATCCTCCAATAAGTCCGCCCCATTTCTCAATGGCTACCGTAACCGCTGTGGCTACCAAGCCAGCAAACAAGGCCGAGAAAAGAATTGATGTAGCCAACATTCCTTCACGCCCTCTTCTCAAGACTTGATATCAGGCGGTCAAGTGAACCACCCGGCCACTGGTCGATGGGTTCACCTTCTTCGTAAAGCACGTTGAACGGAATAAAATTGATGTGTGCAGTCCATTCATTCTCCTCGCAAAATCGGATTCCGAGAGGAGAATTGAGATTCAAGTGAACGACTTCCAAACGCGTGTACGTCTCTTGTTTTGGGCGCCATTGATTCAACACCTCGCGCCACCCGGTGCAATCGTCGCAAGAAGGCCTCCCAATCACGACCAGTACCAAAGGGTGGGTTGGAAGTTCGTCATAGAACGATTCGCTGAGAGGCTTTTGTTCCATGCCAGTACCCGCCCTCTGTCAACTCCCATTGAGAACATCAAGCGAACGGGTCGATGTGGACAATGTCTTGGAGGTCGATCACTTTTCCATCTCGTTCTTGTGCCTGCGCAGCTGCTCGTGTGAGCATTGAGCGCATCCATCCAAGCGACATCATGCCTCGCATTTTGTTGATTGATTCAATGAAATGTACTGGATTGCTTCCGAGTTGGGCGTGCTTTCTAATGTCCGCTTCAAGTTCCTCAAGCACCATGGTATACGTGTCCAGAAGTTCTTCAAGAGCGTCTTTAGTAACGGTCATCTTCGCTATGCTACGAGCCATTGAGAGCAAAGAAGACGCCGTGACAATGCCTCCGCTTTGACTGGCGACGAAATCCATGGTCGCAGTTTCTTCTTCTTCCTCAAGTGTTCCTTCAGAACCTTCGTCGTCAAGGCCAAGTCCAGCTACGGCTTTCTCAAGATGACGAGGTTTTATCGTCGCAACTCGGTCTTTTGATGCTGCATCCTCCGCATGACGGAGAAGTTTGGACAGATGGTTTTCAACGTGTTCAATGCCGGCTTGGACGGCCGCTGAGCCTACGGAATCAATGTTGTCGATTCGGTCGATCATCAATTCTCGAGTTCGGTTGTAATTCAATCGGCTGCGTTGAGGGTCGTCAAGCGTTTTTCGCTCTGGGTCTTGGTTCAATGTTTCTTCTTCCATTTGAGGAACCACACGGTCCAATTCTTCACACAACAATTCAACCAGATGCTGTTTGACGGCTCCGGAAAGTCGCATTTCGGTGTAATGTGAAGCGACTGCTGCAATGTGACTTGGCGAGTACGGCTTGGCTACCATGTACCGACTGGGACTCCAGCGAACCTTGAATGATGTGGTCGTCAGCGATGGCTCATTCAGTCAATCCATCGTTTCGTCCCATCACTTGGCTAAATTCCCAAGCGTGGAGGCACTCATGGCCTCCAAGGAATCCACCGGCTTCCCGGGATGGACCGATGAATTCAGCCGCACACATTTGACAAAACACGTTGACAATGAGTTCGTTGAAGTAGGTCCCGTTAGGAGTTTCTCGCTTGACAATCCGCTTACCCACGTCTTCGTGCGTCCAGCCTTCTGTCTTCTCGCATACATCGTTCTCTGCTTGTTCTTGTGTCATTCTTACCACTCCATCAACCAAGGCAAGCCACCGCCTGCTGTAATCGGGCACATGCCTTCTTCATCGCGCACCCAAGTATCCTCTGATCCAACGCTTCCTTCAGCGTAGACGACTTTTGGTTCAATCGCCATCGTTCCTCCGACCGGCAACGGACGGTCAAACCCTGCTGCGACGACAGGCGATTCGTCCAACTGCAGCCCGATTGAATGTCCAAGAAAGCGACTTTGGTCTGGGCTTGTTCCCATCAAATGGTCGCTATACCCCAGTTCAACGGCCAAGGCATACCCTTCCTCCCACGCATCGCTGCACGGTCGGCCCTGGTCAAGGACATCAACGACGGTCTCTTTCACGGTGACCATGTCTTCCAACCGTTGATTCCATTCTGGTGAGAGTGAACCCGCAACAAAGATTCGGGTTGCATCGACCATATATCCTCGGTGGGCATGGACAAGGTCAACCAAAACCGGTTCGTTCAGTTTGACCTTGGTAAATCCCGAACCCATACCTGAAAGCGGGTGAGCGCCTGTTCCGCCGATGGCTGAATCAAAAAACGATGGAATGCCTCCTGCGCGCCCTGCAACGATAACACCTCGGTCGCATTGGAGCGGATAACGACGCATCTGAACGTTGCCGCCAAACCCTTCGCTACGGCTGACGGCTTCAGCCGCTGCTACCATGTCGAGTTCGGTCATACCTTCCCCGCCAACCGCATGAACTGCCTCAAACATTCTGAACTGGACGGCCGCTGCGGTTTCCATTTGTTCCAATTCCCATGCGGATTTGATCTCACGTTGGGCGTGAACGGTTGAAGTGATATCAGGGGCATCGCCAAGCGATGATAGAGCCTGAGCAAAGCGAGCAGTGAACGTCCCTGGAGCTTCTCCGAATTGAAGACCTGGAACGTCGGTAACGCCTCGCTGTCGCAATGCATCTGCTAGCAATGAAAGGCGAGGGAACGCAACGACTTCGTGCGGCGCATCGTTACCACCCGCTTCGAACTGTGCCCGCTTTAATGAGCGACGAACAAAAGCCACTGGGCCATTCCCGCCTGTTTCAACACTGCCGCCAGCGCCTGTTGCTGGAACGAACAGAGACCCGTCCTGCCGACCGCCAGAGTAGTAATACAAATCCACAGGATGTTGAATCAGTGCTCCTGCAACTCCCGCTTCGCGAAGCAGGTTCGCAAGGCCCTTTTGCCGGTGGGCGAGTTCGGAAACGGGAACCCGCCAATCTTCACCTTCAGGGCCAACCAAATCGTCGGTTGTCCAAGTCGTCATGCTTCAATGTGGACGGCGACCGTTCAAAACCCAATCGGAGCAATCGAGTAGGCAGAAGTTGTAAAAAAATTGAAACACTGGGTCTTCTTAAAACCGGTATGGCTGAGAAGTGGGTTGGCTATCTCACGGTAGGAGGGTCAATTTTCATTCTTGCTTTTTTCCTTTTGGCCGGTACGAATTCAACGGAAGGTCAAGATGGATATGAAACGGTATCCAACGGCTATGAAGGTCAGTTTGAAACGGGCGACCCTCAAAGGGAATGGATTCATGTCTTTGTCGAAAGTTGGTTTTCTTGTGAAGGACAGGACAGGAAAATAAGTTTTACAATTGTAAATTCAAGCGGTGATAGCGTTGTCCCAGAGGATTGGGTTTGTTCAAATTCTAAACCTGGGAGTTTGTTGATGGAAATAAAACTCAACGGAATTCAGGATTCATTCACCTACACATCGTCACATGAGGTTACGATTTATACCGCTGACTTACAAGCAATTGAGGTCCATGAACATCTGGACAATTCTTCGTTCTATGCTGGCATTGCATGCTACATGTTGTGCTGCAGTATTCCAATCCTCATCTTCGGAATCATTTCTGCCTTCAAGAGTCAAAAAGGAAAAACGGTAACCTACTCCACGGCGGGGGTTGTGACTTCTGGAACATCCGAGGGATACAGCAAGACCTCATCGGAGTTCTACATGCCTGCTCCGCCACCAAAAATTGTTCAAGAAACGGAGAGCGATGAAAACAATCCCGCAGTCAAAGGTCCTGAAGTTAAACCGGCCCCGGAGCCTTCAGAACCGTCAGTACCTTGGGGAAATATTGAGGAACTCAATGAGTGATCTCGTCTAAAACGAACGGTTCTACCTCGTCCAAGCGTCGTTCTGCTGTTGAGCAGTATTCTTCAGAAAGGTCAACTCCGATGTAATGCCGTCCGTGTTGTTTAGCCGCAACGCATGTAGTTCCCGAGCCGTTGAAGGGGTCGAGGACCACGTCTCCGACAAAACTGTACAGTTCAATGCAACGCTTTGGCAGTTCAATGGGGAACGGTGCAGGGTGGTTGACTCGCGATGCTCGCTCGGTCGCAAAGGACCAAATTGATTTCGTGTGTTTGATGAAATCATCACGAGGCACGGTATCAACACGCCCATCTGCACGCTCGCTCTTTGTTCGGGGAAGTTTGTAATTTCCTTTTGAAAAGACGAGAAGGTATTCATGAACATCTCGGAGGCAGGGGTTTGATGCGGATTGGAACGAGCCCCAGGCACACGATGAACCGGCGCTTGCCGATTTATCCCAGATGATTTCGCCTCGCATTAAAAATCCTATTTCGTGCATCATGATGTTGATGTGGGATGAAAGAGGAATGTACGGTTTTCGGCCCAAATTGGCCACATTGATGACCATTCTCCCGCCTGGTGTAAGAACACGATAGCATTCTGCAAAGACATCGTGGAGAAGTCCGAGGTATTCTCGTAATGAAAGGTCTTCATCGTATTCTTTGGATGCATTGTACGGCGGAGATGTGACGACAAGGTGAACGCAGTTATCGGGGAGTGGTAAGTTCCTTGAATCACCGCAAATCAAGGAATTGAGATGTTCCTCGGGGCAAATCTGCGCATCTCCCACTTCCCTCGAAGCAACCAACCCCTCATTGAGACGGCTGTTGTAATACAACGAAGCGTCGTGGCCTTCACGCTTGGAAACACCGAAGGACGAAGTTGCTGTACCAGCGCGACGACGAGCACCGTCCAATGACGATGGTTCTTCGGCTGGTTTTTCGGCCATATCGGGCAGTGCTGTTGGCGGCTATATCACCTTTCGCGCCATTGAAAGGCTCGGGACGCGCGTCTTGGGACCCTGTGGGTGGGCCCGGAGAAACAGACCCTTGCCAAATTGAACCGTGTTTTCGTTGCGCGGTGTTTAAATCCAAAGCCACCAAGTGGGGACCATGTCAATCATAGAAGCATACAATGAAGCCTGGGACAACGCTGACGCTGACGCACTTGCAAACATCATCCACGATGATTGTGTGTTCAACCCGCACGTTGGCGGCTTTACCATGAGTAAATCCGATATTTTGGGCTTCGTCACAGGCAACAACACACCGACTTCAGAGCACAACCGTATTCTCTTTGAAAACGATGAAGTGGGCGTTGCTCATTCCATCGTTCACTTTACGAACGATTCCGACTCTGAGGCAGTCCTTTCATTCATGCGCTTCAAAGACGGTCAAATCATCTCCATGGAAACTGGGGCTACGCCACTTTCTGATGATTACAGAATCATCGGCACTGACGAGTAAACGGTCGTGTGAGGCGAAAAATTCGCCTCGCCCTCAAGCCATCCAGCGCTTTCGCTCGTGCGCCATATACCCATGAAGTGACCACACTATCGCAAAAGACAGCGTCAAGGTTTTTACCACGATTCAAAAGCGGATTTTATGAACGGCGGTGAAAAGGGGCTTCAAGCGCTCAGCCTCATTGCGATTGTCATTCTCTCCATCGTGACCATTGACCTTCTTAACGAGCCGGAACAAGAACCTGAAATCGTTTACGTACTCATTGATAATCGAATCACTATCGATGAAAATTTCACCGCTGAAAAACTGGACCGAAGTGAGGTTGCACGCGTTGCTACATTCAACATCAAGGTCTTTGGTGACACAAAAATGAGCAATGCTACGGTCGTTGCAGAATTGGTAGACCTCTTTCAGGACTACGACATGGTAGCTGTTCAGGAGATCAAAGACATCGACGAGGAAGTTCCATACTTGTTCCTGAATGAATTAAACGGCGTTGCAGGCCAAGAAAACCTCACCAACCAGACGATGGAATGGAAGATGGTGCTCTCCGAGCGCAGCGGCATGCAAGATGACGACAAAAATTCTCAAGAGCAATATGCGTATTACTACAGGCCTACGGTGTTTACATCATTGGACAACGGAACCTTGTACGATGACAGTACGAACGATTCGTTCCAACGGGAACCGTTCCTTGCGACCTTCATGCTTTTGGATACCAATGGAGAGGAAACCGGCACGGACATTGTTTTTGTTAACATCCACACCAAACCTACCCTTGCGGTTGAGGAATTGGGAGCCCTCGGCGACGTACTGTCATGGGCGCAGACCAATTATTCCGAAGACGATGACTACGTCATTCTTGGTGATTTCAATGGAGATTGCTCTTATGCTTCTTACAACGAATTGGTGGACCTGTCCATCTCCTCCGAGAATTACACTTGGTTGATTCCAGATGATGCCGATACAACGGTAGGCAATTCTCGTTGTGCCTACGACCGAATCGTGACTTCAAGTCAATTGGATGAGCGTTTAACAGGCCAGTGGGGCATTGATGAAACCGTTAGCAGTGGGGCGGTTTCCGACCACAAACCAGTCTGGTTTGACATCAAGCGAATCTAATCCGGGTACGATGAACGTCTTGCCTCAGTAGACGAGTTGAACATCAGCAGCAGTAGCCAAGGCGATGACGCCAGGTGGGCCGCTCCATTCGATTTGGTCGTCAGCAACGATGAGAGCGCCATCTCCTTCACTGTGGCCGAGGACGGCTTTCACTGAAGCAAAGGAACAGTACAGTGTTGCTTTAGAAGCAATGAGTTCCATGAATTGTGTAATCATGGGCGTGTCCGCTCCCATTTCTTCGTCGAGTTCTTTGATGTATGAAGGGTCGAGTAATCGGGTCCCTGCTGCAGCAAAGAATACGCTCACTTGGTGCCCGTCTTGAATCGCTTGTGCAGCACATGCAAGTCCAACAATGGATTTGATCGTGTCGTTTTTTGGCTCGGATACAAAGTTTACAAAGACGTTTTTGCTCATGGTCTGAAGAGCAGGCCGCAAAATATCAATGTATCTCATCCCCAAAGAGAGGAGCCCTCATCGATTGAGACGGTATGTGTCTCAGCCGTAGAGTTTCCATTCAGTACCGGTCCACCAGTAGGTGTTTCCATCGTCCATGGATCTCCAGGTATAGCCGCCTTCATCGGTCCATTGCCGTACCACTGCGGGTTCGGCCACGACGGGTTGTGCCGCCACCGGGTGAGGAATGACCTCAACCGTTGAAATCGGTTGAACCGCTTGCACGGGTTGAACCGCTTGCACGGGTTGAGCCACATATGCTTGGGTCGCAACCTGTTGGGCCGGTTGTGTTTGTTGGGCATATTGTGCGCTGTAGTCAACCGTTGCAGCAATGGGTTGAGCGTTGTTGATGATTCCAAGTTCGGAGAGATCCTTCTGGACTTCTTCATCTGAGCCACGGGACCTCAAGAAGAGAACGGCTCCTAAGGCTCCAATCAGGCCAACGGCGACAAGGGAGATGATGGTCGTCAAAATGCCTTCGTCGTCTTCCGAGGCGACGCTGTCTCCAGACGTGTCATCAACGGCCTCTTCAGGAGGCATGAGGACTGCGTCAATCACATGGATGATTCCGTTTGAGGTCGTGACATCAGCCAGCGTGATGTTGGCCCCGTTGATTCCTGTTGTCAGGGAAAGGGTCGTGTTATCACCGTTCACCATTTCCAGCATCATGCCTTCAGTGATGTCCGAAGCTTGGACTGAACCAGCATGGACGTGGTACAGGAGGATATCGGTGAGCGCCGCTTTACCTTCTGGTGTGTCAAGTGAGGCGAGGTCAATACCTGCGTCAATGAACGCTTGGTCGGTAGGTGCAAACAGCGTGAATGGACCGTCGCCCTGAAGCGTTTCAAGGAGTTCTGCTTGAATGACGGCAGCAACGAGGGAGTTGTGAATGCCGGTGCATTGAGCGGTGCGTGGGATGTTGTTTGGCGTGGCGGTTGGTGTCAGCACCTTATCGATGACGTGAATGACACCGTTGCTGGTGTTCACATCTGCGAGGGTCACATTTGCACCGTTGACCATGACTCCGGTTCCTACGGTAAAGGCAAGAGGTTGCCCGTTGACGGCGTTCGCGGTCATGCATTCGGTCACTGCGGAAGCGGGTACTGCACTTGGGACCACGTGGTACAACAGGATGTTGGACAGTGCGGTCTTTCCTTCAGGAGTGTCAAGTGAGGCGAGGTCAATACCTGCGTCAATGAATGCCTGATCGGTAGGTGCAAACAGAGTGAATGGACCGTCACCTTGGAGGGTCTCAAGCAATTCTGCCTGGACAACGGCAGCGACAAGCGAATTGTGGATGCCGGTGCATTGAGCGGTGCGGGGGATGTTGTTTGGCGTGGCGGTTGGTGTCAACACCTTGTCGATGACATGGATGATTCCGTTGCTGGTGGCCACATCTGTTGCGGTGACGGTGGCTCCGTTCACCATCACGCTGTCGCCAACTGTGAAGGAGAGTGGGTTTCCGTTCACAGTTTCAGCAGACAGGCAATCTGTGACTGCTGAGGCCGGGACTTCACCCGCAATCACGTGGTAGAGCAGGATGTCGGAGAGGGCTGCTTGACCTTCTGGAGTGTCAAGGTCTGCAAGAACAATGCCCGCATCAACAAAGGCTTGATCGGTTGGCGCAAAGACCGTGAATGGACCATCGGTTTGCAGGGTTGGCAACAATCCTGCTTGGATGACACCAGCGACCAACGAGTTGTGGATGCCTGTGCATTGAGCAGTGCGTGGGATGTCATTGGGCGTTGAGGTTGGCGTCAACACCGTGTCGATGACATGGATGACACCGTTGCTTGTGTTCACATCTGCAAGGGTGACCGTTGCATCGTTGACCATCACGCC
>JAQXEX010000013.1 GCA_029250625.1 Candidatus Poseidonia sp. | reverse complement strand
CTTCATCGTGGACTCCGATGTCGTCCGTAACCGCCCCTGCTCAATTGCAACAGCAACACATCAGGACTGTTTCTGCACTGCAGACTCGTTCCGGTTCTTCAAGGGACGCCGATCCATTCGTCATCACTGGTGTATCGCTTGGATTGCCTGGAATGGACCGCGTCTTTTCCGAGGACACGTTTGAGAAACTCGTTCGTGGAGAAACATGCATCAGCGAAGTTTCGGACGAATACAAACAACGGCTGCTCGATAAGAACATTGTTCGATTGATCAAGGGTCGTGACGGCTCGGTGAATATGGACCAAGCCACAGTGTTTGGAGACATTCCTCAACTTGCAGGGATCAAGGGCGCATTCGACCTTTCAGAAGAATTTGGAATCGACCCGAAAGCGGTTTTGGCTTGGGACATCAGCACTCAATTGTCGGTTGCTGCTGGATTGCTAGCCCTTCGTGATGCTGGAATCCCATTGACTCCGGTTGAACAAGTAGGAAAGGGAGGGCTCCGACTTATTCGAAACTGGCAGGTTCCTCAAATTCAACGGGAACGAACAGGTATCGTCTTTTCATCCTGTTTCCCAGGATTGCAAATGGCTTCAAAGCATGCAAAAACGAACGGGGATGACGGAGAAGGGCGCTTTGACCGACGCTATCTCTTCCAAGCCCTGAACATGGGACATTCACAATTCGCTCAATATACCGGAATTCGCGGGCCCAATACGACCATCAATCTCGCCTGTGCATCAGCTACAGCCGCCTTTGGCGTTGCTGAAGACTGGTTGGAGAACGACCGGGTTGACCGTGTCGTCATCATCAGTGGAGACGATGTAACCGGTGACGACCTCTGGGAATGGATTGCCGGAGGATTCGCCGCATCCGGTGCTGCAGCAACCAACAACGTGATCGAAGAAACAGCCTTACCGTTTGACCGACGGCGTAACGGACTCATTCTCGGAATGGGAGCGGCAGCCTTCGTCGTTGAACGCCATTCTGAAGCCAAGCAGCGTGGAGTACAACCCATTGCTGAATTCCTTGGTTCAACAACTGCGAATTCAGCGTACCACGGAACACGTCTTGATGTGGAGCATGTTGGTCAAACCGTTAACGGTTTCATCACATCCATGGAACAACGATGGAACATTGACCGGCATGAAATTGCTCCAAAAACGGTTTTCTTCTCTCATGAAACCTACACTCCGGCTCGAGGCGGTTCAGCTCAATCCGAAGTCAAAGCACTTCGAGAAACCTTTGGGGATTCTACAAATAAGTTGGTCATCGCGAATACCAAAGGGTTCACAGGACATCCAATGGCCGTGGGAATTGAAGATGCAAGCATGTTCTATGGAATGCTCACCGGCCGCATCCCTCCAATTGCAAACCACAAAGAGAAAGACCCAGAATTGGGTCAATTGAACCTTTCAACCGGTGGAGATTACCCTGAACTTCAGTACGGTCTTCGTTTTGCTGCAGGATTTGGCTCACAAATCGCACTTTCCTTGGTTCGCCGATGGCCGATTGAGGGTGAGCGCATCAACGGAGCTGTGTTGCTGGCTTGGGCGAGGAACCTCGCTGGAACCGATGACGTCGTGATGCGAATCTTACAGAATAAACTCGTAGCCTACGTCAATGGCGATGACAATCTGCATGGCGGCGTTCAAGGAGATGCCTGGCAGCCTACAGCAGATTGGGAAGGTAAACCATCCCTCCAGCCCGATGTTGCTGCACCGGTCCCGGCACAAGCGCCCGCACCTACTGCGGTTGTTGAGCCAGCGGCTCAATCCGCACCTGCGAGCGTTGTAAGCGATGAGTCGACCGTTCAAACGGTGATTGATGTGGTCGTAACGCATACCGGTTACCCGTCGGATTTCATAGAATTGGACCAAGATTTGGAAGGTGAACTTGGAATTGATACGGTCAAACAAGCAGAGATCATGGCAGATATCCGAGATAAGTTTTCACTTCCGGTGGATGAAGATTTCATTCTCTCTGACTATCCAACCCTGAACCATATGATCTCCTACATCCAACAGATGACCGGCGGTGCCGTCTCTGTTGCATCGTCACAAACAGTCGCTCCCCCTTCACCCGTTGCTGTTAACGAGGTAGTTCCCGACACTAAACCTGTGACTTCGGTCGCACCTTTGGTAAACGATGCATCCATGCGGGACATTGTCGTAGAAGTTGTTGTTGAACATACAAAGTATCCAGCGGATTTTATCGAGCTGGACCAGGATTTGGAAGGAGAATTGGGCATTGATACGGTCAAGCAAGCCGAAATCATGGCAGATATCCGTGATCGGTTTTCACTTCCAATCGATGAAGACTTCGTTCTTTCAGATTATCCTACCTTGAATCACATGATGGGATACATCCAGAAGATGCAGGGCGGAACCGTTTCAACTCCTGAACCGACGCCTGCCCCTGTTGTCCCAGCGAAGCCTCCTGCGGCCTCTGTAGGGGCTGGAAAGCCAGTACAAGCACCAATGACAGGAAGCAACCCCGACATTGAAGCAGTTCTCGTCGAAGTGGTTGTTGAACACACAGGTTATCCAGCTGACTTTATTGAAATGGACCAAGACTTGGAAGGCGAACTCGGCATTGATACTGTCAAACAAGCCGAAATCATGGGAGACATCCGGGAACGGTTTACGCTTCCAGTCGACGAAGACTTTGTCCTCTCCGACCACCCGACCTTGAATCATTTCACAGCCTACATCATCAAGATGACCGGTGGCGTTTCCTCTGAAATTGAAGCACCTCAAGAAGCGACAATGGATGCAGCACCCAGTCATGATGACCACCACATGAAGTCCATGGGCACCCGTCGATGGCAGGTTGAAGTTGAAGCCTGCGAGGGCACATCTGCCCCACTTTCAATCGATGGAACCGTGGTCGTTACCGATGACGGGTGGGGAATTGCAGAAGCCTTCTGTCAACGTATGGAAGCCCGGGGCTTGCACGCAGTTCGTGTTGGTTTCGAAAGTCGTATTCGGGACCCTTCCGTCCTTGACGAAGGTGGGCGAACTGTCTACAGAGCTGACCCTGAACAACCCGAGCATCTTGCATGGATTTGCGAACAACTCAAGGCCACATCCATTGGTGCCTTGATTCACATGGCTCCAATGAAAATTGCATCGGCTCAGTGGGAGGAAGATACGACTCCCTCTTCACAGATTGCTCTTGCAGGCCACGGTTGGTTTGCTTTACTCAAGGAGTTAAATCACCATCTTTCCGAGCAAAAGCCTGCTATTGTCGCCTCAGTGACAGCAATGGACGGAAGACATGGAAACATTGGTGAACGGTTCAATTCGGTTCAATGTGCCGCCTCTGGTGTGACCAAATCCTACGCCTTTGAGCGACCGGACTTGCGCTGCAGAGCCATTGACCTTCATCCAGAACTTCTCTTTGAAGAAGTTGCGGCTGCTAAACAGATTGAACATGACCTGTTTGAACTCAGTGGAGAAGTCGAGGTCGGCTTGGACCGTGATGGACGCCGTTGGGCCCTCGTTGCCTTCGCAGAAGATCTTGTGGACGAAATCCAACCCTTGACCAAGGACGATACATGGCTTGTGTCGGGCGGTGGTTCCGGGGTCACTGCCGCATCCGTCATCGGGGTTGCTCAAGCCAGTCCAACCTCAGGAGCGCACTTTGTTCTTCTCGGCCGCTCGTCGTTGATCGAGTCCACACAAGCATGGATTGGTTGGGATGATGCACAGCTCGCTGAAGAAAAGAATGCGCTCCGGGAACGGCTCGTGGAGGCATCGGAGAACGGCAAGGTTACCATGGTTGAATGGAACAATGCATGGCAGAAATTCACGCGAAGTATGGACGTCTACATCACGATCGACACCATTCAACAATCAGGAAATACAGCAGAGTATAGATCTGTAAATGTCATGGACCACGAAGCCCTCCACGCCTTGGGAGAAGGACTGGGGAAGCCCATTACTGGAATCGTTCACGGTGCCGGGTTGGAGGATTCTAAACTTGTCACGGACAAATCCCACGAAATTTTTGACCGTGTTGTACGTGTGAAAGTCGACGGATGGCGAGCCCTTCTTGGTGCCGTGCGTGCTTCAGGCCGGGATTATCCAGAGTTTGCCGCTTGCTTCACGAGTGTTGCGGGCCGCTTTGGTAATGGAGGGCAAACTGACTATGCAGCAGCAAATTCAGTACTTGATGCAGAGATGTCACGACTCACGGCGAGTTCCTCTTGCCGAGCAGTGGCCATTGGATGGACCGGTTGGCGAGATGTTGGCATGGCGACACGAGGCTCCATTGAAGCCGTGTTTGAGGCGGCAGGAATTGAAACGCTTGCTGTTGATGACGGTGTGAATATCTTCGTTGACGAAGCCCTTCGTGGTGGGAAAAGAAGGGTACTCGGTTGTGGTTCTCTCGGCATGATGGACCGTTTTGACTCCTTCCGAGAAGCTCCGTTGAAATTACCTCCTGGTATGGCTGCTACCATTGCCGATCCAGCACGTTTCCCGTTCATCGATAAAGTACTGAATCTTGAGGAAGGGTCCAGCATGACGACCCAATGCACGCTCTCGGTTGAAGACCACCCGTTCCTTACCGACCACGCCATCGACGGTGTGCCGTATCATCCCGGGGTCATGGCGCTCGAAATGTTTGCACAAAGTTCCCTTCTGTTGCGCCCATCTACCTGCTTAGCAGGCTTTGAGGACGTCTCGTTTGGCTTACCTGTGAAACTCATGAAGGGTCCAATGACGGTTCGTGTGGTGGCCCAATTGGGCCGGCAAGATGGCGACATGACGTGGGTCAAGTGTTCTTTGGTGTCGGATCTCACCAATTCGAAGGGAGAAGTGTTCGGGGAACGAGAGCATCATCTTGCAACCGTACGCTTGGTCGAAAAATGCGAAGACTTGTGCCCCTTCCTTCAGGGTGAGGTCGACGAACTTCCTGAGATCGGAATACCTCCTGCAGGAGAACTCATCCAGAATCCTGCTTTCATCTACATGCGCTATTTCCATGGGGCGAGATTTCAGTCCCATGGAGGGGTCTTGCAAGGTGTTGGCGATGAAGAAACACCTGGAATTGACGGACTTGCACTGATGCGCCACCAACTCCCAGTTACAGACCAGTTCTCCATTGAAGCCGATGGAGAATCCGTTCTTTTGGAAGCACTGCCGATGCTGATTGAAGCCGGTTTCCAAAACGCAGGTTTGGTTGCTATGGAGTCCAAGGGCTTTAGCAGCCTACCGGTCGGCATTGGTTGGTCAACCATGCTACGTGTTCCAGAGAACGATGAAACCCTTCGTCTAAGGAGCATACAGACTTCCTCAGATGATGAAGGGGTCACGGTCCATGATGTCGTCATTGTTGGCGATGACGACGCACCGGTGTTGGCGATGAAAGGGTTGAGATTGAAAGCAATGGCTCCAGTTGCTGACGAACAAAAATTTGAATTCAATCGTTAAGTGGTGATTCTATGGAGTCCGATGTCGTTTCCATCGATGTCCCTCAATCGTTTCCTGGCCATGTTCGTGTGTATTCAATGCCAGTGCGTTCTTTGGAATTTGTTGATGTTCCGCTTGCAAATGCTGACGAGGTGGCGACTTTTGCAACGTCAAAGCGAAACGACGAACATCTTAGCGGTCGTTGGTTATTGGGCCATTGTCTCGGGCTTTGGGGTGTTGATGACCTCGGTGTGCTTGAAATCGCCAGGGACGAGCACCGAGCGCCACGGGTTACGTTTCTGCAAGGAATGTGGAAGAACACTCCGTTGCCCTCATTCTCCATTTCGCACAGCGATGGACAGGTGTTCCTTGCATTATCCGATTCGGAATTTAACGTTGGTATTGATGCAGAACCTGCTCAACGTGCCCTCGCTACAAATGCCTTTGACCTCATATCAAAAGGTGATGAATTGGAACGCCTCCGCAAGAATCCGGAGTCAGCCATGACGTTATGGACTTCGAAAGAAGCCATCCAAAAAGCAATGCAGATGGGTATGCATTTGAATCCCCGCAAAATTGAAGTTTCAATTGGACAATCTATCCAAAATATTTCAATTGAAAATTCGAATATCCAATTGGTAAATTGGGCTATAAGGGGTTACCAGTTAGCCCTAGCAATCCGTCCAAAAACCACCGATATTTTGACTGCAGAAGACCAACTTTTGGAGGAGACGAGAATGGCTATGCTGGACCGTCCAGAGTGGGGTGTTGGATGCAACACGAACCGTAACAATGTCTGAGCATCAATTCCAAAGACGACTCGACTCCCACGGCAAGTCCATGGCGATTCCAAGTTCGGTCAAGATGACGAAATTGAATACAATGTAGAGTAAAACGGTAATGGTCCCTACAACGAGACTTGTGTTGATGACCCTCTGGCGTTGGCGTTTGACTTCGTTGAGGGTACAGATGCCTTCTTTCCTAAAGTAAACAATCAACCCAACAACCACCATCAGTGCTGAGGCCACCAGAAGAAGCGGCCTGAACCAACCCATGCCGTTGTACCCCCAATAGAGGTCATCAGAAAGGGCTGCAGCCGTCGACACGCTAGCAAGGCCAAAGAAGACTAAAACTACGCTTGGGAAGCAGCACAATGAGGCCATGAATGCAGACCCGCCAATGAGCTTCCACAATGAGCGGACATCGCTCGTGCCGGTCTCATTGTTCATGTACGAACATCTGCGGGTTTACTTTTGAAGCGTTGTTTTAGGTGCAGGCAGAAAACCTTGCCTCTGTGTTGATTCCGTCAGAGTATACTGAGAGGGGTAAAACCGGAGTGCCGTCGGACCATTTCCCCATGTTGGTCAATGTTTCTTCTTCCGTCATGTACTGGAATGCCCAATCCGCAGTGAAGGTGTCGTTTCGACCGTGGGCCACCAAAAAGTCTGCCTGGGCATCTATTCGACGGTAGAATCCCCAGTCGGCTAATCGGTCGTATGCGGGATTTGTCTGGACATAATGGCTCGCCACAAGGCGAGGGAAACCATAGAGGTCAGAGTGGACTTCAATGAGTTGATTTCGCTCATCGGGGAGTGCATTGAACATCTGTTGATGGAATGCGCCGGGGCAAACGCCTACGCTCATGTCGTCCTCAGTTACGGCGACCTGAACCATCGTGTCAGCTGGGAGGTTGCTCAAATCGGGTTGCATGGATTCGCCCATTGGTCTGCTTGCTGGTGACTCCAATGCTACCACAAGGGCGCGAGAACCCCATCCCTTGGTCAAGACTTCATCCAGTGTGATGAAGGTGTACGCTCCTCCCAAACTATGACCTCCCACCCAAAGAGAAGTAGGGTCAATCGTGATGTTGCCAAGGGTGTCTTCGGTAATTGCAGATCGGTTCTCGCCAAGGACCATGGTGTCAAGGTGGTCAATGGCTGCCCGAATGGCGGTGTTTCGGTATTCGTGCTGAAGGAAATCCGACGTCCCTTCAACATCTGTTGCCTCAAAGGATTCGTAACCTTCAGGTCTGAGGTCTGAAGGGTATTGCAACAATGCAACGGCCATTCCTTTGGCGGCGAGGTGGTCAATCCAATAGGTGTAGGCATCGAGGTCAGGATAGCCAAATCCATGCAGGAGGATACCAAGCGGGAGGGTTTCGACAGGGGTACCTTCCGGAATAATTGGAAGGGTGACATGGACGCTGAAAAGGACATCATCTTCTCGATCTCCCTGAATTGCGGCGACATCACTTGGCATGGTATAGGGTTCTGAATACCTCATCGTCTCGTAAGGTCCAGGAGTTGACCCGTAACCGATGGTGGGGGCGTCGGGTGGAGACGGAGCAAATCCAACCAATGCAGGAACTCCGGGCATCAACATCCATGCGGCTAGAAACACACCCATGAGATGGATGACTCTTCCAGGAGCAATACCTTCGGATGCTGTGCTTCTTAATCGTGGCATACCCCCTCGCAAGAGGAGCAGCCACAGAAATATCCAGGCATAGAACATCGGGAGCATGAGGAACGCACCCTTGAGGTAAAACACATCCATCACGAAATGTATTGCAATCAGGCCGCTAATCAAGCCCAGGAGTGTCATGAGCACCTCATTGATCCCGCGTTCCCTTTCATGTTCGGACTTCCAGCGGTTGACCACGTATCCAAGCACAGGCACGGCCATGAACAGAATCAACGTTTGCTCTGTTGATGAACGAAGTACAACCGTCCATTCCAGTGAACGAACAGCATGTGGCCATATTGCATCGACCGCCCCTGTACCCTGGGCGAGGCGAACAATGACTTCACTCAAGGCGAGAAAGAAACCCAGTGAAAAGAGGATTGACTGCCACCAAACCGATGTACGCCAGGTTGAACTGGATACAGCAGTGCCTTCTTCCATGGTGCACGAAGTTGTTTATTCTTCATCAAGATTCGTATAGGGCCTTAGACGCCTACATTTCGTATTTCGGGAGTCTGGTCGGCGATGAGGAACTCAAGCATAGCCGCCCACATCACAAATTCAATGCTCTTTTCAAGCTCTTCCTGCCCGCCGACCTCTGTGACCATGTTGTCCAATGTGTCTGTTGGTGAGTGGTAGGCTGAGTAGTCATCGTCGTAAGCGCCTAGGTGGAAGATGGTCTGAGCTCCCAAGTCACGGAAGGTGACGTGGTCTGAACGGCCGAATGTATCCTCATGGACGTCCATGACCAAATTGTAGTGGTCGTCCCAATGCTGGTCACAGCCCGACCCATAGGAGCCTTCAATTCTCAAATCCATGGGGGCTTTCAAGACATTTCTGTGCACGTGATCAAGCACGCTGGTAATGGCGACGTCTTGCTCATTGGGGTCGAAATCTGGCCCGGACCATGCGTGGTAGGGGAAGGGGTCGCCGTTGGATTTGTGGGCAGGCCAAGAGATTCCCATCATGTCCATGTTGATGTAGAACTTCAATTCCTTGTCCTTGGGCAGACAGTAGTCGCAATCGTTCGTTGCAAAGGCATTGGACCCTCGCAACCCTTCTTCTTCACTTGACCAAAGAGCCAAAAACGTGTCACACTCAAAGGTCAAGTCAGCAAAAGCTCTAGCGTAAAGCAACATTGAGACAGTACCTGCTGTGTTGTCGTAGGCCCCTTCATAGGTGCCTGCAAGACTTCCTGGCGGAGCTACATCCATGTGTGCTCCCATGCCTTGAACGCAGGAATCGTTACGCCCTTCCTTCCACGCAATGATGTTCAAGCTCTCGGGCTGGGTTGGGTTTCCGTGGTCGATGACACGCATCATGTGAGTTTCGTACCCAAGCCCTTCAAAGTGGCCTTTGAAATAGACTGCAGCACGCTCAAATTGAGGGTTGCCTGAGCCCATCCAGCGGTTGATGTATCCGCCGCATTGAGTAGAATCTGAACATACACTTGTGATGAAATCCATCTTTTCAAACCACTCTTCTCCGCTCACGATCGGTGTGCCTTCAAGCATTGGAATTTCCAGAAGAGTGGATAATCCATCGGGATGAAGGAGCGTTAAATTGGCTTCAGTTGTGTAGGGGGTCGTCAGAATTTGACCTCCGATTTGTCCTTCATCACCAACTCTGATGTCTCCAGATTGAACCAATGTTCCGTTGACGATGAGGAAGACGTCCACCGGTACGACGAGTCGCTGACCTTCGCCAACCAGTATGAAATCATGATATTCTCCAGCATTCAGGCTGATTTCTGCGGGGTTTTTAGCATCGATAAGGAATACATCTGAGACTTTTACTTCTTCAGCATCACCCTCTCCAAAGCAACCGGCAAG
>JAQXEX010000012.1 GCA_029250625.1 Candidatus Poseidonia sp. | reverse complement strand
GAGCCCTTTTAATGGAGTCGGTAAATATTGCATTCAGATTGATTCGGGGTTTGGACTCACAAGTGTTTGAACCTCAGAAGGTTTGGACGACATGGGGTCCACACCCCTTTGATTCTGCACCAACCTCTAACTGAACAGCAGAATAATTAACAAGATGATGATGCTGGAATTGGCGATAGCAATGGATTCTACTCGTCAAGATTTGCGCATAACAACAATTGTTGTCGCTGCAACGTTTGTCATTGTTTTTTTAGTGGTTCGTGCAGTTGAACATAACTCGGTCATCCTGAACGGATACTCTGCTGTTCTGTATTGTGCAGTGATGAGTATCGGTCTACAATGGTTAGGTTGGATACCAGCATCCATTGGAAAAACCGAACGCTTCTACGATTTAACAGGCGGCTTAACCTACCTCATAGTGGTAGGGTTCAGCCTTTGGGCCGGTTCACAATCCGAACCTCCGAGTTTGAGAGAGTTGCTGGTCAGTGTACTTACTGTCATCTGGTCACTGCGTCTGTCCAGTTTTCTTTATCGTCGTATTCATCGAACTGGAAAAGACGGACGCTTCGATGAGCTCAAAACATCACCGATCCGATTCCTGGTGCCATGGACTCTCCAAGGCCTGTGGATTTTCTTAACCATGATAGCTGTAATTGTCATCAACAGTCAAGCAGGCTCAGCAGTTGCGTTTGGGATATGGGACGGTATCGGGTTGTCAATATGGATACTCGGATTTGGCATTGAAACCGTAGCAGACCACCAAAAAACAGTGTTCAACACAGAACCCAATAATCAGGGCAAATGGATAGACAGTGGGTTGTGGTCTTACGCCAGGCATCCAAACTACTTGGGAGAAATTCTTCTATGGACCGGTATCGCCTTCTTTGGAGTAGCCTGCTTTACAGGTTTAGAACGAGTTGCTTGGATCTCGCCCATATTCATTTATCTTCTCTTAACGAAAGTCAGTGGAATTCCCATACTCGATAAACGAGCGTTAGAAAAGTGGGGAGATTCTCCA
This sequence comes from Candidatus Poseidonia sp., assembly GCA_029250625.1. Lineage (GTDB taxonomy): Archaea > Thermoplasmatota > Poseidoniia > Poseidoniales > Poseidoniaceae > Poseidonia. The sequence goes on along the minus strand of JAQXEX010000012.1, from coordinate 44,736 downwards.
GAATATCAAGAATACAGAGAGAATACCCCAGCGCTTATCCCTCGGTTGAGTAAAAAATCCTGATGTACAAGCACGAAATATTAGCGTTAAACCATAGCAGGGATGGAACGCATGGAGTCTCCAACGTCGGGGCCGAACCCTCGTTTCCGTTCAAACCAATTTCATTTGTACGGAGTAGGATACAGGTTGTTGAGAGACACTTTTCTGCCACAAATGTTCACTGAGATTCCAAACCGCAGTTTCGAGTTCCGAACGATGTCTGTCATCACGCTGACCGTGAGGGAGAGAATGGAGTTGGCACAACAAAGAGCCGTTATCGTACTCCAAAACAGATTGCAGAGGAGAGGGTGCTGAGGAGTCGTCAACCGTCGCAATACATTCAATCAATTGTTGATGACCGTTGAGAACCAACGCCGGTCTTACCGATGGTTCATCGACTGATATGTTTACCTCGCCAGCATCCAATACCGGTATCCCCGATGCTAGAAAAGAGGTGATTTCTTGTATGGATGAAGTCCCAATTTGAGCATGAATGGATTCCAAGTAGTCGCCAAGCCATTTTGATTCACCGTCTGCTTGCATGGTATATTCAGGTTGATGTTGCTCCGATTTTACAATGTAAACATTGAACCCTTTGTCGTAGAGTATTCGTGCGATAAGGCATTCCAATATACCATAACCCACAACAAGGTATACACCTTCCACATCGGTTTGATGTCGGTTGACATGAGATTCGTATCGTTCAACATCGAGTCTGGATTTGTGGGTAAGGATGTCCCTTTTACGGACGACGCCCATCACGGGCATTGATGGGAAAAACGGACGGTCAAACAATCCATGACACCACTGTACTCCAACAACGGATGAAGGGTCTCGTCCATCGAGTGCATATTTGTCGTTTAATTTCTGTCCCAGTTCAAGCGAGGTTCCCAAATCGTTTGTCCATAACGGTAGGGCTTTCCCCCATGTCATTCTCAGGTTATTGTGAAGTTCACCATGATGGATCAACGAGCGTTGACATAGATTCCACAATTCAGACGGAGATTTTGCATGCTCCAACTCAACCGGATGGGGCAAGACTGTCCGAGGGTCATCTGCAGTACTGCGCCATGATTCCAGCGCCCAAGAAGGTAAATTTGAGGGTGAATATGGCTCACTAACGCTGTAAATATGATGCCATGCATGTTCACGAAAAATGAGGAGTTCATCCAAGTATTTGTCTGCAGACTTTGTCCCAATTGCGGCGGCTTCCCTTGCGACTCTCATCGGAGAAAGAAAGCCGTAGTGAAACGCATAGGAAAGACGAGAAACGCCCGTGGGGTCTGCAGCGTTATTTCTTCGGCGAGCATATCCATTCAGTCCGTTGGATAGGAACTCCTGCCATTTGCTAAGGGCAGCATGCTCTCCACCCCGCTCTTGCCAGACGGGATGAACCGTGGGGTCAATGTTACAGGTTCGCAGTAAGGCAAAGCGTTCCATTGGATTCTTGAGTACCGATTGAACGTCAACGGGCTCAAAAGGCAAGGGGCCTTCATACGGGCGTGCATCAACTCTACACATCGGCCAAGAAGATTGAACCCTACGCTTTCTCATCTTCTTGGTAGCATTGCGGAATTTGAACGGTCGGTCAACGGATTTGCCGTACAGCGGCATCGGAATGACACAGTGGCAGTCCACATCAACGACTGGACAAGAAGCACTTCTCGCAATGTTTTCAACCCATGCAGTCCACGGAGGGAGAGGAAACATGTCCGTGACAATGCAACTTGCATCTTCAGCAAATGAGCGCATAACTGAAGGTCGATGTCCTTCACGAGCCAGATGAAAGACGTAGCGTAGACCAAGTTTCGTGCATCCTTCATTCATGTCCACTGCAGCATCAAGAATCATGTTGTGATGACGAAGGGAGGCGAAAGGGTATCGCTCATCAAGGCCGTGATAAATGACTAGGGGGAGATTGTACTTTGCTGCAATATGTCGACCTGCATCGATGGCGGGATTCTCATGAGTACGGAAGGAAGATTTGAGCCAAACCACGACTGGTCCGTCTCCTTGAGGGTGTTCCAGGCCATTGAGCGGTCGCACCCGGTCCCTCAAATGCTCTGGCAGATGCTCTATCATGGTAATAATAGAATTCAATACGATATATACCGATGTTTTCAAACGGAGGATTCATTCTTGTGAGGATTCTAAATCACTGACATCGTCAATTGATTCAACCAAACGAAGGAATTCATCGATATCAATAACACCGTTTTCATCGTCATCCACATCATGGAAAATGCTCCTGAATTCATCGTTGCTATACTCCACGCCAAGTGCTTTCAGGGCATTGAGGAGTTTCATATTTTGCATTCACCTTAATCTTGCTAAATGTTACATAATATGTCAAATAAATGCCAAGTTGGGCAGCCTTGAACGGTGCAAACTCAACCTGAATTTTTTGAAGAAGGTTATCATCAAGTTAAAGCGTACCAATTTCAATGGAAGTTGGTGGATCTTGGTCCTCTTCCTCTTCAGAGTCAACAAAGAGGCCGAAGAATTCGTCAATGTCTATGACGCCGTTCTCGTCCTCATCTGATTTGTGAAATATCGCTCTAGACTCATCAACCGAATATGAGAATCCTAGAGCCCGAAGCGCATCTTGGAACTCACTCACATTGAGGTGTCCTTTACCTCCAAGGTCAGCTGCATGGAAGACCGCCAGTCTACGCTGATGTTCAGACGGTGATGCTAGGCCAAATTGTTCCCTAAACGTTGCAATCGGTGTCTTGTCTGAAGCGATGTAGTGTATGCGGCCATAGAGATAGTAGGTCGCTAGTCCAGCAACGACTGCAGCGCCTCCGCCAATGAATGCCTTTTCACCCATGAGAACAATCAAGCAACCTCCAGCAATAATTCCCCAGAGTTGCATGAACGGGTACATGGGTCCTTTGTAAGCGGGATCCCAGTCGTGGCGATCACTTGTTTGGCGAAGAACGATGACACATGAATTGATCATCATGAAAATCATGATTTTGAACCCCGAAGCAAGTTTTACGACATCTTTGAGGGGGACAAACAAGATGGCAACGCACATGGCTAATCCTGTAATGATGATGGGGATGTGTGGTGTCTCGTACTTCACGTTTACATTTTCAAGCGGCTGAGGCAAGAGGTTGTCTCGAGCCATTGCAAACAGGAATCGGGATGAAGCAAGAATTCCTGCTAAAGCCATTGAAATCATAGTGAGCACCGAAAGAACCGCAGCGAAGATTCCAAACTTTGTATTCACGACGTGTTCAGCAAAGACATAAATTGGGTCTTCCACAACTTTTCCATCGGATCCGATCCACCACTCTCCAGGAATACTGGCCATCATCAAGAAAGCGAGGACTGAGTAGAGGATTGTTGCTATGAGCAGGGACAGCATGATACCTGCTGGCAGGTTCTTTTCAGGCTCTTTGACCTCTCCGCCAATGGCCGCTACCTTTGTCACACCTGCATAAGCAACAAAAACGAATGCAGCGGTTTCGGCTAACGTCCAGACATCGGTATTGAATGCCCCATCAAGAGGAATGCTGGCATCAAAGTCAGGAGAAAACAAGGCTGCTATGCAAATAATGAGGAGAAGGATGACCGTCATAATCACAATCGGTGTTTGAACGGCTTTTACCTTCTTAACACCCATAATGTTGACTACCGTAATCAACAACAATGCCGAAAGGGAGACGGTCATGATATCGATTTCTAATTCAAAATAGGTCGTAACCGCAAGAAAGTATGCGGAAAAACCAATCAGGGCAAAGGCTGATTTGAGCAGAAATGAAGCCCAAAGACCCAACCCGCTTATCGTTCCAATCATAGGCCCATAAGTTCGTTCCAAAAATACGTACGATCCGCCGCTGGTGGGCATTCCCGATGACAGTTCGGATTTGGACAACGCACCTGGTAAGACGACCGATGCAGCAAGAAGAAATGCCAGCCAAATACCCGGCCCCATAATCTGAGCTGCGAAAGTTGGTGTGACAAAGATCCCTGGTAGCATAGCAGACAACGAAATAACCACTACACCTGCAAGACCAATGGTACGAGCAAGTGTTCCCTTTATCTCTTCAGACACGCTGTCCATATCCCCTTTAATGACACCAGAGATTATTGTTTCAACAGTATTTTTAGCCATATCCATTCCCCCGATATCCGACATAAAAAGACTGAGTAAATGGTGTTAAAAAGTAATCCAATATATTATATTGCCTCAAGTGAGAAAACATTATTCCGGAATCCGGTAATTCATCAACCCCCGTTGGAATTCAGAGTCTAAGGAAACCGAATGAAAGGATATTCAATCAGTACCTTACCTTCTTTCGGGTGATCGTTCTCCAGATTCGTTGAAGCGGGTCATAATAACGGTCCACAACACGTTCTTTGAGTTGAATAATGGCGTCATCAGTGATCTGAATGCCAGCTGGACAAACTTCTGTACAGCAACGGGTGATGTTGCAGTACTCAATGCCGAATTCCTTTTTGATTTCTGGAATCCTGTCTTCTGTATCGAGCGGGTGCATTTCATATTGGGCCAAACGGACGAGGTTGCGCGGTCCTGCGAATCCATCAAACAAAGCGTGGTCTCGCAGCACGTGGCAAGTGTTCACGCAGAGGAAGCATTCAATGCATTCTCGGAATTGTTGGACACGGTCTGCTTCCATTTGATTGAATTCCCAGTTCATTTCATCTGGCCCGTTAATGGGCTTGATGCGCTGAGCAACTTCGTAATTCCAACTTACATCAGTCACTAAATCTTTGACGTGAGGGAAGGCCTTCATTGGACGCACTTCTATTGGTTGTCCTTCTGGAGTTTCCGCAACGACATCGCTCATTCGAGTCATGCACATTAAGCGGGGTCGCCCGTTAATTTCAGCCGAGCATGAGCCGCATTTTCCGGCTTTGCAGTTCCAACGAACTGAAAGGTCTGGTTCTTGTTCGTGTTGAATCCGATGAAGGCAATCCAGAACAACCATTCCTTCGTCAAGTTCAACATCATAGGATTCCAGACTGGCTTCGTCTCCTTCTCCTCGTAGAATATTGAATGCTTGCTTCTTTCCTTTAAGTGACATCACTTTTCACCTCCAGCTTCGGCGGCTCTCTCAGCAATCATTGCTTTGACTTCATTGAGGGCCTCCTCAAGGTCGTCGCGCATGGCTTCAACCGGTTCTTGTCGAATTTTCATTTCCCCATCTTCCATCCAAACGATGTTGAGGGTATTTCCCCAGTATTCATCTTCGGGCGTCGGGAAATCGTCTCTTGTGTGGCCTCCACGGCTTTCTTCCCGAGTCACTGCAGCGAGCGTTGCTGCGTGAGAAACATCAACCATGTTGATCAAGTCCAGTGCTTGATGCCAACCAGAGTTGTATTTGCGCGAAGTCCCTGAGGAACAAGCCATGGCTCGTGATTTGTATGATTTCAAGTCTTCAAGCGCTTCATCAAGTTCAACCTTGGTACGAATGATGCCCACCTTGGCCTGCATCATGTCGCGCATCTCGTCGTAAATGGCACCTGGGTTTTCTCCGCCCTCTCGCATGAGAGGTGCGAGCATATCATCAATGGCTGCACCAACTTGTTCGTCGTCAATGGTCGGTTGAGCCAAATCTTTGGCTCGTTTTGCAGCGAATTCACCTGCACGCTTTCCAAACACAATGAGGTCCGAAAGCGAGTTGCCTCCAAGACGGTTCGCACCGTGCAATCCAGAGGCGACTTCTCCGCAAGCAAAGAGCCCGGGAACGGTTGTCTCTTGGGTTTCAGCATTGACACGGACACCGCCCATGACGTAGTGAGCCGTTGGTCCAACTTCCATGGGTTCCTTTGAGATGTCGACGCCAGCCAATTCCTTGAATTGATGATGCATGCTGGGAAGTTTCTTCAAGATGGCTTCTTCACCACGGTGCGAAATATCGAGGAATGCCCCGCCGTGAGGTGAACCCCGCCCTGCTTTGACTTCGGAATTGATGGCCTTAGCAACAACGTCACGAGTGAGCAGTTCGGGCGGTCGGCGAACTGTAGCGAGTTTACCACTCACAACTTCTTCGACCCATTGGTCCGACTCTTCGATGGTGTCGGCATGGTCGCCAGCGAACATTTCTGGAACGTAATCAAACATGAACCGCTTTCCTTCGGAGTTGGTCAATCGTCCACCTTCGCCACGAACACCTTCTGTCACCAGAATACCTCGAACCGAGGGTGGCCAAACCATACCTGTGGGGTGGAATTGAACGAATTCCATGTCACGGAGTTCTGCACCAGCCCAGAGAGCGAGAGCATGTCCGTCTCCGGTGTACTCCCAGGAGCCCGAACAAACGGACCAGCATCGGGTGATGCCGCCTGTGGCCAAAACCACTGATTTTCCAGAAAACGCATGAACGTCCCCGTCAACTCGCGTGTAAGCAACGCATCCAGTGACGCGGTCGCCTTCCTTAAGTAGGGTCCGAACGGTGTATTCCATGAAGATGTCAATGCCTTCGTGAATGCCTCGTTCTTGAAGGGTGCGAATCAATTCGAGACCGGTTGCATCGCCAACGTGTGCGAGACGAGGGAAGGTGTGTCCGCCAAAGTTTCGTTGATTGATCAGATTGTTTGGTGTTCGGTCAAAGACTGCCCCCCATTGCTCCAATTCGCGAACTCGATCAGGAGCTTCTTTCGCATGGAACTCGGCCATTCGCCAGTTTGCAAGCCACTTGCTTCCTTTCATCGTGTCGTGGAAGTGAACCTTCCATCCGTCACGTGGGTCTGCGTTTTGGAGTGCAGCAGCACATCCACCTTCCGCCATGACCGTGTGTGCCTTACCGAGAAGAGACTTGGTGATGATGGCGGTTTTTGCACCGCTTCGGGCTGCTTCAATGGCTGCACGAAGTCCAGCACCACCGGCGCCGATAACAATAACATCGTATTCGTGGTTGGTTATTTTTTCAGTCATCATCTCACCTCAAATTACAAACAATGCGACGTCGTTAACGTACCCTTCACAAACGGCTAGAACCCAAAGGTCTCCAAGGAAGACGAAGGTCAAGGATGTCCAAAACCAAAACCCGTGGGAGCGGTTTAAGATACTGATTTGTCCGAAGAGTTTACCTCGGATTTGACTTAGACCGGTTGTCCAACGGTCCAGCATACCACCTGCAAGATGGCGAAGAGCGTGACAAGATGTGACGTACATGGTGAGCAAAAAGGCCTCAATACCCATGACGAGAGTTCCAAGAGAAAGTCCGATGCCATCATCAAACGTCATGGCGTGAGTCACATCCCACCATTTGATGAGAAGGATGACCATTGCTGCGTAGAGGAAATATCGGTGCAGATTGTTGAAGATGAACAAACGCTTTTCTCCCTGATAACCCAATTTTTTGTTGATTTCTGGTTCGTCGACCCAGCAAGCGACGGGGCTTGCGAAGAAGGTACGGTAGTAGACTCGGCGCATGTAATAGCAAGTTCCCCGGAATCCAAATGGAATCCAGAGAATCAACACTGCAGCATTGACCCATGTCGGATGGTCCCACGATGAAAGGCCAAACAAGTCCCACTCCAACACGTTGGGGGAGAATATGGGGGACATCACCGTGTGATGACCATCCAAACTGTAGGAAATGGTCCCTTCAGTGGTGTAGATGAACAAGCGCCAGAAGGTGTAAATCATGGCTGCAGTCAAGCCAATACCCATAGTGAGCGGCTGGCTCCACCAGTTGTCTATTCGGTTCGTTCGACCCAGGCCGTTGATGACTGGTAGTTTGATGCCGTCGCCCATGGTTACACCCTCATGTCCCCTAAGGGAACATGTTACCCAATGCCGCAGGGTCTTTGAGGTTCACCATTGAACCACAGGGATTTTGAAGGTCAATTTCAAGCCAATTGAGTCCAGTCAACATCGGCTTCAGCCATCTCAACTTCTTCAACATCCATCTGTGCAAGTTGGAGTTTTCCTGACAATTCATCATTGACTGCATGCCAGTACGAATAAGCCTCAATCACCCAGATACCGGATTCACGGGTTCCGTTTCCTGAGCCTTTCACTCCACCGAACGGAAGGTGAGCTTCTGCCCCGGTAGTGGAATTGTTAATACCCGTCATTCCAGCCTTGATTCCGGTCTTGTAGCGGTAGGCTTCCAAACGGTCGTTGGTGTAGATGGCCGAAGACAAACCGTACGGGCTTGCGTTGGCCAGGTGAAGAGCGTGGTCGAAATCCTCTGCCTTGCAGATGGTCACGGCTGGCCCGAATACTTCCTCATGGAAGCACTCCATGTCTTCGGTAACGTCAGTGAACACGTGAGGCCACATGAACACGCCGTCTTCAGCTGTTCCGAGGAAATGCGCAGGTTGGTTATCGCTGGTAATTCGGCCTTTACCGAACATGTGGTTGGCTCCTGATGCCTTGCACATCTCGACTCCAGACAGGAAGTCCTTGGCGTACTTTTCGGACAACATTGGACCGTACAATACCCCTTCATGGGCTAAAGAGTCACCAATGGTTGTGGACTCGACTTTGGCCATGAACTTGGTCATGAATTCATCGTAAATGTCCTTGTGTAGAATCAAGTTACCCAACGAGGTACATCGTTGACCTGCAGTCCCAAAGGCTCCCCAATAAGCGCCTTCAACGGCGTTGTCAAGGTTAGCACTGGGCATGACGACCAGCGGATTTTTACCACCAAGTTCCAGCGAACATGACACCAAATTGCGACCGCATACTTCTCCAATCATCTTGCCGACTTCTGTCGATCCAGTGAAAGAAATTTTGTTGACTCGCCCCTCATCAACAGCGTCGACAAGGTATTGTCCAGCGCCGCTTCCTTTGCCGTGAACCAAGTTGATGACGCCGTTGGGAAGTCCTGCTTCGTGCATGATGCGAGCCAGAGCGAAAGAGAGGAGAGGAGCGTCTTGTGGGCTCTTCCATACGCATGTGTTTCCGCACATGATGGCTGGAATCATCTTCCAAAAGGGCACGGCTGCAGGGAAGTTGCAAGCGTTGATGATACCACAGACACCGAGAGGGCGGCGGTAGGTGAACAATTCCTTGTCGGGCAATTCGGAGTTGACCGTTTGGCCGTACAAGCGACGTCCTTCTGATTGGAAAAAGAGACAGGTGTCGATGGCTTCTTGAACGGAGCCAGCAGACTCTTTGAGGGTCTTACCGATTTCACGGGTTTCAAGGGCGACGATGGCGTCTTTGTGTTCCATCAGCAATCGTCCCATGTTTCCGATAATCTGACCGCGAGTCGGAGCAGGAGTCGCAGCCCATCCAGGGAAAGCAGCATGTGCAGCGTCCAATGCAGAGTGAACATCTTCCCTGGTTGAGAGCGGGAATTCGCCGAGCGTGTCGCTGAGAATGGCGGGGTTGACCGAGGTGAAGGAGCCTCCATCGCTGGCCAGTGACAACTGGCCGTTGATGATGTTGTATCCCTTTACGCTGGGCTTACCGTTTGGGTTGTTTGAGGTCAAAAATTCGAGGCCGGTTTCTAAGACGTGAACCATGAACGAAGCGAACCACACTCGTCTCTTGAATGTGATGGAGCGAAAGACATGACCAATATAAGGCGTGCATTTAAGTGAGTCCTGCTGTTTTGGAGTCTGTAAACTGACCTGAACGGCGTGGTGGAGTCTTCATATACCGTCGTATGCCAATAGGAAATGTTGAGGAGCGAGTGTTATGTCTGACAAAGAGGAATCTGTATCATTGCGAGTATCAAAAGCCATACCGTCAGACGTAGGACACGGGCGTGCCCGTATTTCAGCGGACATGGGCCTGGACTTGAAGCCCGGCGACATCGTGGAAATCAGCGGCGACAATCGTTCAACGGCTGCCATCTACTGGCGAAGTCGCCCGGAAGATGCCAAGATGGACATCATTCGTGTAGACGGAATCATACGCAAGAATGCCGGGGTCAGCCTCGGAGACCGAGTCACTGTAACCAAAGTAGAGGCAAAGGATTGCACAAAACTTACCATTTCGCCGGTCATGGCCAACAAACAAAAAGTGAAGTTTGGCCCAGGAATTGAAGGTTTTGCTCGCAGAGGGCTTGCAAAGCGCCCGGTTGTTGCTGGAGACCGTATCTTCATACCCGGAATGACACTGTTTGCAGAAGCGCTTCCGTTTGCCGTCGTGCAGACTACTCCAAAAGGCATTGTCAAAGTGACAACCGATACAGAAATCGTCATCAAAGACGAAGCTGTTGCAGAAGAAGACGTTGGTCAGTCGGAAGGAATCACCTACGAAGATGTTGGTGGAATCGGTCAACAGTTGCTCAAAGTTCGTGAAATGATTGAACTTCCACTCAAGCACCCAGAGTTGTTCCGAAGGCTGGGGATTGACCCGCCAAAGGGCGTGCTGCTCCACGGACCCCCCGGTACTGGAAAAACAATGATTGCAAAGGCTGTAGCCACCGAAGTCAACGCACACTTCAAGAGCATTAACGGACCTGAAATTATTTCCAAGTATTACGGAGAATCCGAAAAACAATTGCGTGAAATATTTGATGAAGCAGCAGAAAATGCGCCGGCAATTATCTTCATTGACGAAATCGACTCAATTTGCCCCAAGCGTGAAGACGTCTCAGGCGAAGTTGAGCGACGCGTCGTTGCTCAAATGCTGACCTTGATGGACGGGATGCAGGGCCGTGACAATGTGGTGGTGATCGGCGCAACCAATCGCCGTGATGCGCTTGACCCAGCGCTCCGCCGCCCTGGTCGCTTTGACCGTGAAATTGAAATCGGCGTCCCTGACCGTGACGGCCGAAGTGAAATCATGGACGTCCACACACGGCAAATGCCCATTGCAGAAGATTTTGACATCTCATGGGTCCTTGACAACACCTACGGATTTGTCGGTGCTGACCTGGCTGCACTCGTTCGTGAAGCCGCCATGCGGGCACTGCGACGATACCTTCCTGAGATGGATTTGGAAGAAGAAACCATCCCACCTGAAGTTCTTGAAAAAATGGAGGTCTGCATGGACGACTTCAAAGAAGCGATCCGTGACATTGAACCATCTGCATTGCGAGAGATTTACGTTGAAGTACCTGAAGTCTCGTGGGAAGAGGTCGGAGGGCTCAACGAAGTCAAAGACCGACTCAAAGAATCAGTGGAATGGCCGCTTACCAAACCCGAACTCTTCGAGCACTTTGGCATTAAGCCTCCTCGAGGAATCGTGCTCTTTGGTGCGCCTGGGACTGGAAAAACCCTTCTGGCCAAGGCCATCGCCAACGAAGCGCAAGCAAATTTCATCAGCATCAAAGGACCCGAGCTCATTTCAAAATGGGTTGGAGAATCTGAACGAGCAATCCGGGAGATTTTCAAGAAGGCGAAGCAATCTGCCCCATCCATCATCTTCCTTGATGAGTTCGAATCCATCGCCTCCATGAGAAGCGGTGGGTCAGCATCAGAGGGTAGCGATGTCTCAAATCGAGTCGTGAACCAACTCCTTGCAAGTATGGACGGAGTGGAGTCGCTAGACGGTGTCATCATCGTTGCAGCAACCAACCGTCCAGAAATGATTGACCCGGCCCTTCTGCGAAGTGGACGCTTTGAGCGCGTTCTTCACGTACCGCCACCCGACACTGGAGCCCGAGAAACCATCTTCAAGATTCACAGTGAAGGAATGCCCCTGAGCAAATTCTCGTTCAAGGACATCCTCACGGGAATGGATGGATTCACTGGAGCAGACATTGAGGCAGTATGCCGAGAAGCAGCCCTCATCTGCATGCGCGCAGGAAAGAAGCGAGTCACAAAAACCCACTTTGAAGAAGCCATATCTCGAGTTCGCCCAACGGTGACTCCTGACATGTTGGACTACTATCAAAAGATGGAAACACGCCTAACGTCAGGATTGAGCAACATCAAGCGAAATCGTGACTTCAGTCGTGGCATGGAAACCATGTGATTTCGCTTCAGCGTACCGACGCATTCATTTGGCCTCGCCGAGACGGTCAGACACAGAGGTGGACATGATGGCAATCTTTGGTAGGGAAGTCATAGGTCGCTTGGTCGTTGATCGGACAGGAACAGACCTGGGCCATTTAACAGACATCCATTTTGACCTCAAAACCGGGGCCATTAGCGAACTTGTTGTTACGGTTGAAGCTACGGTCAATGCTGCAGCACTCCCCTTTGAAAGTCGTGAAAACACCGTAATGATTCCAGTCGATGCGGTATCGCGAGTAGCGACAAAGATTCACCTTAACCGATGAAATCTTCCAATTTATTGCGAGTCAACCCATGAGCATTTTGTGTCCTTGTTTGGACAACCTTCTAAAGATAAGTGAAACCGTGGAAGAGTGGGTAGTTTCTCCCAAGTGATGTCCATGGTCGGCCTGCCTGCTAATTTCAACGCCAGAAGGGTTGCCCTTCAAGCGTCATTTTGGCTCGTCATGCTTGTACTTCTGATGACCATCCTGCTTAATTTCATCAACTTGAGCGCTACAAACCAACTTTCGGCTTACGATGATGATTGGAACGACATGTCTGCATTTCGGGAAGACATCAAAGAGATGGGGATTCAAACCAACTCCCTGGTGAGCAGCCCGCTCCTCCTTGGCGATATTGAAGACCCCCGCAATACAACTTACATTCTCGCCGGTGTCGAACGGGACACCCTCACCCTTCCACAATTTGACGAGGACGGTTTCATCACCATCGCTTCGGACAGTGGATACTCTCCTTCGGAAATCAATGCGATTGTTGAGTTTGTAGAAGCCGGTGGAACTGCGCTTGTCTTGGAGGATTACGGATACGGAAGTTCTGTGGCCGAAGCGTTCGGCGTGAGTTACACAGGCGAGCAAGTTTACGATACCAACTACGTTGCTGAACTCGATTTCAATTACATTTGGATGTGCATACAAGAGAACCCATGCGGCATGAACGGCACACAGATTGACCCGACCACCCTCTCATCCCACGAACGTTGGAGCAATGTTGGTGAACAAGGCGAACACCCTTGCTCACTATTGGATGGCCAAAGCATGACAGAAGCAGAGGCTGGCCTGTGCATTCAACATTGGAAGAGTGGCTCCATTGAATACAACGGCACCTACCAAATGCTTCTCAATAACGTCACGGGACTCGAAATTATTCCCGGCGTGAGAGGGCCTCTGAGCGAGGTTGCAGTTCGCGCCATGACCAGCAACGAAGCAACCGTTGACGTTAACGGAGATGGCGAGATACAGGTCGGCAGTGAAATAACTCCCGCCACCCCAGACAGGTGGGGTCAGTTCAATCTCAGCATCGAGGCCTGTGCTCGAACCAGTTGCGAACCCTCGGATGGTGGGCGAATCGTCTTCATGGCCGACGGTTCTGCACTGATCAACGCCATGTACGATTACGAAGGATTCAACGATGGAAAGTACGGCAAAACCGCAACACTCATGCCCGCCAACGACAATCGAAAGTGGGCCATGGATTTCATCGCTGAAGCGTTGATGAGTCAACTGGAAGGAGAGGAAGGTGAACCTGCCGAAAATGCAATGGTCATTTTTGATGAATCACGCCACCCACAAAGCGCCCTTGCAGCTGATTCTTACAACACCGTTTACTTTCTTCTCGTCTACTTCACTGGCGAAGGGTTGGCCATGCTCCTTCTCTTCCTGATTCTGTTTGTCACCTTTGAAGCGGTCCTCATCAAGAAACGTGACCCTGAACCATGGCGTCACGTGTTTAGCATCATCTACTACGGATTTGGTGATGCGAACAGATATGCATATTATTCCAAAGTGGAGAAAATTCGCCAAGTGTTCCTTTCGAAGGTCCGAAACCAAAACGGCCTCAATCGTGAAGAGTTCCAAGGAATGCAAGCCAACGAACTCGTTTCAATGATCAACGACCCCGTTCTTGCAAAGTTTGCGGTTGAATCAACCAACCGATACACGCTTGAACAGACGGTCGCTCTGGTCAAACGAATTAAGGCGTGGGGACGTCAGTGAGGTGAGATGAATGTGGACACGTAAAGCTGCTTTCACCTTCACAGGAGGAATTGCCCTGGTGTTGATTGGAATGATGATTTCCAATCAGCAAATGATGATCCTTGGCCTCAGTTTGGTCGCCTTCATTGTGGTTAATTCGTGGATTGCTGGTCATGGTGACGTAGAAGTCCAACGGACCCTCTCGGCCGACAATCTGTACAAAGGAGACGATTTGTATGTCGAACTCCTTGTAACGAACCGCAGCAACAGGAAAACCCAGATGTTGGACATCTACGATAACATCCCGCACGAAATGAAGTTACGAAGTGGTTTGAATCAGATGCAACTCAACCTCAAACCTGGCGAGAGCGCTCGAATTCGCTACGTGCTCCGTTGCCCCTTGAGAGGACATTATTCCATAGGACCTGTATCGCTCCGAGCCCGCAACACCTTCAACTTGGGAGTTGAAGACATGTACGTTGACCACCACAGCGACATTGTCATCTTTCCACAAATCAAGGACATTGAAGAGGCATTTTTGCGAAGCCGTACTCCAAAGATGTACACTGGAGCGACGACGCTACGAACACCTGGACAAGGTTCTGAATTCTATTCGCTCCGAGAGTATGTCCCTGGAGACCCGTTCAAGAACATCAACTGGAAGGCGTTTGCCCGAACCGGCGAACTGATGGTAAACGAAAAATGCCGGGATGCCGTTACCGACCTCTACCTTCTCTTGGACAGCCGAGATCTTGCCCGAATCGGGACGGTTCTCAAAAATCCACTTGAGATGGGAACCGTGTCCGCAGCAAGCCTTGCTGCCTTCTTTTTGAAACGCCGAGATTCTGTCGCTCTTGCCATATACGACGAAAAATTGTCCTATCTTCCGCCAGACACCGGAGACAAACAGTACTTCAAACTGCTAAGTGCCCTTGCAGGCGTGACACCAAAAGGAACCATGCCGCTTCAGGCGGTAACCAACTCGCTCAGTGGACGATTCAGCCGAGGAAGCCCTGTGTTCATCATCTCCTCCTGCGAAGGTGACGGAACCGTACCAGCTGCGGTGCGTGACCTTGTTGGACGTGGACATGAGGTAACCGTCTTGTCTCCATCAAGTGTGGACTTTGAACGTCTGGTGAGTCGGATTCCCCGTATGTCATACGAAGTTCTCAAGCTTGAGCGACAAAATCGCCTCACTACCCTTGCAGGCTCCGGTGCTCAGGTCATTGACTGGATGCCCGACATGGATTTGTCACAGGCGTTAATGCAGGTAAGGGGGTACTGAAAATGGCAGGTGAAGTAGGTCTCCAATCCGATGTCCTATTGGAAGGCACAGCCCGTCCAAGGACACTCCATCTCAAGAATTTGAGGCGCCAGTGGCAGATTCTTTCTCTCCAAATCGTTGCGACCGTCGCCCTCATCACCATGTACGTCCAAGTGGTACAAACCTACGTTGTTGGCTCAATTGACCACACCATCTTGTTTGACTCCATCGAGTTGCTGATCTCGGACCAACTTCCCCTAGGCGACTGGCTTACTGGAGAAGGAAGAGATGGCCTTTCGAGATTCTTTGTTCCTATGGTCATGGGACTGTCGTTGGGAGGAGCCATGGCCTTCATCGCATTCCAAAGCCCGAAGGTTCAACAGCGCATCAAACTCGGATTCATTATCGGATTAATCGTTCTCCTCGTCGGAAGGCTGCTTCTCTCGTGGTTTGCTGGAATGCTGTTTGAATTTGACCTCCGATTGCCCGATGAAGGTGAATTGGAAACACTGCAGTGGCCACTTCTCATGATTTTGTCACTCATCATCCTCTTCATTTACCTGCTACCGGTCATTATGGGTACTCGCGGAATCTGGGGCCTATCACGCCGTTCAATCGGTTGGGCCATTGGCTTCACGCTCCTTTTCCTTGGAGTTCACGCCATCCTGACCTTCCCCCTCATCAAAGGCCAACTCGGGTCATACGGTGGGGCTCTGGCGAGCCTTGAGAGTCAATCATCAGACCCTACAATAGGATTGTTTGGTTTGAACTTGGTCACAAAGGAACAGTTTGACCTCATTCTCATAGCGGTACTCATCATGGTGTTCCAAGAAGCAAGTTATGGTGTGATCAGGAATCTTGAGTATGCTTTCCGTCTCCCTGAGTCATGCAAGCGCGACCCAGAATATGTTCGCCAAATGGATAACGTTCTGAACACTCATTTGCGACATACCTTCTTTTTCTTAGGCTTAACAGGCTTAGCGACGATGGTCGCCTTAGGGTTCCACAAAGTGCTCCTCACCATCGTATCAGATACGACAGGGAGTCAGTGGGCGGGACAGGTCTCTGAATCCATTGAATTAACCCTCACGTACGGACTGGTCATCTCAGCTTTGCTGTTCCTTAGCATCATGGCGGTGCTTAGATTCTTCATTCCATGGCAGAGGGTCATCGGACTGATTCAATCGCGGGGAATGAAAGACGATGCAAAACCAGCGAGCAACGATTTTACCCAGCTCTAATCACTGATAGGACTGGATCATCCGGCCAATCATCTCACTCACTGCGAGCAAGAGCAAGGGAAAAACGACAAAGCCAATCCCAAATCCAAGCCAACTGATGTTGAACTGGTCGCTAATGTTGCCTCCGTATGCCACGGTCGTAACAATGACCGCCACCAGCATAAGTCGTTCAAGATACAGTGGATAAGGCCGCCCTTTCCCTTCTTCTCGCCCCAGTAAGGTAGTTGGCTCGTCGGACACCTCATTCACCTCAGAACTCAATGTTGGAAAGGCGTGATTCAAGGTCGGCAAGAGCCGCATCTGGAGGAGAACTCGTAGCGGTAGGTGTTTCATCTCTATGGCTCCATTCAGCATCAATACGGGCCAGTTCAGCTTCGAGTTGGGCCCGTTCATCGTCCAGGTCAACCTTGGTTTGTTCTGGTGCGTCTTGAACAACGATTGCCGCTGGTAAAGAATCGCTTGGTGCCGGTAAATCCGCCCACCCATGATGGTCTTCAACTGCGGGTTCATTCGAACCCATGTCAATGTCTTCTTCATGAAGGAGAGCAGGTTCAAGGTCAACCAACATGTCTGCGTCTACGGGAAGACGCTGGTTTGAGGGAATGGATTCTCGCTCAAAGGGAAGAAGGCCATCACGTTGGAATTCCCAAAGCATACCCCTTGGTACGCCATCCGTTAGTCCTGAAGCATCGAGTTGAGTAATTAATTCTTCAAGGACACGGGCTGTTTCTTCCAGCCCAATTGCCTCGCCAGCATCCCTTTGGTCTGCTTCAAGGTAAATATCGTCCAAAGCAACCTGAATCAATTTTCGAGTGCCTTGAGCCAGGCTCGGTAGCGCTTCAGGACGTTGGCAGTTGGTCAAGAGGGCGTGTACTTCATGACTCGGCGCACCCAAGCGTTCGATTTGTTCGAGTACGTTCCTAATTCTCCTAAGCATTGTGATGGAACGGTCGTAATCTTCCAACAGATGTTCCAAATCCAAAACAACATGATTGACCGTCTCTCCGAGTTGATGTTCCAACCGTTGTTGGACCGACCAGCGAGCGAGTCCACGGACCGCTCCTGCTGTTTGCGGCACCTGGCGTTCAAGCAAGGTCATTACTTCAGATGAGAGAAGGTGACGTGGTGTCGCAGCGACGTGGTCAACCGTTGATTGAATCACTTGAAGGGCTCGCTCAACGGCACGGTCAAGCATGGTCACAGAATATCCGAGGCCACGAGCGTGCTCGAGACGATCGAGAACAGGACCCAATCCTTCGAAGGTGTTGTTGTCATCAAGAAGGGCCTGCGCGAGTGGTTCTTCTGCAAGACGGGCTCGTAGGCGTTCGGCTTCCTGAATGTCCGCAAGAGCTTCTTCATGAGCTTGAGAAAGCGTGGTTGCCTTCTCAACAAGGGACGAGAGTTCAGCTTCAGCATGGCCTCGGCGAGCGCCCATGTCTCCAAGTTCACGGAGAAGAGTACGGCGTTCGTCCATCAATTCCCGAAGTTCAGCCTGAACGTTTGAGCGGCGAGATTCATCCTCTGCACGGCGCAATCGGTCTTCTTCCATACGGTTTTTCGACATCGATTCCTCAGTCTTTATGGCGTCCAATTCGAGTTGATGGACGTGAACCTGCTCTTGGAGCGTGAGCACGTCGGATTGGCTTCTTGCATGCCGTTCTCTGGTCGTACTCACTTGCTCGGTAAGGACACGCAAGCGACGCTCCTCATCCTCGCTTTGTTGGCGGATTGTATTCAACCGCTTGCTCCCTTCGGACAGGTTTGCTTGCAATTCTGTTTCCTTAAGTGCAAGTGTTTCAATCATCGCTTGAAGTTCACTGCTCGCCTCTGCGTCACCCAAAGCCTTGGCCAGTTCTGCTGCACGTTCACTGACTTGATGTTCAAGTTCATTCACTCGGCGGACCAAACGCTCGGCACGGTGTTCAGCGTCTTCTGATTGATTGCGGGATTCGGCTAGGTCGACTTGTAAACTGTTCAGGCGGGCATGGGCATCCTCGAGAGCCACGGTATGTTCCTGGCGTGTTTCACTTGCCTCACGAGCCACAATTTGAGCGGCTGTTTTCTTTGTTTCCAGTTCCTTGTTCTTGCCTTCGAGGATGGCTTGTGCTTTGGTAAGTTCATCCAATGATTGCTGAGCAGCCTCAAGTTTTCGGCGCAAGCCTGCATCAACAGCAGCAACGGCCTGCTCTTGCATAACTGGCAATCCATCTCCTGCTTCCATGCCTCCGGTTGAGAAATTGACTTTTCCTCGCTGAAGACGCAGTTCCTCCAAACCTGCTTCAAAACCGAGCATTTCTTCAAGAGAAGCCCGAATTGAAGCCTGGCGTGCCTCTGAACGAGTTCGTACGGTTGACAACTGATCACAAAACGATTTGAGTTTGAAATGTTCAAATGAACCTGAATTTGAAGATACGACCGTTCCTGCTGCAAAACGGATCAATTGCAACTTTCGCTTCGGCTCGGTAAGCATGGTCATGGCTGCGCTCTCATCATCAGCGTTTGGAGCCCATAGAGCGACAGGAACACCTCTTGAAAGTATGAGTGAGACGGATTTTGAAGAGGCGCCGGACTGTATGTGGCCGGTGACTTCTTCTTCCATGCCCGCTTTGAGCATTGAAAGAATGGCATCAGGCCCTCCACGTCCTTCTCGGAGCGGGAAACCATCCGGCAAACTTGTACCATGCTCTCCAACTGAAGCAACATCTCCTTCGAGCATCAACGATGCCGAGGAAAGGATTCGAGAATGATTGGCGTCTCGTTCGGTCCAAACCGCTAGAGCAATTTCTCCACTTTGAGCCAACAATAAAGCTCCATCAGAGGTGTGAAGTGTCCAGTGTCCAGAGGCCCCCAATCCCAGCCCAAGATTGATGTCTTCTACCCTAATGTCGGAAAGAATGCTGTGTATTTGAGTCGCTAAGGCATCTGCATCTCGTGGCAGGTCTCCTGATTCGTCGATGAGCATGCCAGAATCAATAGCGATGGCTCCTCGTACCGTTTCGTCTTCCACGAGATGAGCCAATACTTTTGACAAATCCCGGGCGAGGAGTCGCTCAACGAAATTCGTCATTGAGCGCAGTCCTTGTCGGTCTGCTTGATGAACAAAGGCTTCGGGAACAAGGTCGGCAACACCACCAAGTCCTGAGATGGTGTACTCAGATGCAGTGAAACGGGCTTTTTGCTCCGATTCAATAGCAAGCAAGGCCTGTTGGGCTTCTTTTCCAGCGAGCAAGTCTCGTTTCTGAGTGTACTTGCTACCCTCAGCCAACCAGCCCACAATACGCCCTGCCCGTACGAGTCGATGTCCCGCTGGAGTTTTTCGTCGTCCAACCCAGGTTGAAATGACGCCGTGAGCGAACGGTTGTAACGTCCCCTCGGTCAACACTATTTCTTCATCAACTGGAATTCCAAAGGGCATTTCAAACATGTTGGTTCACCTACATTTCAGGGGTTGTTGCAAGGGACTTGCGATTGAGGTCAATACTGTGCCTCCACCTCGCCAGTTTACCGCCTTTTCCGTGCAGCATCAAAATGCGGTACGGAGTAACGATGTCGATCATGGTACGGGTATCGCTTTCTTCCCAAATCTCATAGAGTTCGCCAAGACCGAGGTTCTGAGTTGCTTCAAGACCGTTTGATGTCATCAAAACCGTTCGTTCAACATCAGGAAAGGACCCGGAGGCCCCCACGCTGGCCATGAGGCGCCCTCTATCGTCCATCATCAGAGCTTGTTCGACCCCATTTTGGGTCGTCAAGGCGGATAATAACCGTTGCAGCATGGTCGCTCAACCTCAGTGACACCGCTGTAGCCTTCAAGAAGTTTTGCGCTCAAGATGGGTTTTGAGTGGATTTGAGGACCCTATTGGAATTTCCAACTGGAAAATATATTTCACATCGAGTAAAACAGTACGGCATGCCTTGATTGACATCCCTCTGGCCTCTCACCGGTCATTACGGCTTTATGGATGCGGGGCCACAATGCGCTTAGGAATACTAAAAAATGCAATATAAAAATCAAATAATCAATTGAAAAATTATAGTTCTTTTTTGCTTCTGTTACACCCCATGTTGAAGCCGTTGATTTGAAACACTCCAGCGACGCCCCACGGATTATGGCCGAGGCAGCACCGGAGGGACCTTTTCAAATCCCGACGTGTGACTCATGCAACAAACCAGCGGTCGTTGAGCAAGCGTACTCAGGTCGAATTCTATGTGGAAAACATCTCGCAAAGTCGGTACGGAAGAAAATCGGAAAAGAACTGCGACTGCAACTTCCGTTGAAACGAGGAGAACATACAACGATTTTGGTGGCTGTATCCGGTGGAAAGGATTCTGCCGTTTTGCTGCACTCTCTTGTTGATTTACTCGGGGAACGAAGGGACGTAACCATCGTTGCTGGCACCGTTGATGAAGGCATTGAAGGATATCGACCTCCATCAATCGTGTGCGCCAAAGACCTCTGCGACCAGCTAAAGATCCAGCATGAGACCGTATCGTACCCTGAACTTTCGTTCATCGAAATGGATGAGGTCGTCCGCAGACTTCCAATGGCCATGGAGAAAGACAACAATGCGCCGCGAATGCCATGTGCTTATTGTGGCGTCTTCCGAAGACAGGGAATCAACCATCTGGCAGAACGCATTGGTGCAGATTACATCGCATTGGGTCATAATTTAGACGACATGGCCCAAACCGTGCTGATGAATGTCTCCAATGGGGACATGGAGCGCACCCTGAGGCTCGCACCTCACACCACAAATCGTGTTGATGGTTTAGCACCACGAATTGTCCCATTACGCTGGGTTCCCGAGCAAGAGATTCACCTGTATGCAACGCACAAAAATCTCCCCATCCACCATGAGGAATGCCCAAACGCCAAAGGAGCACTCCGATGGCGACACCGGGAATTGGTCGCAACGATGGAAGCCGATGTACCAGGAACCCGACACGGACTCGTGCGTATGGCTGACCAAGTCAAATCCTTGAGAGACCAAGTTGTTGAATTGGGAGGTGGGTCCACACGGCCGGCCCCCCCTCAGCCTTGCGAACGTTGCGGTAGCATGACTTCGGGCTTGCAATGCAAAGCCTGTGACATGCGGGACTTGTTATCGATTGATGAGGAATGATCACAGCAAATTGCCGATCAACTTCTCTAAGTCCTGCGGTCGGCCACAGTAATGGCAGCGAAGCACAAGAGGTTCTCTGCCCATAACACGCAGGCGGTGAGCCAACGGTTCACGGGGATTGGTCGTGATGCAGTTTGAGAATGTGCAACGGACAACGTTCGTTACCTCTTCTCCAATTTGAATCGTCATCTTTTCGGCCACACTGTATGCACGGATGATGGCTACATGAGCCTCTGGAGCGACAAGAGCAAGACGATTGAGTTCATCTTGGGTCAATTCCCGGTCTTCAACTTTGATGATATCCTTGGTCCCCATCTTCTTTGACGGGACATTCATGACCATGGAAACAGGAACAGAGGTCGTCTTGTTCATGTTAAGCATCTCAAGCACACGCATTGCCTGCCCAGACGGAATGTGGTCGATGACAGTTCCGTTACGGATGGCGGTGACACGTCGCATGTTGTGTTCCTGTGACATCAGAACTCACCTCCCGCAGATGGAATGTCTTCCGGGACAGTCACGCCGAGCAAACGGCATAGGAGGGCCATCCTTGCCACAACACCGTTGAATGCCTGTTCAAAATACCGCGCATGCCGTGTTTTGTCGACAGAGGGATGGATTTCATCAACCCGTGGAAGTGGATGCATGATGATCATGTCCTCTTTGGTCCCCTCTAAATTGGAAGCATGTAGTTTGTATGCGCCGGCTACTTTTGTATATTCATCCTCATCAGCGAAACGCTCTTTTTGGATTCGCGTCATGTAAACGACATCTGCGTCGGCCAACGAAGAAAGAAGGTCTTCGGTTTCGACCACATTCGCGCCATGGGCCGACAAGTCCTCAACGATTTCTGCAGGCATACGGAGGAGTTTAGGACTTGCAAAAATCAACTCGCATCCAAAACGAGTCAGAGCGTGACTCAATGAATGTACGGTTCGGCCATAGCGCAAGTCTCCAGCAAGAACGACCTTCAATCCGTCAAGTCGCCCATGGGCCTGCTTGATGGTGAACAAGTCAAGCATGGTTTGGGTTGGGTGATGGCCTGCTCCATCGCCGCCGTTTAGGATGGGGACTCTAGCTGCATCTTGTGCGTATTGAGCCGCCCCTTGACGAGGGTGGCGCATGGCGATGATGTCTGTATAACCGTCCACCATCTGGATGGTATCGAAAAGCGTTTCACCTTTGACAACCGAGGACGTTTTGACGTCACCAAGGTTGACCACATCTCCACCTAAGCGCTTCATTGCGGTCTCAAATGACATTCGTGTTCGCGTACTGGGTTCAAAGAACAAGTTTCCAAGTATTTTTCCTTGAAGTAGCGGCAGGTAAATCTTGCCTTCTGCAACCGGTAGGAGGCGTTCTGCATCATTTAGAATGCTTTGAATTTCGTCATTGGATAAATCATCCATCGTAATGAGACCGGCCATAATACTCCCTCGCTTTTCTCCAACGGGTGAAAGACACCCATGAACATTCCCGACAACACCAATGAGACATCATGGGTAATTCCCGACCATTAGAGCGGAGTGGTTATGGGTAAAACTGCTGTCGGAACCTCATGGTCACTTGGGCTGATGTCGATTCGGCAATTGAGTCTGAGCGCCAACGCAGGGCCAAACGCGTTGATTCCGTAACCATGGCTACCGCACTTCTGATTCTTGCTTGTTCGATTTGGCTCGCTTGGCCGACATTAACAGGCTTGTTTAGCGACAAGGGAGTTTCTTTGGCTGGTTTTGGTGCACCAATGCTTCTGTTGTTTTGGGGAATTATTCTTCAAGACCTCGCTCTGGATGACCCAGCAGCCCGAAGTCGTATTGGAGCGTCAACTACGGTGGCGTGGCCCGTCCTCATGGTCATTGGAGCCCTTGGCCTAGAGACAGAATTGAACGGAGCCACCCTAGGTAGCACTCTTGTGATGGGCGTTGGTTGGTTGTGTCGCCTGCAGTCCAGGACGCTCCTAAGAGGTGGCTTTGATGTTCTTCGCTTCCGCTCAATTCTCACCGGCATCGGGTGCGCTTCAGCGACAACACTGCTCTTTTCACAATCAACAGATTACACCCAGATTCTTTCATTCATCGCACCACTTATTGTTCTGTTATCCGTTGTTGATACAGCCTATGCATGGATGGTCGGAGACGATCAAAAAGTACTGCGAAAGGCCTTCAAAAAGCGTCTTGACACACTGGAACTGCGTCTGTTAGAACTCAAATCGCAAGGAGCAGCCGTCGACCAAGCAGCGAGTCTACTCACCACTGCACGGGAAGAAGGGCATTTGGACCCAAAATACGGCATGAGACTATTGGATGAGGGCGAAGAAGACATGGATCGTTCACTTTCCCTCGCAGATGATGTAGAAATCATTCGCAACGATGCTCTGGCCGCTGTGAAACAAGCCTCAGATATTGCCCCAACGGCAAAACGCCCTCAAAAGGCGTTTGATATGGGTGAACGTGAAGTCCAACTCGGTTCACTCCGAGAGGGTGAACTTCTGTTCCGAGAAGCGAAAAAGCGAGCTGCGGAAATCATTGAATGGTGGGGACAAGCCGAACAATCCATCACAGAAGGGTCTCGCCTTCTTGACGGGAAGAAAGGCGATGGAATCAAGCGCTTGTATGAGATGTTGAACGAAGCTAAGGAATTCCTTGCTTCGGAAAAACCGCATGAAGCATTCGAATATGCTTCGGTCATCCCCGCACAATTGCTTGCTGATGGAGACGCTCAAGAGCGCGCCCTCACCTCGCTGAAAGAAGCCAATAGACAACTTAAGCAGGCTGATGGGCTCGATACATCTCAATTGAAAGAACGGCTTAATCAGGCTGAAGAGGCCATAGAACAAGGCCACGCCAGCCAAGCGATCGGTTTAGCAGACGGAGTTGTTCGTACCATCGAAAAGGAACGAGCGGCAATGGATGATGTGCTTCGGGCGCTGAAGCAACGTAAGAAACTCGTTCAGCGCTATGAGGGCCGTGATGATGAAGAATCATGGTCGCAGGCTTTGGAAGAAATTGATCAAGCCGCACAAGCCAAATCATGGTCACATGCTGGTATGTTGCTTGAGCGAATGACTGCCGGATTGGATAAAGAAGGGAAAGCCAGCGATGATGCCCTGGAACTTTACGACTTCGTCATTGATGAATGGCGTACCTTACGAAATCAATGCGATGCTGCTCAAATCACCGTTGAAGACGACGACCGAAGGGAATGTGAACGGGAGATAGCCCTTTCAGAGGAAATGCTAGGAGTCAGTCGCATAGAGGACTGTTTGAATCACTTATCACAGGCTGATGCAGCAATGGAACGCTTGCGAAGACGGATTTGAAACGAACAAAACGTTTTGAATTCAACGTATTCTCTTACGAAAACAACAAGAGAGGGGCTGAAACAGTCTTTTGTTGACAAGTGGTGCGGTTCGAGAACATCGCAACAGCCCTTTCATCATCATTTACTGTTGGTCTTTTTCCACAGAAATGAGCGCATTTTAACGGCGATTCCTGTGAGGAGTATGAGATATGTTAGGCTCAGCATCATCCACTTGACCATGTTAATACCAGACCCTACCGAAACGAGTGTTCCAGAAATTGTGTTTGAATCCTGGTAACTGTTTATCATCAATATTTCAGCAATGTTTTCAATCCAGTCCGCAACCATTGCAAGAACAGGCGCAATCAATAGCCATCGATGATTATTGAAGAAATACATGACCCAAAAGCCGTACATTGAGGCGTAAATGACTGCGAAAATCACATCCCAAATTTGCAGGAACTCTTTGTAGCAATCGAGTTGGCTTTGACTTCTCATTTCAAAGAAATCTTGGACCATTTGTAAGGTGTAAGTGAAGGTTAGCCCTAATGAATTCGAACTGCCCTCTATCCTGAAGCATTTACCGGCAGGGTCCAGAACAAGTGTAGAATAGAGAATAAATGCCAATGTTGAGCCCATAGCAAGATAAAGTGTTCTTCGAGATGCCTGATTCTCATTGCCTGAAGTTGTACCTTGGCCCGTCTGCACGATGCCTTCTCCCATGTTCCTGCGGTCTTCTCAGTTTAGAATAGGCCTTGCGGTTGAAAAACAGCGTAATGTACGCTTTTGCTCCCTTCGAGAACTCCGCTCTTGAACCGATAAGCGAAGAAAATCCTTTCCTTAGAAATGATTCCTCAGGATGCATGAACCTAAATGAGGCAACTTAAACGGAAAACTATGGGCAGAGAGTGGTTAGGTCTGGTGCTCATGGTTGCTGTCTCATTGATGACTGCGGGTTGTATCAGCGAACAACAAAAATTCTACTATTCAATCGATGATTCAATCGACGAGGCTAATACTGAATCATCCTCAGACATCCTCTTCACCATCACACTTGATGAGAAAGGCGGCTCAGACATGGATTTCTCTGATCTTGAGGTCAGTGTCACACAAGACGGGACCACTCATGCATGCTCCACTACAAGTTCAGATGGTGACTGTCAAGTCGTTCAAACAGGAGGCGAGGACAATTCATCGTGGGAAATCGGTGAAACCTTGAACATCAACGAAAACGGAGTTGACATCTGTTCACAGAGTTGTATCATAACATTCACGCTTAGTGGACCTGAAGGGGCGAAAATTGTTGGCCCAACCATACTCAATACAACTTGAAAAATGCGTTAGCATTTAGAATTGGTGAATAATCAAGCCAAACAGTGCTTTATATGGGATATCTGCAGATTTACTCTTGTGAAAAACCATGAATCTCGGCATAAGTGATCGTCTAATTCGCCTCTTCGCCGGTCTTGGTATGGTCACCGTCGAGTATCTTTCTGGCATCGACTGGGACATCATTCTCTTGGCCCTGGGCGCCTGGGGCATTCTTACATCCGCAATGGGATTTTGTCCATTTTACAAATTGCTGGGTCATTCAACCTGCCCTATTTGAAAGCCAAAATCCTTTGAATTGGAATTCAAGATAAGGTCAATAGGCCCTTGCCGTCCACCGAATCCAAGTCAAATGTACCTGGCAATCCCAAATCCACCGGCATTCCACCGATGGTCACAAGCAGACCCGAAAGATGGGTATAGAGGGCAAGGGGAAGTTCCTCGGGCAAATCATTGTGAGGAGACCTCCTGCTCTTTTGTAAGGCCTCCAGCCCGGGTTCGCTTGCAAGGCCAACCCAGGCATTTGCAGCCCATGCATGTTGACGCAGAAGTTCCGACTCAAGCACTGGAGCCGGAGCAACGGTGTGCTTTGGCCACGTAATTCTCCAATCGCTTCCCAATTCAAAGAGCCACTCAATCTTGGTGTGCTCTGACGATGGCATGGCCGTATGACCCAATGCTGCATACTGAATGATGATTGAACGCACATGAGGATTCCGTGGATGTTCTTTTGAGATTCGTTCTGCGAGGTCCACTGCAGTCATCACACGACCAACATCAAAATTGAGAAGACTTTGAGTGATTCTACCGTGGACCCAATCAATGTCCTGAACAACCTCAATGGCTTCTTCAAGGAGATTGAGAGCATATTCACTCTTTCCTATCATTCGCATACGAGCTATTTCAGAAAGGAACACCCGACGATCAAAGGCAGTTTTGACCTTTTTTGGACGTGGTCTTGAAACTTCGGCAACTCCATATTGGCGCAGCATTTCGATGTTTTTATTTGTCAAGGGGTCAATGCTCAGCATGGATTTCGTCTGTTGATTTAAGCTTCCTTTCTTGTTAAGAACGGTTGAAATCCACTTTAATCGGACAGCTTCGATGTCATCATCAGGCAGGAGGTCTAGTCGGGGACGTGCTTCTTTCATGTCCCGCTGAGCCAAACTCGCAGCACAGAGAACCATTCTGGAAAGTTGAGCATCTCGTCCTCCTTTGAGGGCAAGCAGGTCAATTGCTGTTTCTTCTGCTTCATCCCACCGACCCAAAGCCGCAAACAAGAGCATGGTCGCTTTGGTTTTCCGAACCATGTCCAATCCGACCAGCGTAGCCTCTTTCGTCTCTGACAATGATTCATACCGCTTGAGAGCTGTATCCCAATCCTCTGCTGCAACCAGTTCGTTAACCGAGCGTTGCTTAACGTAAATCATATCGCTCATCCCTCTTAGACGAGTACGGTCCTCGTCCATGGAAGCATCAAAGGAAATATCGTAAAGTTGACCCGACCTTCGCAGGGAAATTCCCCAAACTGCTAAGAAAGCCACTTGGCCGCCCGAGGCGAGCATCCAAGTCAATTCTTCCAACATGTCCTTTTCTAAAACTGAACAAACACTGGATTCCCAAGAGCCGCAAGCAGCGCCTTGTGGAAGAAAACTAGAATCCCAAAACGTAATCATTGCAAGAGCTAACAACAACATCGATTGGCCCGCAAAACCTGTAAAACAGAAATTGAGGAGACTGGCTTGTTGAACGGGCTCGGCACGAAGCAATCTGCTGTCTGCAAGGCGAATCCCTCCTACGCCTGAAACGTCCT
Organism: Candidatus Poseidonia sp.; assembly: GCA_029250625.1. Taxonomy (GTDB): domain Archaea; phylum Thermoplasmatota; class Poseidoniia; order Poseidoniales; family Poseidoniaceae; genus Poseidonia. The sequence goes on along the minus strand of JAQXEX010000012.1, from coordinate 16,750 downwards.
GAATATCAAGGAACAGAATGCGGGCTACTTCATAGACAAACAGGAACCCGACGGCTGCAACGTTGAGCAAAAGGAATAACAGTAGGGACGTCACGATTGGAACGCGAATTCCAGCTTGTGGTATGTGAGAAAAGAGTTCAATCAAACCAAAGCCAAGCAATCCACCCTCTTCCATATAGGTGGATTGGAGTCTGTATTCAGGGAGATTGAGCACTCGGTCTGAATGGGTAAACATCGTTGGATCATACAGCAAAACCAAAAGAGAAACGAGGGTATTGATGGCAACAAACGGCATCGCTACCAAGTTCAGATGAACCACTTGAGCAATGAATTGTTGACGCGCATTCGGCAAATGGTTGTGGAAGGGAGAGGATTTGCCCTTCGAAATTTGTCGGGAAGATTGTTTCAAGGCGTGCCAAGATGAGCCAAGAATACGCCCATAAGCAAGAATCGCTGGACTGAAAGCAACCAGCGCTGCAATACTGATTTGATGGGTCTGTGAGACGCCTCGGCTTTTGAGAACCAGTCCCACTGCAATAGCAAGAAGAAGCCAAGATATGGTGAGAGCGACATAACCGGCGTTTCGTACACGGGTGTTGTTTTGCATGGTTGCCCTAACGGTTCCCAACGGACGGATGACTTGTGCACCCAGTGAGGTTCCACTTGAGAGAATTGCTGGCAGTATAATGAGCATCAAGGCGAGAGCTACCGAGGGGGCATGGAAGCCTTCGGAAAGTTCCATTCGAACCGCTATGAATTCGAACAGGAACAGTAAACTTCCCGTGAGGGCCATAAGGTAAGAAAGAACTCCAAAGCGCATACCGCGAAGGGAAAGAAGGTGCTTAACATCATCAATGGATTCAGTTACCTGATGGACTTCGTACCGCTTATCTCCAGTCTTGAAGGCCACCTGTAACCCTTTGAGTTGACGCGGAACAACTCGGTCCCAAAACAACCAAGCCGCAAGGAAGGCGAGAAACAGTGAAGGAATCATGCTGAATGAAAATCCTTGAATGATTTCCAGATTCACCATGTTCTTCATCTCATTCAGGTGGTGCTACAAGCGAGGGTTGACTCGTCTTTTCATCGATTTCATGACGAAGGAGTTTGATGAATTCGTCAAGGGGCAAATCAGCGACTTGGTCGCCGTTTCTTGCCCTCAAACTAACCGTGTTGGTTTCCATCTCGCCGTCTCCGAGAATTACCATGTATGCGGGCTGGAGTTTCCTGTAAGTCTTGATTTTCTTTTTGATGTGAGCATCTGTTGCATCCACTTCAACACGAATGTCATGCTCCCTTAACGCATGAGCAACCTTGGTCGCATATGCTTCATGTCGCTCTCCAAGGGTGATGATGTGGCATTGAGTTGGCGTGAGCCAAGTTGGAAACTTGCCTGCAAAGTGTTCGATGAGTACGCCACAAAAGCGTTCCATTGAACCGAATGGAGCTCTGTGAATCATAACTGGCCGGTGGTGCTCTCCATCGCTGCCCATGTAGGTCAAGTCAAAGCGCTCGGGTAGATTGTAATCAACTTGAACAGTCCCAAGTTGCCATTCTCTTCCGATAACGTCTTTGACGACGAAGTCAATCTTTGGTCCGTAAAACGCTGCTTCACCCTCTTCCTCTGCCCACGGAACACCTAACGAGGCTGCAGCCGCACGGCATGCTTCTTCGGCCTTATCCCATCGTGCTGGGTCTCCAACATATTTGTCAGAATCCGGGTCACGAAGTCCAACACGTACACGATAATCCGTCATGCCGAGTTTATCGAAGATGATCTGAACGAGTTCAATGCAACCGAGTACTTCCTCTGCAATTTGGTCCTCTGTTACGAATAAATGAGCATCATCTTGGGTAAATCCACGGACGCGGGTCATTCCGGATATTTCCCCAGATTGTTCCCAGCGGTAAACGGTACCAAATTCAGCCAAGCGGAGGGGAAGGTTCCGATAGGAGCGTGATTGACTAGCATAAATCTTGATGTGATGGGGGCAATTCATTGGCTTCAGCATGTAACCTTCAATTTCACCGGTTTTCATGAGATTTGATAATTCACCGCAGGTGCATCCTTCATCGGCTAACTTTTTCATCAAATCTCGTTCAACGAGAGGGGGGTACTGTGACTCTTGGTAGTATGGAAAGTGACCCGATTTACGGTAGAGGTCAAGCTTCCCGATGTGCGGGGTAAAGACTTGCTTGTAGCCTTGGCGTCGCAGATGATGAGAAATGAAGTCTTGCAATTCTTGCCGTATTACGGCTCCTCTGGGCGTCCACAAAATCAAACCTTGACCGACTTCTTCGTCAATATGGAACAACTGCAGGTCTTTTCCGAGTTTACGATGATCCCGCTTTTTGGCTTCTTCCATTCGATGAAGTGTCTCTCGAAGCGCATCTTTCGTAGGTTCGACCAAACCATAAATTCGAACGAGTTGTTCTCTGTCTTGGTCACCGCGCCAGTAGGCAGGAGAAACTGAGGTGAGTTTGGTAAACATCAATCGAGAAGTGTTTGGGACGTGCGGCCCAAGGCAAAGATCGTACCATTCCCCTTGCTTGTAAATGGTGGAACCGTCGCCGTCCTCCAATTTATCATCAATGATTTCAATTTTGTATGGATTGTTAACGAAGTGCTCCCGAAGGTCCTCTTCTGATAACTCAACACGTTCAACAGTGAAATTACGGCGAGCCAATTCCTTCATTTTCTTCTCAATGGTTTTCAAATCACTTTCTGCGATGGGTTCCATTGCGAAATCATAGTAGAAGCCTCGGTCAATCGCTGGTCCGATGGTCGGCAAGGCCCCTGGATACAGTTCCATGACCGCTTGAGCAAGCAGGTGTGCCGCTGAATGACGAAGGATGTGAATGCCTTCCTCAGAATCTGAACGGATTCCTTCAACGGAACAATTCATGTCCAAAACATGAGACATATCGTACTCGTCCCCATTGACTTTGGCTGCGAGGCACCCGTGTTTCTTACCCAACGCGTCAGTGATGACTTCTGCGCAGGTAATGCCTGCGGCGTATTCGTTCACTGTTCCATCCGGCAACGTGACGTGAATCATGCTCATCAATGGTTCCTCCGACAACCCCTATGGGGTTGCACCATCGCTATGAATCCCGCGCATCACCTTGACGCCCATTGGGCGAATCATCGTTTTACCATTCAACGTCAAAATCATCTCCAAGCTGTGAAGTTGGAGTCTTGAGAATATCCTGTTTCTTATCATCAGATTGAGAAGGTTTTCCCTCTTTTGCAGATGGCTTCACCACAGGAGCCGTCACGACAAACGATTCACGGTCTTCTTTGGCTTGGATTTTCTTACCGTAATCAATGGAATTTGAAACGTTTGAGGGTTCTTCGACGACCGATTCATCTGAAGTCTTGGCGACGATGTTTTCTTCACCGATTTTCAATTCAGAAAACCCTTCCGAAAGAACGTCATCAAGGCTGGGTCCTCCTTTTCCATAGCGTTTCATGTTGCTTCCTTAACCATCGTATGTAATCAATGCTCGGGTGATTTACCTCCTGAAATGCGAGATTGGAGGAAGCACGGCTATTTGAGGGACGAGTTTTACGCTCTTCCATGCGCATCGGTATCGTGGTCAATCCTGATGCTGGCTTGGGCGGTCGTTTGGGATTCAAAGGGAGCGACGGACGAGCCAAAGAGGCTCGTGCGGCTGGAGCAGAAGACCGAGCAGGCCCTCGAATGGGGTTGTGTTTGGAGCATCTCGATCAACTGTTGGGTTCCTCGCTCAACCGAACTCAAGCAAGCCTAACACTTGTGGGATTAAGCGGCCGAATGGGCGAAACATGGTATTATTCAAAGTCGGTAGGGGAGTATTCAGAATGCATAGGTGCGACCCCTTCGGAAACAAAACCGCAAGACACAATTGCACTCGTGCACCAGTTGATTGATGCTAATGTCGATGCGATTCTCTATGCTGGAGGCGATGGAACCACCCGAGACATTGTCACCGCCTTGGAACAGCAAGGCGAGGCGGCACAAAGAATTCCACTCATCGGCGTCCCGGGTGGCGTAAAAATGCACTCTGGATGCTTTGCAACGACACCAAAGGCAGCCGCTGAAGTCACTTTGGCGTTCGCAATGGGCGATCTCAGAACTGCAATTACCGAAGTCATGGACCTTGATGAAGAGGTATACCAAGAAGGGGTCTGGAAAGTCCGCATGTATGGTGAGGCTTGGACACCTTCGTCCCCACGCTTTATGCAAGGGGCGAAAGAACAAGTTGAACGGGCCAGTGAAGAAGAAACCATTGAAGGACTAGCACATCACGTTCAGGTCTTGCTTGAAGATGAACCCGACCTTATGGTCATCTGGGGGAGTGGAGGGACATTGCGACGCATGGGCGAACATGTCGACCAACACCTCACGCTTCTTGGAATCGACATTTACCACGGTGAAACCCTCCACAACGACCTCAATGAATCTCAATTGTTGGAACTTATTTCAGGCCATAAGGAATCAAACGGGGATGCTCGACCACTGCTCCTGCTTCTCTCACCAATGGGAGGTCAAGGTTTTCTCATCGGTCGGGGCAACTTGCAACTCTCACCCGATGTACTGCGGATGGTCGGCCATGACAACATACTCGGCGTTGCTACTCCTTCGAAATTGATCGGACTTGATGCTGTACGAATTGATACAGGAGATTCAGACCTTGATGATGCATTTCAGGACAAGCGGTTCATCAAAATCCTTCAAGGATTTAGGACGACAAGACTCATTCGTGTTGCAGAAGTGTGAAGTTGCGCCACTGCTTTCACCGCTTGAAGAAGAATGTTCAACAGAGTTAATATCGGTTCAACGGTTGATTGAACCATGAACCAGCCAAGAATAGTTGTACTGACTGGAGCTGGGATTTCAGCTGAATCTGGAGTGCGAACGTTTCGCGACAACGGAGGATTGTGGGAAGAACATCGTGTTGAAGATGTCGCTACCCCTGATGCATGGGCCTCAGACCCCGAGATGGTTTGGAGGTTTTATCAAGCCAGAAGGCGCCAATTACTGGAAGTTCAACCAAATGGTGCACATCTTGCCCTGGTATTGCTGCAAAAGAACATGAAGCAGTTTACCCTCATTACCCAGAACGTTGATGACTTGCATGAGCGGGGTGGAAGTAGCGATGTCATCCACATGCACGGTGAACTCAGAACATTGCGATGTGAGGCAAGTCAACGTTCAGAAGTACGAATGCAGGCATCGGACTTAACCGATGATGTCTCGCTCTGTTCCTGCTGCGCAAACCCTGTGAGAATGCGCCCCGACATTGTTTGGTTCGGAGAGATTCCCATGCATATGGAAGCGATCCTGAATGCAGTAGAAACGTGTGAGGTTTTCATTGTCGTTGGAAGTTCAGGCCATGTTTATCCTGCTGCGGGCCTTGTTGACCAGGCGAATAACGCTGGCGCACGAACCGTTTTGGTGAACCTCGAGGCTCCGATAAATGCATCAGCATTTGATGAAATTCTTCTCGGCCCTGCTGGAGAATTGCTTCCTCAACTTGTGGATCGGCTGATCAGCGACAACGATTGAGGCATCAAGTCCGCTTTGCTGCTGCTTGAAGAAGACCCAAGAACGGTGGACTGGGGCGGTTCGGTCGGGACTTGAATTCCGGATGGTACTGGACACCGACGTAATATGGATGACCTGTGAGTTCAAAGATTTCACAACGCTGCCCGGATTCATCTTTTCCAACAAAGACCAAGCCTGCGGCTTCAATTCGTTCAATCAAGTCCGGGTTGACTTCGTATCGGTGTCGGTGGCGTTCATCCACAGCATCACCTGGGCCGTAAAGGTCCCGAATGGCGCATTCCTCAACTTGCCAGAGCGTAGGGCGGCTTCCTAGTCTCATGGTTCCGCCAAGATGAGTTTTGGAAATCTCTGGCATAAAAACAACAGCTGCATGCTCGGGGTTGTCTTCGAACTCCGTTGAGTTTGCACCTTCCATTGAGAGGACATTACGGCAAAATTCAATGGTTGCAACCTGCAAACCGAGGCAAATTCCAAGATAGGGTATCTCATTGGTACGAGCGTGGTGAGCAGCGAGAATTTTGCCTTCGACCCCGCGGTCACCAAACCCGCCTGGGACAAGAATACCATGAGCGGCCTGAAGCAAGTCCCATGCCGTACTGTGTTCTTCCGAGGATTCACCTTCCCACGAAGGTTCAAGATGGCTTGCTTCGATCCAATCAATAACCAATTTACGATTCACGGCCATAGATGCATGTTGTAGACTCTTGATTACAGAGAGATAGGCATCGGAGAGGTCGGTATATTTTCCAACCATTGCGATGTGTACTTCTTCAGATAGCGTGTCAACGTGGTGAGCCATTTCGCTCCATTCGCTCAACAAGTTAGTGTTCTTGCAATCAACACCAAGGATTTCGCAAAGTCCCTGCTCTTGAAGCATGAGGGGGACGTGATAGATGTTGGGAACATCATGAGTTGACATGACCGCTTCAGGCTTAACATGACAGAAGGCAGCAAGTTTGTTACGGGTTTCGTCGTTCAAAGGTTGTGAGGAACGGCACACGAGAATATCAGGAGTGATTCCGAGGCCGCGAAGTTCTTTCACGGTGTGTTGTGTAGGTTTTGTCTTTTGTTCTCCAACAGGGCCGAGGACGGGAACGAGCGATACGTGGACGAAACTGACGTTCTCTCGGCCGACACGAAATTGGAATTGGCGAAGAGCTTCTACGTACGGGGCTGATTCAATATCGCCAACGGTCCCGCCAAGTTCGATGATACAAGCATCTGGAACTTCTCCACTACCATCTGCAGGGCGTAATGCAACGTCCTCAATCCAGTCTTGGACTGCGTCGGTCACGTGCGGAATGACTTGGACCGTTTTACCGAGGTAGTCTCCACGCCGTTCAGCTTCAATGACCTTGGAATAGATTTTTCCAGTGGTGAGGTTGTTATCTTTGGAGAGGTTGATGTCAAGGAATCGCTCATAATTCCCAAGATCCAAGTCCACTTCACCGCCATCATCGAGGACGAAAACTTCGCCGTGCTCAAACGGTGACATGGTCCCAGCATCGCTGTTAAGATAGGGATCAATCTTGATGGAAGTGACCTTGAGGCCAGCGCTTTTCAGCAGAACACCGATGCTGCTTGCGGTAACGCCCTTTCCTAATCCAGAAAGCACACCTCCGCTAACAACTACGTATTTCATGCACCATCAACGGGCTTTTAGGCCGTCGCGCCTCCCTAATCAACATACCTCCTCATCGGCGTTGTTTTCCAATCCCAGGGAACGATTGTGGAAAACTGTTTGAGCGAAGGATGAAAAGGTGTCCGATGTGAACAGAAACGAGGGCGAGACATGAATCTTCTACCGAATACCATGCTTGCTTGGACAAAAACCCGAGATGAGGTAGGTGGATTTTCCCTTGAGGAACACCCTGTGCCAGCTCCAGCAGCGGGGGAAGTTTTGGTGAAAACCCAATCGACCTCAGTTTGTGGAACAGACCTCCACATTTGGAAGTGGGATGAATGGAGCCGGGACAACGTTCCTCTTGGAACGGTAACAGGCCATGAGACGAGTGGAACTGTCGTTGCATTAGGCGAAGGCGTGACAACCCATTCCTTGGGCGACAATGTAGCCATTGAATGCCATCTAGCCTGTTGGAATTGCCCCCGATGTGATGAGGGGAACGCTCATATTTGCGAAAATGGTTCGATTTTTGGGGTCCATGGAAACGGAGCATTTGCACCCTATTTCACCGTACCATCTGTCAATGCTCGTCATGTCCCAGCAGGACTTGACCCCGGGCATGCATCCATCCAAGACCCCCTGGGAAATGCCATTCACACGCTCACCGGTGGACCTATTGAAGGTGCAACGGTTGCGGTACACGGCCTTGGACCGATCGGACTCTTTGCGGTTAATGCAGCTAAAGCGATGGGAGCAGCCATGGTTATTGGTATAGATTGGGACAACGAATACCGCATGAAACTCGCAAAAGAGTTGGGAGCTGATTTGGTGCTTGGTAAGAACGACGATGTGGTAAAAGCGATTCTTGAGGCCACCGATGGCCGGGGCGTGGACAACTCATGTGAGTTTTCGGGCTCTCCTGCTGCTTTATCCAATGCCATTCATTCAACCAGAATGGGTGGGTACGTGAATATCCTTTCAGTTTACGGACAAACAATGACAGAGATTCCAATGAATGAAGTGGTCTTCCGCTACCTCCACCTCAAGGGAATCAACGGCAGGAAAATGTGGTCAACTTGGGACAAAATGCATGTTTTGTTGGAGCAGGGTCGTATTGATGTAGCCCGAATCCTTACCCATCGCATGCCTGTTTCCGAGTTTGAGCAGGGAATCGCATTAGCCCTTTCCGGAGCATGCGGCAAAGTGGTATTGGACTTTGATTAAGCCCCGATCCATCGATATCTTCGAACGCCTTCATCAACACCTTCATCCCCGATTTCGACCAGGGCAAATTCACCCTGGGGTTCGACAACGCTGTTGTCTTGAACGCCTTTGTGGAGGTTTTCATAGGTCGTATGGTCAATAGCGATTCGACCAGCAAGACGTTCAAACAGATGCCAGCGAGAAACGACTTCCCTCCAGCTTGGACTCACGATTCCTCCGAAGACCTTGGCTTTAGCACCCGAGCCGTATCCACACAACCCGAATTTGGTATTGTCCAAATTACAGTTCTCTTCCAAGTCGGATTCAAAGGTTGACATCAGGGCAAGGAAAATGGAACCCGTGTATTGATTCCCGATCAAACTACTCGCACGCTGACCTTTTTCGATCCTACTCGCATGGAATTCAATGTATTCTGGTGTTTTGGAAATGGCCCTACGATAAGCGTCCATTTCTTGTTCCCATTTCGCGATGATGGCTTCATCGTCAGATTGGGCTAATTCGGGCATAGGACCAATATTTTCAGTAATATTGGCCCACATTTCACTGTCCTGACGGTCGTGTCGGAAGACATCTGGAAACATTCGCTTGGCTTGGAATGCATACGGGAGATGCATGATAATTCTCGACCATTGCTCGGTCAGTTTTTCGTCCGCATCCGGGTCAAAATCACCTTGACGGGTTGCTTTCTTGGTATAATCATGGAACGCTTGTCGGACTGCTCTCTGGTAGCAACGGTTTGAGAATTGACCATCAAAGATTGGATCGTCACGATGAACGTTAACGGATTCCTCTCCGTGGGCAAAGATTCCCAATTTCCTTACGGTTGATTCCGGCAGATGACGAATCATGCGTTCAATGAGTCCTTTCTTCACGGATTGACCGGTTTCTTGAGCCAATTGGAGGACGTTTGTGATCACCGAACGAATGGTTACTTTTCGACGGGGTTTGAAGAAATCATGGACCGGAGTGGTGGAAACACCGATGCAATCGGGAATCTCCAGCAAGCGAGGGTTTCTGCGGATCAAGAGGGCTCCGCCTCCAGCACCTTGCGTGTACTCGCCTGAGGATTCCAAAGCGTACTTGGCATTGTCAGAGAAGATGACGACACCCAGGCGCTCATCGCTTTCCGTGGAGCGAGCGACCCAATCAAGCGTAGTATGCATCGCATCAACGGCACCAATGCATGCAAACGTCATATCAACGACGTCACAGGTTTGGAAGCAGTCTGTTCCAAAGCGTTCCGAATACCGTTGAGTCAGCATGTCAAGTATGTATGTAGCCGTTGGTTTGGCGCCGTCAAGAGCAGATTCAGTTCCAAGATACATCCGACCGATGTCCCTAGGGTTAATCCCGTTACGGTCGATCAATTGCATGACAGCCATTGCTCCCATTGTAGCCGTATCTTCGTGAGCATCAGGTATGGCCATGGCTTCAAGTCCGAGGCCTTTACTTAATTTGCCATAATCGGCACCTCGTAGAGTTGCAAAGTCCTTCATGTCCATGTACAAACGAGGGAAGTGAATGGCAATGTCATCAATGCCCACCGGTGGCTCACTGCTGTGTTCCATGAAAAGTGCGCAATCGGATGGCTATTTGAAAGGGAGGACTATAATCCTAAACAACGGCTCTGTTTTTTTCATTCGCCGTCCAAGCCATCTGGGATGGTTGGGTCTTGTTTAGCCCAAAGGACATCGTCGATACGGAGAACGGAGAGGGCCGCCTCTGTTGCTCCAGCAAGCACCTGTCGTGTAATTCGCAAAGGCTCAACAACGCCTGCTTCTTTCATGTCTGCAGGGCCGCGGGCAATCACGTCTAAACCGATGCAGTGCGCCTCTTTTGATGTTGAAGTGCTTTGTTCTGCTACGACGCGCAGTAAGGTATCAAGCGGATCTAAGCCAGCGTTTTCAGCCAGAACACGAGGGATGACTTCCAATGCATCTGCAAAGGCTTCAACCGCAAGTTGTTCACGGCCCGGGATGGTCTCAGCGTGGCGGCGTAGGAAACGAGCCAGAGCAATTTGAGTTGCTCCACCACCGGGAAGAAGTTCAGGCTCCTCAAGAAGTTGACAAGCGACCCCCAAGGCGTCTGCAAAACAGCGTTCTACTTCGCCAACTGCCTCATTTGTTGAGCCTTTTGCAATGAAAGTTGCACCGCCTTCTTCAGTGTCAACAATCCAATGCATTACTCCGTTCCATCGCTCATTTCGACTCTCGATAAACACGCCCAAATCGCTCTTTTGCAAGCCTTTGATATCGTAGCCCAAAACGGCACCTGTTCCACGAGCGAGCAAGTCCAAATCAGAACGCGATACTCTGCGGTATGCTTGGATTCCTGCATCGCTTAGCGCTTGATGCATGTCGTCGTCTATTCCTTCCTTGCAAGCGAGTAGGGTCACGCCAAGGTCAACAAGAAGGTCAACTTGAGCGTCAAGAACCTCTTTTTCCTTGGCCCTGAACGATTCAAGAACGCCTGGACCGCTGACGTTCAAACTGACATCGCTCATCATGTTTCGACGTTCCAAGCCGCCGTCTACGAGTGCAATCTTTCCGGCCGTAAGCAATTTTGGCATGCTGTCTATTGCTCTCTTCTTCGCCAAAACCAAGCCAGTTACAAGGTGGGAGTCGGTCATACTGCCGCCTGTTTGTGTCAAAATTTTCACACGGGTTGGGTCGGCGATCACACCGTCTGAACCCGTTGAGACAATCGCTTTTGCCGCATCTATGGCCAACCCTGCAAGATGGACCTGCATGGCTTCGTGAATTTTTCCTGCGAGTGAGGTAACAGCAGCTTGGTATTGCATGGCCTCGTTCGCTTGAAATGTTAACGAAGCAAAGTGGCCTCGGCAAGCATCTTCTGCGAACCGGTAGCCACGTGCAATAGCAGAGGGGTGTACTCCTTGCAGCACGAGTTCCCATGCGTTTTGAAGCAACTCTGCAGAAAAGAGAACGGCACTTGTTGTACCGTCCCGAGCAATCCGGTCTTGCGTTGTTGAGGCGTTGATCAGCATCTTTGCAACCGGATGCTCAACCTTAGCCGATTCAAGAACAGTCACACCGTCATTGGTAACCATTGTACGACCTTCGTCGTCGATAAGGAGCTTGTCTTGACCCCGAGGCCCTAACGTGGTGCGAACGGCGCCAGCAAGAGCCAGGGCTGCCGTGATGTTGTTTCTGAGGGCTTCACGGCCAGTGGTACGAGTCGTTTCCTGAAGGATAGGAACTTCGCTCATGCACTGGCCACCTGCCTCTTACCCATAAGCCAAACGCATGGTGCGCTGTTCAGTAGGTTTCAGTCTTCGTCTTCAACGACTTCAAAGTCGGCGTCAACAACACCGTCGTCAACGCTGATGTCTCCATCTTCGCCGCTCTCTTGCTGCGCCATCTCTGCGGCTGCTGCCTCGTAAAGTTTGGTTGAAACAGCATGCATGGCTTCTTCAATTTCCTTGACCTTAGCTTGAATTGCTGCATCGTCCATTGCGTCGATATCAATGGGTTTCCCATCTTCATCTTGAACCATGGTTTCCAACTCATCCAAGTGAGCCTTCACGGGGTCAACCTCGCTGTCATCCAACTTGTCAGCGGATTCGTCGAGGGTGCGACGTGTTTGGTAAACGACCTGGTCGGCCATGTTACGCAACTCGACCTTGCCCTTTCGGCGTTGATCTTCCTCTGCGAATTTTTCTGCTTCTGCGATCTTGCCTTGGATTTCGTCTTCGGTCAGAGATGTAGCAGATTCAATCTTGATGGACTGTTCTTTACCCGTTCCCATGTCCTTTGCACTGACGTTAACGATTCCATTTGCGTCAATGTCGAAGGTGACTTCAATCTGGGGGATGCCTCGGGGTGCTGGAGGAATTCCGACCAATTGGAACTGTCCAAGAGTCACGTTGTCTTTAGCAAACTCGCGCTCACCCTGCAACACATGGATTTCAACCGCAGGTTGATTGTCCGTAGCCGTGGAGTAAATTTCAGAGCGTCGGGATGGAATGGTGGTGTTTCGTTCAATCATTGTTGTCATGACGCCACCAAGGGTTTCAATTCCCAAGGTAAGAGGCGTAACATCGAGAAGAAGGATGTCTGATACACCCTCGTCTCCGGCGATGATTCCTGCTTGAAGCGCAGCTCCGAGAGCAACAGCCTCATCGGGGTTAATTCCCTTGTAGGGAGGCTTCCCTGCTTCTTTTTCAACTGCGTCTTGAACTGCAGGAACTCGAGTTGAACCTCCAACAAGAATCACCTTGTCAACGTCGCCTTTCTTGATGCCAGCATCCTTCATGGCTTGGCGTGTAGGGACCATTGTTTTCTCAACAAGTTTGGCGATGAGGTCTTCGAATTTTGCGCGGCTCATTGACATGTCCATGTGCACGGGTTGACCGTCTGCCATTGAGATGAAAGGCAGATTGATCTGTGTCTGTTGTGTTCCTGAAAGTTCAATCTTAGCCTTCTCAGCCGCTTCCTTCAGCCGGGACATGGCTTGTTTATCCTTTGACAAATCAATACCGGTCTCTTTCTTGAACTCAGCAACCATCCATGCGATGATTTTCTCGTCAAAGTCGTCTCCACCGAGCTTGTTGTTTCCGGCTGTGGCCTTGACTTCGATTTGAGGTTGACCGTCAACTTCGTAAATTTCAAGGATGGACACGTCGAAGGTACCTCCACCCAAATCGTAAACCAGAATGGTTTGGTCTTGGGTCTTATCAACACCGTAGGCTAGAGCAGCAGCGGTTGGTTCGTTGATGATTCGGAGGACTTCAAGCCCTGCGATTCGGCCAGCATCCTTGGTGGCTTTTCGCTGTGCATCAGTGAAGTATGCAGGGCAAGTGATGACCGCTTGAGTGACTTCATGGCCGAGGTATGCTTCTGCTTCTGCCTTCAGCTTTTGGAGAATGAAGGCTGAAACTTCTTGAGGCGTGTATTCGGTTCCGTCAACTTCTGTTTTCCATGATGTCCCCATGTGTCGCTTCACTGAAATCATGGTTCGGTCGGTGTTGGTCACAGCCTGACGCTTTGCAGTAACACCGATGAGGCGTTCTCCACCGTCTTTGGCAAACGCCACGACGGAAGGGGTTGTTCGAGCGCCTTCGGCGTTCGGGATGACAACGGGTTCTCCGTTTTCGATGGTTGCTACACAGCTGTTTGTTGTTCCTAGGTCAATTCCAATTACTTTACTCATGTTTTTTCACTTCCTTTTTCAAAAGATGGGGATTCCACCGTCATCCTCGTCGTCATCATCGCTGTTGTCTCCAACATCGATGTTCACTTCGCTTACAGTGGGAATATCGTCGTCCTCCAAAGAGGACTCAAGGGCTTTTCCTTGGGGGGTGAGTTTGAGCGTGATGTCAAGAATACCGTTGTTTAACGTCCAATCCACGACATCATCGCACGGGTGGGGCAACTGGACCAGAGCCAGCGGAGCCGGTTGTGTGGCACGCATGATTTCAATTTGAGAGCCTTCTTTGATGAGTTCAATTTCCAACTGCTCGGTTTCAAGATCGCCCTTGAGTGTGAAATCAATGGTTACGGACATGTTCCATCCGTCCAGGTAAATGTCTTCAGTAGGAAGTTTGAGCGTTTCTTCTGTGTTTTCAAGAGCACTTGGGTCAAGTTCAACCGGTGCTGCATCCACTCGGACATCAACACCAAAATTCTTGAGCATGTCTTCCAGTGAGCCTCCAGAAGTAAACATCTTTGCAATATCTGCCATGTCGAGATTGAAATTTGCATTACCCTTGGCGAGCTGTTCAGGGTCCAAGCCAAGAGCGCCGACTTGGTCACGAATTTGGTTCAAAAGGCCTCGCAGTTGATCTCGCTTGAAGGGGATTCCCATGCTTGAAAGCATCTCCTCGAGTTTGTTGAGCAAGTCTTCTTCCCACTTGTCGTCTGCCATCCAATCCACCACTACTTAACCATCGGTTGTATAGTGCCCAGTTCGGCACTCCATATAAATCTAATGAGAACCACATCTTTCGAAAAAGCAAGGCTCAAGCCCATATTTTCAAAATTTGAAGCCGTTTTCTGCGGGTTTTTAACCCAAATCGGTTCATTCGCCAGTGATGAATTTCACCAGTGTGCGCACGTGAACTCCGGTAGCACCGTGGTTGACCATCTTGTTGGTCTTAGCGCCCCAGTACGTACCAGCAATGTCCATGTGAGCCCATGGAATGTCCTCTGCGTCGTCGCCTTCGCCGCGTTGTGGGACAAATTGCTTGAGGAATGCCGCAGCGGTGTTTGCTCCCCCGTAGCGTCCTGCTCCGAGGTTACGAGTATCGGCAATCTTCGAATTGGTCATTTCCTTTTCAAACGCTGGTAAGAGAGGCATTGGCCAAGCGAGTTCGCCAACTTCCTTACTGGTTTCGTGGATCCGAGTTCGGAAGTCATCATCGTTTGACCATAGGCCGGTCGCCTCATGTCCAAGCGCCACAACACATGCCCCTGTGAGGGTTGCGAAGTCGATGATGTATTCAGCATCAAAGTCTGTCCCTGCCTTCCATAGTCCGTCAGAAAGAACGAGACGCCCTTCAGCATCGGTGTTGAGAATTTCAATGGTTTTTCCCGATAGCGTCTTGATGACGTCTCCGGGTCGTTGAGCGTTAGCAGCAGGCATGTTTTCAGCCATACAGGTAATTCCGACGACCTTCTTGTCGTAAGCAATGGCTGCAAGGGCTTGCATGGTTCCAAATACGGTTGCGGAGCCGCCCATATCGTACTTCATTTCGTCCATGTTTGCGCCAGGCTTGAGTGAGATTCCTCCGGTATCGAAAGTGATTCCTTTTCCGACCAATACAGGGTGACGTCCTTTCTGGTCCCCGTTGAGGGTGAAAATGACCATGCACGGTTTACGGGAAGAACCCATACCAACGGCAACAAGCCCACCCATTCCGTGGCGCTTTGCTGTTTCGTAATCAATAACTTCAACCTTGACATTGTCGTATTCATCAGCCCACTTCTCCGCCATTTCAGCGAAGGCCATAGGGTACATGTCGTTTGGAGGGCAGTTTCCTAAGTCACGAGAAAGATGAACTCCAGACACAACAGCGCTAGCACGGTCAATGGCGAGAGAGAGTGCGGATGCGTCACCTTCATTGCAATTAATTCGGGCAGTCAAAGGTGTCTTTTCGTCATCTTCATCGGTCTTCTTGTACAAGTCGTACTTGTAATCCCGCATCATCATTCCCTCTGAGAACGCGATGATTGCGGTTACGTCTGAGGTATGAAACACGACGGTCAGCTCAGAGTCATGGGATTTCTTATGTTGTGCTACAACGGTAGCACCGGCGTCCCTGTAAGTTTGAGATGTGCTCTTGTCTTCCTTACCCAGGCCAACAAGAATCGCTTTTCCGCCTTCGGTGCCGTACAACGACATGAGGCTGTTTGCTTTTCCTTTGAAATCGCCTTGACTCAACACGCGGTTGATCTGGCTCTTGAGGGCTGCTGGGACGCCTTCTGCGTTATCTGTAATCGTTTCTGCACCCTCGAAAAGAGGAAGGACTAGGGTGCCGTTGATGTTGTTTCCTGAACTCACTGTTACTTGCATGGTGTTCACCTAAAACTCCGACTCGC
The DNA here is from genome assembly GCA_029250625.1 of Candidatus Poseidonia sp. Taxonomy (GTDB): domain Archaea; phylum Thermoplasmatota; class Poseidoniia; order Poseidoniales; family Poseidoniaceae; genus Poseidonia. Next base: position 791 of record JAQXEX010000012.1, on the reverse strand, counting down.
TTTTCCCTCTTGAAACCTCGTCCTTGATTCAATGAAGTTTACCTCGCAGGAGGAAGGCGTCCTTTGATGGAAACAGAGAACTTCAATTGAGTTCATCCGTTTCGGTTTTTTCATCTGACTTCGGCGGGCGTTGGTTGATAACATTCGCCACGGCTATGAATCCGACGATGATGCTGAGCGGATGGAAGATTCCGTATCCAATGAGGAAGGAGCCCTCGTCGTCTCCAGGCAGGAGAAGTGAGTTCGGCGTAATGGTTTCATTTATCCATTGAGATGATTCAATGATTCGTTTTTGGTAATTAAGATTCCAATTGCCGTCAATTGAGAAATCAATCCCCTTGACATCAAAGGTTTGAACGGTGCTGTTGGTTGCATTGACGCTGAAGAATGGAGAAGCCCAAAGCAGGTCTCCGTTGCTGGCGAAATACTGCAAACTTGCGTTATTTGTGGTTGCGTGGCCGTGATTCTGAACGTCAAGTGTCAGTTGGCTATCGCTCACATCGATGCTGCGAACATCCAGTCGCGCCCTCCAGTACCACACGTTTGAGATCAAATACTCCATAACGTCCAATTCTTCCCCAAGACGGCTGGAAAGTTGCTCTACTGTGCCAAGAAGCCATTGCTCATCGTCGGTCTCAAAGGTAAAGGTTGGGAATCCCATGATTCCATAGCCGTAATCTCGGCTGGTACCCGAATTTGGATACAATCCCTGATTTGCATTGCGAATCGGAATCTCAGAAATATTGGTATTGACATCATCTCGGATGTGATGGAACAATTCCCAATCAATG
>JAQXEX010000011.1 GCA_029250625.1 Candidatus Poseidonia sp. | reverse complement strand
CACCGATGCTGATACCAACAGTTCAATCGGACTAGGGGATACCCGACAGACCGAATCCTTGGATGTCTTCGCCAACAATCCTAATGCGGCACAAGGCGGCCGCATGAATCCTTTTGGAGACCGCACCGATTACTCGGGGAGTCGCCTTTCACCGTCTCAACGTCGTGTCTTCATCCGTTTGAGCCGTGCCGACCGCTCAAGTCAACGAGAGAGGGACCCTATGTGTCGCGAAGTGAAGCAGACCCTTTGCAGCATGTTCGGCGACAGTGTTGCTCGCGCCACCACTCACCTGGTTGATGCAGCATGCCGCAAGCTGTCACCAGAACAAGAAGCTGTTCGAAGGACCCTCACCTCTGGAGAGCGCGCCGCTTTGAGCAGTCCAAAGACTTCCATCACACGAAAAGATGAGGGGCTTCGTGGCGAAAGCCATCAGGACAACCTCCAAATCATAGCACTGGCCATCGCTGTGCTTTCACATCAATGGCTCAACACCCCTGCATTCAATCATCAGATTGTCATGGCTCAATACGGTATTTCTGAGGCCCAATTCAAAAACGCAAAGTCCACCATAAGCAAATCCTACAAGGCACGATGCCGCCAAGGATGGGCTGCTGTACCTCGTGTGATGGCTCGTGGTGCTCTTCGTGCTGACCAACTGGACATCGTCGCAGAGAACCTTGACCGCGCCCTTTCTCAGCGGCTTGCGCCGAGTGAACTTGATGCCGTGGCTGAGTTGTTCTGGAACACCATGACCGATTTGAACGAGCCTACCGCTGAAGGCCCACTGGCAAATGTGGCCATTGGATACGTTGCCGGGTGCGTCATGTACGCATCTCTTGACCTCATAGGTTTGAGCCATGGAAACTTGGGCCGAGTAGCAGAGGCTGTAGAGCTCTCCCCTGCCGGTTTGACCAACCGCCTCAAGAGCATCCAGGCTGAAGTGAAAGCTGGACGATTGCCTGAAGCACGTCGCATGTTCACCCTCGATGAAGTGGATGACGACTCGGGGCCGTCTGGTGCAGGAGAGCGCGCAGAAGAATGAACCATTTGAAAGACGGGTTCATATCTCCTCCCTCGTTGGACATCCTATGCGCCCCGCCCTCACCGTGTTCGCCTCGTTGATGTTTTTCGCATTGTTTGCCCCGGTTGCCCCAGCACTACCTGCTGAATCCCTTGACGAGGGAATGATGTTTGGCGGCCAATGGTCTGATGTGAACAACACCACGACAGATCTTTCAAATCTTACCGACCTGCCTGCTGTCGTTGAAGTTTACACCGCCACTTGGTGTGAAAACTGCGTTGACGTTGAGCACGCATTGGACGAGGTCCAAGAAGCTGGCTTATTGGAACAATACCACATCCATCGAGCGATCGGAGAAAATCAGGACCCGTTTGGTAGTGAGGCCATAGATGCACGCTGGAATGCGAAATACGGCCAAAACGCCCCTCCTGCCGTGGTATTCAATGGCTCCATGAAGAAATCAGGTAGTGTTACTGATGAAGCGTCATTGGCTGATGAATTCACTGGCCTAGCCAACACCGACCTCGCGTTGGGCGCTGGTTCGACAAGTTTCGGTTGGACTCCAACCTCCACGAATTCTGGAACCGTCACATGGAACCTTGACATCGATGCTGTTCACCTTGAAAACTCAACGCTCAACGTTACCGCTTGGGTTGTAGAAGCAAGTGCAGAATTCGAAGAAGGTTCAAACGGACTTGGAACCTATCCCCACATCGTCCTTGACATCGTTTCGTTGGGAAGCGACCTTCAGGGAAGCGTTGCGATACAGATTCCAGAGGCAAACGACGGCGATGACCTCCAAGTTCACCTCATCTACGAAATCATACCCGTAGCAGAAGAACCAACGGAAGATGTGAGCATTGAAGATTCAAACGATTCGGAATCTGTACCATTTCTAACCACATTTACCACCATCACTGTCCTCTTAGGAGCAGCCTGGGCACGCAGCAATAACGTCAACCAAACAGGTCGCCGAGGCCATCGAATTCAATGATTTTTTTTCGTTGACGAGGCTCATCGGTCAAGTCTTCATGCAACTGCCAGGGGTAACGTTCAACCGTATCAGGAGCTCGTTCCACATTGGCATAATTCCACCACCTTGGGGGGGCCCCGCGAACACCTTGTTGTCGCTGGCTTTCCCCAAGAAGGTCGGTAAGACGCAGGCGAGCATTCGGACGTGGATGGTCTCGACGAATGTAATGGGTGTGATTTAGCCCTTCAAGGTCTTTGACATAACCAAGCATTGATGCAACCCGTTGTACGAAACGACGCTCGACCGTATTGCGCAATGTTACCTTGAGATCCACATTTCCGAATTGAAGCGCATCCCCGTAGTTGTTGGGGATAAGGAAATCTGAGCCCAAAGGTTGGGATGTCAGAACGCTCCAGATTCGAGAATAAACTTCACACCAGCGCCGTTCTCCGTCACGTATGTCTCCAATTTCATGGACATCGTCTCTTCTCCTGGGCATTACCGCATGACGGCGATGATGAAGCTGCCATCGGATATCGGCGTGCCCGAAGGCTCGCTCTTCTGCGGATGAGCGATGAATCGCATGCGCTCGGTAAGGTTTGATGCCTCCTGCCCATCGCTGAACCACGTTGTGAATTGGAAACGTTCCGGACTCCTCAAAATGTTCTTGGAAGATCTCGTTCCATTCGGTATTCCGGCGTTCATTGATTCGTTCACCGTGACGGAATTGGCGTTGCAGAAGGCCGCGAAAGCCTCGATTTCCCCGCTCCGGTTCAGGCTCATAACGATCTCGAAGTTCGTACCACGGGCGAGCGACGTAATTGTGATGGTGGTAGGTCAATTCTTTGAGGGCCTCTTGGTCAAGGGCAGCGATCCATTCCCTTGGAACTGGCCGTAGGAAACCAAATGGAGGGCGGTTACGTATCAGATCATTCAAACTGTCAATGTTGAGGGTTGCAGTGGTGTCGTTGTACATTGAGAGCACTACAGACCCAACGGTATCTCCGAGAGGAACTGTGGAATGATAATGGCCGTTGTGAATGCAAATCGCATGCTTGTGCTCTGGACCAAGTCCATTGAGGTGGGAGATGAGGTACGGCGCACTGTGCTGCCCCCTTGTCACATTGATTTCGTAACAATGCCCTAGTTTCCCAACCACAAGAATCGTTGCGTTCTTGACATACACTCGGTCGGTGAGCCCGTTAAGAATTCCATGACAAAATTCCAGAGAGCGGACCATCTGATCGGTCGGAGCATCTGTCTTGAGGTAAGCTTGTGACCAATTGTGCTGAAGGCCCAGAAGAATCTTTCCTGCGTCAGAATTCAACGGAGATAACGAAAGCGAGACGAGAATCGCCAAATGTACGGGTGTGCGAGGGATTTGGACAAGGCGAGTGCGGCCGGATTGGCTGCGTACCCGAAGTGAGATATGTTTCTCTGAAATTCGTAGTGGCCAATCAAGGGTACTCGCTGGAATCTTGAACTCTTTCGGGCTCCTCCAATGCCGCATCCATGGCGTATCGTAGCAGTCAAACAACCCCCGAGGGTGGTTTGAGAATGCTTGAAGGAGGTCTCGCATGCCGGTTCGCCCTCCGTTTCTGATCAGTTCAGTTCGAACATCATAGGCCCATGAAATAAAACCAGCTTTTCCAGGTTGTTCGGTTTCTTTGAGTCGGTCGATCTTGACCTTGGTGGAAAGCCAAGCCAGCATGGAGACCATTGGGCGAGAATTTGAATCGCCATTTGCAAAGATGTAATTCATTGCACGGACATCACGCCCGTTGTGATTTCTATTTGCAATCGGGGTGCTGCAAGAAAGACCTACGATAAGTTTCGCGAGGTCCCATCCACTTCGGAGTTTCTTGTCCGTCATAATGGGAAAAAAGGAACGAAGGCTAATGGTGGATGGAAGTTCAGTTTCATCCAAATATTGACGGTCAGCCATGATTCGAAAACACGAACCGTCTTGGAATTCGAATCCTTGAGCCAACCATCTGGTTTGAGAATTTGACAACGAATGACCGTAAACAATAGCTTCTCCAAGTTCTTGAAACTCGGCCTCGCTACAGGGAAGCCCAACAATTGGGTCCATCGCCTCATGTTCTAATTTAGCCCAATTCGCATGCTCACTATCACCCAGTGAATGAGCCAATCGCTTCCAACGACCTGAAGCGTGAATTGTTGGCCCACCAAACAACGCAATAGCACGTTCATGATCGGTTGGAGTGAGCGGGACAGACCATCCCTCCCGGGGATTGAAGTCAATCATTGACTGGCACAAATCGCAGACAATTTCTGCCTCATTAGAGTCCAAATTATACTTGCAGTCAATGTAAGAAGAGTACGAACTCATGCCTAAGAAAAACGTCGACCTTTTATGAAGTCCACACCTCAAAAGATGCGCTTACAAAGGTCAATAAAACGCTCAACGTCTTCATCTGTGATGTGCAAATGTACGACAATACGAATATGGGTTGGAGACACATCAAACACGTCAACGCCGTTGTGTTGCAGTTCAAGAGCGACTTCATCTGCTGGTTGGAGGCATTGGACATAGACCATGTTGGTTTGTACCGTTTCCATGTCAACGGAAAAGGAATCCATTGAATCAAGTGCTTGGGCAATGGTTGTTGCACGTTGGTGATCTTCTTCCAGTCGGAGGACGTGATGATCAAGCGCGTACATACCTGCGGCTGCAAGCATCCCCGCTTGTCGCCAACCCCCGCCAAACAGTTTGCGCCAGCGGTGTGCCCGAGTAATGAAGGCTGATGTGCCCACCAAGACCGACCCCACAGGAGCTCCAAGGCCTTTGGAAAGACAAATTGATATTGAATCATAATGCTCACACATGGTTGCTACATCAACGCCTGTTGCTATTGCTGCATTGAAAATACGTGCACCGTCAATATGGGTTTTACAATCGTTCGCTTGTGCAACCGCAGCGATTTGGTCAAAGGTCTCCTGGTCGTAACAAGAGCCACCCCCTAGGTTGGTCGTGTTCTCAATGCAAACCAAACTGCCGTTTGGATAGTGCCCGCCGGAACCTTCGGCTTTTCGTATGGCCTTCTGAACTTGCTCGGGAGTCATCAAACTCTTTTCCCCATCGACCAGAGCAATAGATGCTCCACAAAGTGCTGCATAACCGCCACCTTCATACCGATAGATGTGGGCGGTTTTATCGCATACGATTTCATCTCCTGGGACCGTGTGAGTTCGCAGTGCAATAGCATTGGACATGGTTCCTGATGGTACGAAGAGAGCGGCTTCCTTGCCAAACATCTTGGCCACCCGGTCCTGAAGGGCAATAACCGTTGGGTCGTCACCCAAGACATCGTCACCAACAGGGGCTGCAATCATTGCTTCCCGCATGGCCTGTGTTGGTTGTGTGACTGTGTCAGAGCGAAAATCGATGCGGTCTGAAGGATACTCGCGCATGATTCACGCTCCACGCTCTCCTTCATCAATGCCTTGTAACGTCACAAGAGCTTGAGGTGACCGGTGATGTTGTCGAGGTGTTCTTCACCGTAAGGCCCCAGTGCAAGAACGGTTTGAGAACCACTGGGAATTTGGGTGTGGCCGGCGTCCCGCACGATATGGCACGGGATCTGTTCCTTGTCAGCCGCCTGCTTGAGTTCTGCAAAAACGGCTTCATCCTTGGCTTTCAAACAGATTTTCTTTTGACCACCAGACAGCCAAGCGTCCAAGTGGGCAGGATGGGTCGTTCCAGCGCGTAGAAAGGATTCTACCGATGCATGACCTACTTGTGCGGCGATTTTCCCTTTGCCCATTTTCAAGGATTGGTTAACAACGCAAACCAATTTCATGCTCCCATGAACAGCGGCATGTCCATTCGCTCGAGGAGCAGTCATTCGGTGGATGAAGGAACGTAAGCCCATATTCTCCCCTCAAAGCGTTGACAAATCCCCGGTGATCAAATCCAATGACCTTCGTGGCGCTGGCCCAATTCCGAGGACTGTCACGGTCCCAGCAGGAACTTCAGTATGCCCTGCGTCCTGGACCAAATGATAGGATAAATTCGCTTGCTGTGCTTCATTCGCTAAGCGATGTAAGGAAGCCAAGTCGTCAGCCACCAAACAAATTTTTCGCGCCCCAGCCCTTCTCCAGCGTTCCATGAGCCGGGCGTGTTGACGGCGTGCTTGAAAGGCGCACTGAACTGCTGCGTGAGCACATTGAACTGCTGTTTTACCAGCGGAGAGCGAAAGGTCACCTCGTACGATTAACGCCATTGAGGGAGCATCATCCTTCGACGACATAGTCCTCAACCACCGATTGTTCCAATTCTTCTAGCGAGTCAATGGATTCCAATGCACGGAACACGAAATGTCCGAACCAAACTGCGAAGGTGAGGTTGCCCAAGGCGTGTAAGACATCAAATGGAAGCCCGTGTGCTAGATAGACGGCAAAATCAGAGAGCGTCATTCCGGACGTGACAATGGAGAGTGATGCGATGAAATCAAACACGAATGCTGAACAAACCGCGGCAACATAGAGTTGTCCTGAACGGAATTTATCAGCGGTTCCGAGGTTTAATTGCGAACCAATAACCGCTACAGCACCCCATCCAATGGCTTGGAACAAGGTCCACCAACCGTCTCCAATCAGGAGATTGGACAGTAACGTGACAAGCACTGCAAAGGCGACACCACGACGCGCCCCTAATTGCGCGCCCACGAGAAGAGCGGCTACTGTTACGGGCTGCACGTTCGGGAGCGGCTGAAGAAGGACCCGTAGGGCCGTCACGGCGGCAACAAAGGTTGCGAGAAGGTAAACATCATGTCGAGATGTGCGTGGTGCAGTTACGAGAAGTGCAAAAGCAAGAGCAACCAAAAGCACGTCAATGACCATGTCCGCAAACGGGGTCAATTCGGGTCCGTGGACACCAAAAGCTTGGAACATATTCTACCCGAAAGGGCGTTCCTCCTTGAGCCTACCGACGAACGAGGCGCCAATGCAAGACGATAGAATCGGAAACGGACTGCCGGTCAGAAGATTGTCCCGCCCGTTCACCGTCGAGAAAATACTCCCATCCCGAACCCTCTTCCCCGTTAATGGACACAACGTATGAGCCAAGTTCTGTGGATTCAACCTCCACCTCCAATGGAATTTCGTTTGCTGCTGCTAGGGTGAGGTCAAGTGCTGTTTCATAACCAACCAAACCGCCTGCAACCTGCTGTTCACCGTCGATTTCAATGATCACAACTTGCGTACCCTTCCAAGATTCGGGCCACGAGTCGTTCCAAACATCTGAATTACCTTCTGTGTTGTTTTCAGTCAGTGATTGTGACCATTGCGAAGAAAGGTCGGGAGTGATGGCAAGTGTCGATACGAGCAAGACGAGCAAGACAAGCCTCCACCCCCAATCGATACGGTTGACGGAGGTAGCGTAGGCGCCGATTGAAAGAAGGAAAATAAGCAGAAGGGCTCCTCCAATAGGGACCCAATCGTACGGCTCGGCGTCGGTTGTGATGGTACGTTCTTGAACGTACATCATGAGGACGCCTGCATCATTTCCCATGGCCATTCGGTTTTCGCCAAACGATGGAGCTGCCGTCCCGTAACCATCGTGAGGCGTTGAAAAATTAAACGTGGAGGTGATGTTTCCACTCTCATTGATGGTTGAAACGGCCCAATTACCGTTGGGTTGATTGACGGGATACCAAAGCTCTTGGCCGCCGTCCCACGTCATTTCTCCGTTGGTTATCGTCGGGTGCTTAGAAACCAAAGAGCAGTTGCGTTCACAATCAAAAGTTGAGAGGGATGAACTGTCCCCGGTGACCACAAATCGCCCGTTAGAGACGGGCATTGCCGGTGAAGCCCCGCCTTGATGAACGGTGACAGCAGTACCTTGGGTCGCATTCAGTAGATGGATCGTACTCGTTGCTCCTCGCTGAACATGAACAAAAACTCCCGATGGTGTTTGGATGGGAGTATGTCGGATGGAACCTCCTAATTCAGCAACCAACGATGCGTTTCCCTCACGTGACACCTTCCATACGCTCCCCGATTCATCTCCCTGCCAGAACGCGTCGTTAGTGACCGATATTCCATTCCGCCAACCAAGTCCCAATTCTACTTCAAAATCCAGTTCACCGTTGGAGGCGCAGAGGCGCATCATACCGGTTCGAGTCGGGACGACCAAGTGGTCGCCGTCCGGAACGATCGCTCCAGTAATGCCCCAGCCCTGGATTGTTGAAGTACGGTTCCAAACGGATGTTCCATTGTCTGCTCGGAGAACTTCTACCGTGCCATCTGCCCACCCTACAACAACAAGGTCGGGCCAAGAACCACACGCCCCTGTTCCGCTAGGAAGAAGGAGAAGTGGACTCATATCGTGTTGAACGGTTGTCGCGCTGGTTCGATTCCATCGCTCTTCACCGTCGGTTGAAAATGCGAACACTTGTGGGCGCTCTTCTCCGGTCCAAAAACCGGACGTCCGAACGTAAACGGTGTCATCGTCAATTATTGGATGAGTGGTTATGTATCCGTCTCCGAGGTCAATTTCCCATTCCAAATCCCATGATTCTGGTGCCGTTGCCTGTACTGGGAGAAGACTTAGCGTTGCGAGAAGGAGGCAGGCAAGAGCCATTCGCTTGACCATACGATCACTCCGTGACCGATTGAATCGCTGCGCGCAACAGGGCGCTGACTTCTTTTCCATCAGCACCGCCTGCAGCTTGCATGACAATGCCCATCAGCGGACCCATAGCACCCATGCCGCGTTCTTTGACAAAGTCAAGACGTTCAGCAATGATCTTGTCGATCACGTCCGCAAGCCCACTGACATCAGCAGGGGCGAGTTGGTTGGCCTCACAGAACGAACTTAGGGCTTCCATTGTTGGGTTTTGACCCCCATGAGTTTCAATAACGCCCTCAACGTGCTCCCTCGAAAGAAGGCCATCCTCTCTCAACTTGAGAACATTGACAAGAAGAGATGGATGTTCTTCGTCATGAACCAAAAGCAGAGAAGCCCATCCCTTTGCTGGTACGCCCTCCTTATGATTCCAAAAGACATCGTCCAGTTCTCGTGCTAGCAGTTGAGATGCTTGGTCGTTTGAAATATCAAACCCGGAGAGTCGTTCTGATCGTTCGTGATCCGACATTGGAAGATTCTCGAGAATGTTATCCCAATGAGAGGTTGTGACGGTTTGAGGAGGAACATCGGTTTCGGGGTACATTCGGGACCGTCCTGGAAGCGGTCGCATAGGAGCAGTTGTTCCGTCTTCGGGAGACCCTTTCTTGACGACGACGTTCCGAACTTCTTGAGGAATACGGTGCCAGGCAAGTCGAGCGCGATTTAGCGCTGCTTCCAAAGCGAGTTCTGCCTGCCAAAGCGGAGCGCAGCACAACACGAATCCATCTTCTTCGCTCAGGTCCAATGATGTACGAACGCTGCTGATTTCTTTATCGGTGATGCCGTAAGCTGGAAGTTCATCAGCATGGAAAATCCCCTTCACTCCTGCGAGTTTGGCTGCTCCTGCGAGTTCGCGTCCCAATCGGGGAAGTTGAGCACCGTTATGATCGGCTGCTTTGACACCTAATTTCCCTTTGAGACCCGGTAGAGGAAGGGCAATCATGCGTGAACCGCTGGTCAAACCTTCTTGAATCATCTTTGAGTCACATGCTGAAAAAGCGTCGGTAACATCGAACGAGACCCATGGAAGCGCTTCTTCAACCCGCTGGGCCACCTGTAACTCAACGTCTGCATTGTCATCATCTCTGTGCGAAGGGAGACTTGGAAGGTCCATGCTGGCCCTCAAGTCATTCGCAAGGCGATAGAAATGGAGTTGTCGGGCCATTTCCAATCGGATAATTCGCGGAATCCAATCCAAATCCTGACAGCCCTTGATTTCAACTCGGTCACCTGCACCGATGGACACGTTCAGGTCCTGACGAATGCTTCCAAGTCCACGGCGAACTCTTCGAGTTTGACGAAGTACCCGCCCAAGTGCAATGGCCGTTGATTTTGCATGCTCTGGTGTTTGAACTTCGGGAGAGGTTGCAATCTCAATGAGGGGAAGGCCCAAACGGTCAAGGTTGTAGAGGACTTGCTGGCCACCTGGAACATCAATCGTATCCAATTTGCGAGCACTGTCTTCTTCCAAACAGAGGACGTCAACACCTACGGGCCCCTCGGCAGTTTGCAAAACACCGCCTGTAGCGATCAGAGAAGTGCGTTGAAACCCACTGGTGTTGGAACCGTCAACAACGGTTTTTCGCATGGTCTGGATCAGTGAAACAGGGTTAGCACCAATCAATGCAGCAACGGTGAGTGAAATATCAACTGCTTCAGCATCAAGGTCCACCGGTGGTTGTTCGTCGAGTTCAATCAATCCGGAATTGGGTGATTGGGCGTAAATGAACGAACGGTTCCGTTTTGCCTCGAAACGTGCAGCGATGTCAATGGCTCCACCTTCTCCCCGAGATGCCCGTAATTTTCGTGCAAAGCGAGGCCAATGGTCGGGGACGGTTTCAACGGTCACGTCGTACAGTTCACCCGTTTGACGTGAGTGAAGTTTTCCCGTTGCTAATTGTTGATGAACTTCCAAGCCGCACATGAAGCCGATTTGGACGGGGTCCAAGAGGTCGGAGCGGTCAACGTCGCCTTCGGGTTCACCGGCCATGAGCCTGCGACGGGCTCACCCTTCATGAGCACCACCCTCAATCGGTGTCAAACCACTTGCAGGGTCTCGTAGCCGGACGGGCGCATCATTCGGCCTTCACGGCACAGTTTGTCGATGATGTCCTCGGCCTTCCCGCGGTTGATATCGTTGCGTTCAGCCTCGGTCAATACATCAAGCAAGTTAGCAGAACTTCCGGATTCGTTCTGAAGGGTTGAGACTAGATCAAGAATGATTTTCTCCTGATTTCGGACCGTCCCCTTCTTGCCGGATTGCATGGTCGTCTCGTCAAAGTGTTCGCCCATCAAATCGTGACGCCATGTCTTAGTGAGACGAATGGCCCGCTCTGCATCTTCCAGATTCGCTTCTTGTGATAGCCGAATTCGAGCACTTGCTTCCGATAAGCGTGAAAGTGCTTCTAGAGAACGAGCGGTAATGGCCACGCTATCAGTGGACTCTCCCCCGGATTTTCTGGTTTCAACATAGTAGGCAACGATGGCATCCTGTGCGTCTTCTGTAAGTTTAGGGTGGATGTTTCTCTTGGAATAAGCGACGTACTTCCGAAGGATTTCTCTCGGCAAAATGTCGTAATCCTCACTTTGCTTCTTGCTGACTTTTTGCGTCAAGGCGGTTGGTCGGGAGGGGTCGGGTAGCGAGCCTTCGTTGACCAACAATTCACTGCTACCTTGCATCCTGTTCGAGATGATGTGCTTAGCAATCTTCTGGTCATTGTCTCCATCGGGAGTATCCGTGATGAGCCAAATGATGTCAAAACGAGAAACCAAGGGCGGGGCCAAGTCAATTTGAGCGGTGAACGGAAGGTCGCTCACAGGTTCGAACCTGCCTGCCTTTGGGTTTGCAGCTGCAAGAACCGCACATCGTGTTCTGAGGCTTGCATTGATTCCTGCTTTAGAAATTGAAATCCGTTGCTGTTCCATGGCCTCGTGCATGCTGGAACGATCTGCACTGTTCATTTTGTCGAATTCGTCAATCGCTGCGAGGCCGAGGTCGGCCAGGACCAGCGCACCTGCTTCAAGGGTCCAACGGCCATCAGCCGTTGCATCCTGAACCGCAGCAGCGGTCAAACCTGCTGCTGAGGCAGATTGCCCTGAAGTGAACCTCCCACGCGGGGAAATTGACGCCATGTAATTGAGAAGTTGTGACTTAGCAACACCGGGGTCGCCCATGAGCAAGATGTGAATGTCCCCGCGATTTCGTGTTCCGTCGGAGTTCAATTGTGCAACTCCGCCAAACAATTGGAGCATCAAGGATTTCTTGATGTGACTCATACCAAAAATAGACGGTGCAATGCTTCGCGTGAGCAAATCGTAAACGTCGTCCTTGCGAGCAATGTTCCGGATCTCCAATTCTTCTTCCTCCGAAATGATGATTTCTTCCAACGGGATGTTTTGCCGTTCAAGAGAGTGGATGCGGAGGAATATATCGAAGACTGGAGTGTCTTTTCCTCCTTTTCGTTGAGAGCGGATGAACAACACACCGTTGGCCTTAACTCGGTCGCCTGGGTTGAGTTTGCCTGCTAAATCCTGCTCTCCGATGCAAATGATGCGTTCGGGCTGAATACCGCCTTTCATCTGTTCAGGCAATTCCTGCAATTCAATAAATTGAGAGTTGATGAGATGGGATGCCTGTTGTTGTAACTGGAACCGTGTTTGACGTTTTGGACGACCGCATCCCCCGTCGATTTGTGAACATTCAAGGGGTTCGATCAATTCTTGCTCGTTCGGTTGATTGATTTCAATCGTATGTCCGCACGCAATGCATTCAAACACGGCAGAATACAATCGGGGGCGAACACCAGAGATTTTGGTCGTCACTGCATCAAGGGCGACCATTTGGCCGATATCGTCTGCCCTCAATTGGGATACGGTGCGGATTTGGTCGCTTGGTAGATGTTCAATACGAACAAATGGGAGAATCGTTCCGTGTCCTGCATCAAGTAAAAATTGGTGAAGTGCGCGGTTAGCAGCTGAAAAATGAAGGTCCGGATGAGCCAATAAGTCTTGAGCAAACTCGTGGTCGTACCCTTCGATGACACGGTAAGATATGGTCATCGATTGCTCATCTGGCCACATGTGTGCAAGATTATGTACGGCCTCGGAGAAGTTATCTTGAATCAATGAAGTCCAACGAGCAGGCAAATCGAATTCTTGAATTGAGACCATCTCTTTCCCGCCCGTAGATATCCTATTCGGTTGCCGAGGGTACATAATGAATTCCCAAACGGAACATTACCCCTTGATTTCCACTGGAGAACTTGCTTCCTGCTGGCCCCTTTTCACAACCTTGTGAGGTGTCCATTGGAACCCAGCCAGAACCGCAGAACAGATGAATCACCGCTCCTTACGCGTACCATGCCTGAGCATCAATTCACACCCGTTCGAGGACGAATAGACCGCTGGTCGTTTGATTCTGAACTCATCGCAAATCGCTTGGGCGACCCTACTGAACGGGAAATCTTAGTCCATCTCACCCCAGAAGGAATCCAACAACTTGAGGCGGGAGGGGCGCTACCTGTTGTCATTTATCTTGCACCATTCACATCAAGTGGCCCCCAGCGAGCAGGGTGGAAGGCGTTCGGAGAAACACTGCCCCAACGGCATGAACGGTTGGTAGCAGATGGGGCAATGGAGCCCGTGATTTTGGTCATGCCCGACACATTCACGTCCTTGGGAGGCAACCAGTTCGTTGATTCTCCTGTTCTTGGGAACTGGTCAGCGTGGTTGGCCGATGGACTGCGCCCAGAAATCGAAAACAGATACTCCACTAACGGACACTTCGGACTTGTCGGAAAATCGTCTGGGGGATACGGATCAATGGTCAACGGCATGCTTCGTCCCGATGCTTGGTCTGCTGTTGCTTCGCATTCTGGCGACGTTGGATTTGAGTTGATGTACGGCGGTTCTTGGGGCGAAACCGTCACCCACATTGCGCCTGACGGGTCAGCTGAAGCCTATCTTGCTCGACTGGCGGACGCGCCGTCCATGCGTTCCTCTGATTTTCACACGATGATGATGTGTGCTCTTGCTGCATCTTACGACCCGCGCCCTATCGGGGAGGGGCTCAACTTGGGCGTGAAGTTGCCCGTAGACCTCTCCACCTGCATCGTTAAGCCTGAAGCTTGGGGACGATGGATGACCTTTGACCCGCTTTCAATGGTAGAACATCGTCATGAAGCCTTAGCTGGAATGAAATTGTGCTTCGTGGATTGTGGGGGGCAAGACCAGTACCATATCCACTACGGGACTCGGCGGTTTGTCGCTCGACTTGACACTCTTTCAGTCCCCCATGTTTACGAAGAATTTGTTGGGACACACAGTGGGATTGACCACCGTCTTGACGTTTCTTTCCCTCTTCTGTCGAAAGCGCTGCGAAAATGATGCAAGAAAATCAAGCGGTTTCTTCTTGAGGCGCCGACTTGTGGTTACGCTATGGACGAGCCCATGGACTACGCAAGTGCGGGGGTCGATATTGACCTTGAAGGCTCTGCTGTTGCATCCCTCATCGGAGCCCTGAGCAAGAGCGTCCGCAAACCTGGAACCCCTGGGGCGCCGGTTGACCTCCCCGGAGGATTTGGTGGACTCATTGAGTTTGGAGATAATTTGTTAGCAATGGCTACCGATGGAGTCGGGAGTAAATTGCAAATCGCAACCATGCTTGAACAGTGGTCCGGCGTAGGCATTGACTGCATGGCGATGAATGTGAATGATCTGTTGTGCGTAGGAGCCGAACCGATTGCTTTCGTTGACTACGTTGCTGTTCCAAAACCGGATCCAGCCATTCATGCGGCTTTGGGTGCATCGCTCGCAGAAGCATGCCGGCAAGCGAGAGTAACCTTAGCGGGTGGAGAAACAGCATCACTGCCAGGGATTGTCACTGAATTGGACATGTCTGGAACCGCTCTTGGTTGGCTCCCGAAAGGACAGGCCATCACAGGAGAACATCTCAAAGAAGGCGACGTGTTGATTGGCCTCCCTGCATCAGGGATTCACTCAAACGGTTACTCGTTGGTCCGTCGAATCGTTGAACATGCTGGAATTGACTATCGCTCCCCTGCTCCATTTGACAGCACTCACCCCCACAGGGAATTCATCCGTTGGACTGAGGGTGAGCCAACCATGGGCGAAGTTGTTCTGAATCCAACACGAATTTACTGCGACCCTGTCGTTGATTTACTCACAGAAGCCCGGAACGGTTCATCCTTTTCAATTTCCGATATTCATGGAATCTGCCATGTAACGGGCGGTGGACTCTCGAACCTTCTTCGTCTTCACGACACGTTGGGATGGTCCATTGACGCTCCACTCCCCGTACTGCCTGAATTCAAGTGGTTACAAGAAGCCGGTGGGGTGGAAACCCGAGAGATGTATCGTACATTCAATATGGGAATGGGAATGGTCATTGCAGTTGACAAAACCCACGCTCAAAGCATCACTGAATGGATTTCTGATCGCCTTCCAGGAACTGCAGTTGTCGGTTCGGTTACCAACGACGGTCATGTTGTGACTCACGCCATTGAAGGCGTTGAATTCTCCCATTATTGATTTGGGTCGCGTCGGTGCGGTCTTGAGGGAGAGGTTCTTCCCCGATTTATGACCGGAGAACCTGAGGGGGCCAAATCTCAGGGTCACCTTTGGCTTGAAGGAAGGACACTGGTCCATTTGCGTGAGGACCAAGAGCGCCCAACACACATGCCGAGAGGACCTGCAAAGCGCACAGGGCCTGGTTTTCTCAACCCTGCAATGGCTCCGGCCCGAACACGTTCGGTGATGCTGCTTGCAGATGCGTTGGAACACGATTGGTTGGTCAAGCCCGGCCATGACCTTCGCGCTCTTGATGCCCTCTGTGCAACAGGGGTCCGTGTTCGACGGTGGCGAAATGAACTTCCCGATGGAATCCAACCCCGCCTTCGCATTGCAGCGAACGACCTTGACATCTTTGCTCTTGATTGGTTAAAGCGCTCTCATGGCGCGTTCCCTCCAAAAATTACGGTAGGTCATGCTCTCGAAGATGACCGATATGAACGAATTCCTGAAGGAACCATGGAAAACGGAATTTTTGTCATGCAAAATGACGCCCGTATTGCCTTGATGGAGGCGGCTTATCAGTGGATTGACCTCGACCCCTTTGGCTCTCCTGTAAATTTCCTGGATTCAGCCATCCAAGGACTTGCAAGAATCGGTTTCCTTGAAGTGACGGCCACCGATACAGCTGCGCTCACGGGCTCAAGCGCTTCGTCACAACAACGCCGTTATGGTGCAAAGGGAATTGTTGACACCTACGCACATGACGATGGGGTGCGCGTTCTTCTCGGCCTCGTAGCAACCACTGCTGCTCGTCATGACCGCTTTATTGAACCCGTTTTAGCGCTCTTCGATGGCCATCACGTTCGTGTAAGCGTCAAGGTGCGACGAAGCAAGGAACGGGCATCTGATGTCATGGACATGATGGGTTGGCGCATTCGTGAACCTCATGGCGGTTATCGGTTTGTTCAGCATCCAACTCCAGAAGAGGTAGAGCGTGGAAGCGGTCCGATGTGGGTCGGCCCTCTTTGGAACAAAGACATCGCTGGTAGAATGACCGAAGAGCGGGCCCTTGCCCTTTGTTCGCCGTCGTTAGACGAAGTTGAACGAGCAAGAACTCACGGTTTGGAATGGGACGATGCAGACCAAGAATACTCTCAGCGGGAATTGCGCCGAAGTGTTCGTTACATAGCGGGCGCTGCAGATCTGATGAGTCGCGACCACCTGTTGTTGCATATTGACGACCTGCCCAACATGGCAGGCGTGACGCATGCTCCAAAGTTGGAAGTCTTGTTCACATCGCTCAGAGAGCACGGACATTGTGCAGCTCGTGTCCCGGATATCGACCCGTTCTTTGTCACTGATGCTCCGCTAGAGGCCGTTCTTGAGCGCGTGCGCGACCTTGTTGGATAACGCCCATGGGAACCCTTCAGCCGAATGATGGGTCAATGTCCGTGATGTTGGTTGCATCCGGTGCGGGGAGCATCTGTGAGGCATTCTCAATGATGTTGCGGACGTTCTCTTCAATGTCTCGAGCATTTTCAAGCAGGTCGGTCAAAGGAATTTCCAGGCCTGTCAAATCCCCAATCGCTTCGACTGCGATAGCAGCAGCCCGCGCATCTGGATACATTGGATTCGCCTCAGAAAGAAGGGCGGTGATATCAATCCCCAAACGGTCACCCTCGCCAAGCAAAAATCCGGTGATGCCGGCTACAATGCCTTGCTGTATGGGCTCGATGTCCAAGCCCTTCAATCGATTTCTTGAGGCTGCGATTGAGCCTACACCAAACAAAGCACCTTCGGTTAATTCCTTTTCTGGACGAACCAAGCCATCGATGATGATGAGACGGTCAAAACCACCTTTCGTAAACCATTCAAGAACGGTGGATGCGAAGGTGATGTCGGTTTCGTTTCCGAACTGAATTTCAGAGGTGAACACCCCAATTCCTTCGCCTTGATACACACGTACAGGGTGTTTTGGAATCTCGTTGTGAATGAGGGCAACGGCAGGGAAATCGGCATGCATGACAGTCCCTAATTGTTTCAATTTCAACTCTTTGATGATGTGGGATGTTGCGATGACGCCGACCATCCCTGCAGTGGTGAACCCGCAGATTGCAACGCCTCCGGTTCTTGGGTCAGCATCTTGGTGCAAAACCAACGCGTATGATTGAAGATTCGCATCCATTGAATTCCCTCCGGTTTGCACCCACTCGTCAGCCCATCAAAAGACTCGCGCTTGAATCAATCTTCCCAGACAGCCCAGTCTTCCCAGCCCTCTTCGCGGTACCACCAGACGCCTTCTTCATCTTCCCACCATTCGGTGCCGTTCTCGTCCACTGAGATTCCATCGTCCTCTTGGGTGGCTTCCTCAGTCCATTCTTCTTCAGATGAATATTCGCCCTCATGTGTGTCTTCAGCATCGGTTTCGGGACTGATGTCTTCGGCTGTTGCGCCAAATTGGAAGGCATCGGCACTGCTGCCAAGCATTGAGGATTCAATTCCTTCAGGGGCTTCTTCATGCAATTCTTTACCCTCTGCCTTGAGCGAATCAAGAGATTTGGAAGTGTTGAGGTCGAGACTCTTTTGCCCCGGAATCACGTCCGGTGCAGTCATCGCTTCCGCGTAATAATCGTCTTCATCGTCTTCGTCAAAGTCGTCATCAATCCTGGAACGCATGAAGATCGCTCCACCTATGGCTGCGGCCACGAAGATAACAATACCAATTCCGACCAGTACTGGAGTCGTGGAGCTTGAGGCTCCGTCCTCCTTGTCGTTGCTCTGACCGTCGTTGGTATTGTCTGTATCAACCTCAAGTTTCGCTGAGAGCGTCCACTGTAATTCACCTTCAGTGCTTGCTGTAGGCGTGGTCATGGAATCGCACTGATTGGCTCCGCCCAACTCAGAGCATGAGAAGAAAACGACGTATCCCACGCCTTGAATTCCGGGGAACAAACCATCGGATGGCCCATTACGGACCGGCGAGAAATCCACTTGGATCGAGGCCCCCGCAGAAATGGTGAGGGGCGGCCCGCTGCTCACACCAAAAGGCGCTTCAAAGGTGACTGGCGGAGGGGTTGTTGGGGTCACTTTCCAGGAAAATCCGAGGAACACATCAAACGGATTCGGATTGGTGATGGTACACGTAATGCGCTCATCGGTACTGTTTTGCTCCCATGCGTAGGTTGCAGTTCCACAGTCAATCGTTCCAGCCAGCGTTACATCCGGGAATGTCGTTTCGTTGCTGTCATTGGTGGAGGAGTTGGTTTCATTTTGTTCTACAGCAGGCGGCCCTTCAAAGTCTATCATGACGGCCATCCCTTCGGTGTAGTAGTGAGGAGTGAACGTGTCCAAATGGATGTGAAGGATTCCGCCGTATGCGCCAATTCCAGAGAGTTCCATCTCGTTTCCACGTACCTCTCCAATTCCCGCAGATACCTCTGAACCGTTTTCATCGTTGGCGATCCATCCAACGACCATATTTGCAAGCAGTACCTGTTGTTCGGGGATGTCTGCATTGACGAGGAGAACCGTAGAGAATGATGCGTTCTCTGCCAGAAGGATTGGTTCAACGGTCGTGAAGGCCACATCAACGACACCAAAAGCAGAGGATTGGTTGAATGCTGGTGTTAGTGGGCGGTCAATGACTCCCCCTTGGCTTCCTTGGTAGCTCACTGAAAGCGTCATTTGGCCAAGCGCTTCAATGGGCCCCAAAGTAGTAAGGGAAGAGATTGAAAATACCGCTATTCCTGATTCATTGGTTGTTTCAACAAGCGTGTAGTTATCGTTTTCGCCAAGAATGTTCAACGCCAGGTCCGCTCCATCAACATCCGAACCGTTCTGATGCAAGTGAGCGACCACATCCAACGCCCCATTCTTCTTCAGCAAGACGTGTGAGATGCTTTCTTCGCTTGTAAATCCAAGATAGGACACATCAAGCGAGGTGGTTAATGCCGAGTCGTTTCTGGTAAAGACTGGGCCAAACGCTGTCGCATCGTCTGAAAAATTACCAAACTGGTCAACACCGACAACGGCAACGAAGTAGGGTGTTCCGTCGAGAAGAGCATTGCCATCATCGTCAATATTCAGTGTGGCGTTAAAGACTGAGGCCGAGGTTGTTTTGGACGGACTCATCCCGTTAACCGAAGTAAAATTCACAGCACTGAGGTAAATTTGATGTTCAGTCACGGATGAATGTCCTGAGGACCAAGTGACGTCCAACACGCCCCCGGAGTCGCCGGGGCGGTCAACAGCCGTTACGTTCGGTATGTAGGACTGAGGGAGGGGGTATGGGACGGTGATTGAAAGAGGTGCAGAAAGATTGCTGGTCACGCCGTATTCATGCACACTGCGGACGTAATAGTCGTATTGTTCACCGGGTAAGAAACTCGTATCAACCGTGAAGTTACCGATGCTGATTGAATAGGGGTTCAGCAGATCTAAAGTTTGATTCTGACCAACCCTGTAGATGACGAATTGGAGCAAGTCGTCACCGAAATCGCTCAGATTTTGCCATCCAAGTTCCAAACTTGTGCTGTTCAGTTGATTCATCTGCAATATAGGAGTCGGAGGTAGGGCAATATTGGGCGCACCTTCAACGTAGGCGATGGTGGGGTTAGAAATCTCAAAACTACCGTTTTGTGTTGAGGAAAACAGCAGTGGTACATTCAACGTTCCCGAACCACCGGTCATCTGTTGATTCAATACATTCGTCAAGTTACCAGAAGGATGCGGATTAAGATTCACTTGAAATTCTGCATCATATGTAATGTTGAGATCTGTGAAGGTGAACATGCCTTCAGCCAATGTGCTCAACGAAAAATTGACTGGAGACATTTGAATCCCGTATCCATCAGTGGCCCACGGCCAACTGAAACTCATGTTGCTCAACTGCGTGCTCAGGTTGTTGGCTGGGTCAAGTACCTGAAGCGGTGCGAGGCCATTTGAACCGTTTCCAGCATAGCCTGATGCGGTAAAATCAGCTATTGAATTACGGTCAACATCGTAACCAATCTCGTGCCACGCACCGATGAAAACCCCGTGCTGTGAACCTTCGCCTGCGACGACAACATGTTCGCGAATACCATCGCCATCAAGGTCACCGAAATCAATCGACTTGGGCATGGTCCAAGGTTCCAATATTGCTGAAGCAGATGAATCAACTCGCCCCTTGTTGTTGCCGAAAGTACGGAAATTGTAAGCAGTAAAATTACCATCCACTGTGCTCGAAATACCATCGCCTTGAGTCAACTGAGGAAGGAGGAGGGAACTGTCCATATCGTAGTCGTGGTCGATGATGGTCGCGTTGGTGAGGTCCAAGAGGCCATTGTGGCTTTCTTCATCCCAAGACGTGAGGCGGTTTTCAATGGACCGGTGACCTGTGCTGCGGGTAGCGATGAAATCAAGATCTCCGTCGTTGTCAAAATCACCGTATATTGAATCGGTTCCAAGTCCATCAAAGCGTGTCACCAACTCTGCAAAAGCACCGTTTGGGGAATACTGCAGCTGGATGCATTGACCAGTAGTATCCACTACGACCAATTTGTATGGATTTAATTCACCGTCGAACCTTGCCAAGTACATTGCTGTCAGGGAGGCTGGGGTTGTGCTTTGAGCAGATTCGTAAACAACCGCCGAATCTACGGATGCAAAACCATTGGACTTGGTGCTAAATTCTGCAACATCAATGGCTCCACCGGTTCGGATGGTCACCAAGTCTGCGTATCCGTCATCGGCAACGTCTCCAATTTCCAAATCGATGACTGAAGAGGGAAGGGTGTAGTTGGTCCGTGTTGGAAAGTTACCTGTTGTACCGTTGTAGATGTGAATGCAGAGCAAACTGTCTACCGGCGCATAGGTGATTACGTCTTCATAGGAGTCTCCGTTCAGATCGTTAACCATCACTCGTGTAGCGTTGGTACATGTTGGAACCCACGATGTGTTGGAAACGCCCGTCGTATTGGTGTAACCCATGACCGTGAAGGCAGTCCCCACTCCAGTACTTGCATTGGAGGAGGAAAGAAGAATGGCGTCTGCTCGACTGTTGTTTTCAATATCTCCAAT
>JAQXEX010000010.1 GCA_029250625.1 Candidatus Poseidonia sp. | reverse complement strand
ATTCCAATTGCCGTCAATTGAGAAATCAATCCCCTTGACATCAAAGGTTTGAACGGTGCTGTTGGTTGCATTGACGCTGAAGAATGGAGAAGCCCAAAGCAGGTCTCCGTTGCTGGCGAAATACTGCAGACTTGCGTTATTTGTGGTTGCGTGGACTTGATTCTGAACGTCAAGTGTCAGTTGACTATCGCTCACATCGATGCTGCGAACATCCAGTCGCGCTCTCCAGTACCACACGTTTGAGATCAAATACTCCATAACATCCAATTCTTCCCCAAGACGGCTGGAGAGTTGCTCTGCTGTACCAAGAAGCCATTGCTCATCGTCGGTTTCAAAGGTAAAGGTTGGGAATCCCATGATACCATAGCCGTAATCTCGGCTGGTACCCGAATTTGGATACAATCCCTGATTTGCATTGCGAATCGGTATCTCAGAAATGTTGGTATTGACATCATCTCGGATGTGATGGAACAATTCCCAATCAATGGGTTGGTCGGGAATATAGCCCCATGGATAAAGCATGATCCAAACGCCTGTGTGCATCGTCACATACAGGTCTGCGTCAGGGACAACGGTGTTCATGTATATCGAATTAGCAAGTGTTTCGGCTTCACTGAACGGGCCGCTTCCGGGTTGTGTCTCGTCTTGTTCGTTCCAGTGGTGGTCATAATTACGGTTCAGGTCAACTTGATTGATGTTCCATCGTGTGTCCAAGTCGTTACCGTCCGCATTGAGCATGATAAGGATGTGAAGTTCGGTGTTGGTGAGAACCCTCACCACTTCTTGGTCGCCTTCTACCCAGCCCTCGATGTAGTGCTCAGCCGTCAAAAAGGCCAATTCTGTCCCAAGGTGCTCGTTTCCGTGATGGCCCCCGTCAATGTAAACCACTTCTTTTGCGGAACCATCAGGTTTGGTTTCATTGCTCCAATCCGAAATCCGCACCACCCAGAGGTTCTTTCCCAATTCGGTCTGACCGGCGATCGTCAAGTCAACAATTTCCGGGTAATCGTCCGCCCATGCATTAACGTCGACAGTGAGCGTTGCGTAGGAGTGGTACCAATGCTCTTGGACGAGGTCGGGTTGTTGGGCAGAGGCCAACGGAACAAAACTTCCTGCAAGCAACAGGACGCAAAGACCCCATACTCGCATGTTCTACCCTCGTCTCGGTTGTTCAATAAGTTAACCAAAAGCGTCAATCGGAAGTGAATGCGTTGGGATTCGTAATCCTCTCGGCCTCACGGGTCCAGATGCTTGGCCCGTCTGTGCTGTAAATATCAGCGAATGGATCAATTTCTTCTTCCTGAAGGTTGCGTTGCATGTAAGCCTCAACACGTTCTCGGAGGTCGGGTTTGAACTTCCAATAGTGAATCCTCCATTCTCGGCCATCCCACAGAGTTGTTTCTTCGGACTCGGTGGTGAGGAGGTCGTAGTCTTGGAACATGTAAAACAGGTTACGGTCGGTAGGCTCTAGGGCGTTGTCAATAATCCGATTGTAGAAACCAAAGAAGCCGAGAGCGTGTTCCGCCATCCCTTGAGCCACCTCTGTATCCATATCCAAATCGATATGTTGTTGAATTGCTTTTGTTAATTCTGGTAATGTCATTCCCATATTTTCACCCCGCCCGAGGAGCCTTAAGCGGCCCACACAGTACTCCCCGTTGCTATTTTATATTGTACTCCGACCCATATTAAATGTTCTACTCATATTCATGAAAACTGGATATTCAGCATCCAAAGAGGCAGGTGTTGCTGAATCGGCAACATCATGAAGGTGTCGTTTCCCCCTCAGGTTCAATGGATGAAGTGTTTGTTGAGGGGCAATTCCTCGGAATACCTCCATCTGACGCAGATGCGGACATCGTAATCCTCCCATTGGCGTTTGAACTTACCACGTCCTACGGCACGGGAACCGCAGAAGGCCCTCTTGCATGTATAGAAGCAAGCGGGCAGGTGGAATTGTACGACCCCTTGCTTTCGACTGATTTGCCAGCAGGATTCACCATACGCACAGAACCTGCATGGGAAGGAGCTGCTGGAAACTTGATGGGCCAATTGGACGAATTGGTTGACCATGCTAAGCCATGGTTCTCTGGGGACCATTTTCCGCTGTTCTTGGGTGGAGAACATGGCATCTTGCCTCCAATCGTACAAGCCGCACGCCATCACCCGCTGGTCAACGGGGACTTGAGCCGGTTGTCCATCGTTCAAATCGACGCCCACGCCGACCTTCGTGAATCGCTTGATGGCGAGCCGTTTTCTCATGCGTGTGCAGCCTCTCGTAGCCTGGACCTTGGCGTTGGAACTCTACTCCAAGCAGGAATTCGGGCCTGTTCGCGTCAAGAAGTCGCTCTGATCAATTCTGATGAGCGCATCACGACGTTTTTTGCCAAAGACACCCAACACCCACACACCGGTGCTGCCTCTTGGAACAAATGGCTTGAATCTCTGAACAACCTTTCAGGGCCGGTTCACCTCACCTTGGACATTGATGGATTGGATGGATCGCTGGTTCCTGCAACCGGAACACCCGTCCCCGGTGGGCTTTCATTCTGGCAGGTTATTGAGACAATTGAGGCGGTTTTTGCAGCACCAAACGCTACAGTCATCAGTGCTGACGTCAACGAAATTGTTGCTCAAGAGGATACGCCTCTCACTCAATTCACGGCTGCCTGTTTGGCTACCAAAGCGGTTGCATGCCATATTCTCTCACGGCAGGAAGGGCGCTGGACAGCATCAAAGGGTGAGCCACAAGAGGGTATTAAGTCTACATTTTTCAGGGATTGGTCCAAAGCCTCTCCTTCATCAAATTGAAGAACGGAAGGCCGGAGCACGCACAAGGTGGGACTGATGGAAGAGCACGAGTCCCACGGAACCCATGTCTTCCTTGACTATACGGGCTATGCATACGATGAACCTGAGCAAGGCAGGTGGATGCTTCGTCTCATGCGAGACGCTGTAGCCAAAGCCAAAGCAAGAGAGGTTCATGCCCACGTTTCTTCTTTTGATGGGAGCGTATCGCCTCTTGGATTTGCCGCAGTGGTCCTCATTGATGAAAGCCATGTGACCGCCCACTGTTACTCCGAGCGTGGCTGGCTCGCCATCGATTGTTTCACATGCGGCGAGAGTGACCCCAATGTCATGGCCGATTACATCCATGAACGGCTGGCTGAAACCATGCCTCATCTTGAACTCAAGCAGCGAAATGAAGTTCGTCGGTTTTTACACGGAGCCTGATGCTATGTCCGTTCGAGCATTTGTCGACGAACATTTTCACCATTTTAACGCAGGGGTTTTACAACGAACATCCAGTTCACTCAGCCAATTCTTGCATCAAGACGGGCGCATGTTCCTTACGCTTGCTGGAGCTATGAGTACCGCCGAAATTGGACGCAGTTTGGCTCAAATGATCCGTCAAGGGCACGTGGCGGCGATCTCGTGTACGGGAGCCAACTTGGAGGAAGACGTCTTCCACCTGGTTGCGCGTTCCCACTACGAGCGCATCGAAAACATTGATAATTTGAGCACTGAGGATGAAGTTAACCTTCTCGAGAGGCACCTGAATCGTGTAACAGACACGTGCATACCCGAAGAACAAGCGATACGTAACATCGAGCACCATATCCTCGCCCTTTGGAAGAAAGCCAGTCAAGAGAAGGCTTCTCGACTTCCCCATGAGTACCTCTATGAATTGCTCAACAGCGGGTGCTTGGAGGAAGTTTACGACGCAAACCCAAACCATTCTTGGCTGCTGGCTGCTGCCGAGGTCAACTTGCCTCTCTTTGTACCGGGATGGGAAGACTCGACCCTTGGAAACATCTTTGCAGCACGATGCACTGAAGGTATCGTTGATACATCTGCCGTTCAAGGTGGCATTGAATACATGACAAGACTGATCGAATTCTACCGCTCGACAACAACACCGCTGGCCTTCTTGCAAGTGGGTGGTGGAATCGCTGGGGACTTCCCCATATGTGTGGTTCCTCTCTTGAATCAAGACTTGCGCGAGGCCGTCCCACTGTGGTCCTGGTTCGCACAAATTACCGATGCGTCTGCCTCCTACGGAGGTTACTCCGGCGCCCCGCCAAATGAGAAAATTACTTGGGGTAAACTCGGCCCAGAAACTCCTCGTTTCAACATTAAGAGCGATGCTACAATCGTCCTTCCGTTGATTTTCGGATACGTCTTGGACCTTTGACTGAGCAAAGGTCCCAAAGTTTTGAAGAGGAGCAGCACTCCGTTTTGACCATGAACCGGAATCGCCGCATCCTCTCTTTCGGCATGTTGCTTCTGTTTTTGTTCTCTACGGTGCCCATACAAGCACAAGTTCCTACGGCGCCTTCAGTCACCATCGCGACCCACTGGGTTGAAGGTGGTTCGGGAATGAACGACCATGCGTATTTGTTGACGTTTACAGACAATGGTTCATATGACTTCCAACTTGATATTGACCATGAGCGAAACGGTTCCTTATTGGAGGTCAGTTGGTCGCTTGAGTGGGGGTTTGAAAACGAACGACGAACCGCTTTGGTCGAATTGAATACGTCAATTGAATGGGCAGATAACATCGGCTTAACGGTGACCATTACCAAGCATAACGGTCAGACACTCGTCCAGCCAATTTCTGTAGAACGCCAATTTGAGGTTGGTGTTTGGAATCAACCGATGGACGACCACGAAATCATGCTGTCAACAACCTGGGGTCTTGATCAAGCCTACGAGAACGATGAAGGTGAACAGCGCTTCATCCTCACATTTGATGGACAAGGATGGCAGGAACGCTCCGGACAGCAACTTGAATCTTGGGAACTCGGCAACGGGACCTTCAGAACGTTGGAATCCGCTGATGGGACTCAAACTGACCTTGATCTGGTGCTCACCCAATTGTGGAAAAATGAAACCATTGTTGGAGGCATACTAACACACCAACTCTTTGATGCACAAGGATACGGGAAACTGAACATTACAACCGAGGACGAGGGAACTGTCACACAAGTTCGTGCGAACGTGTCAAAAGCCAACCTCAACCGCTCGCTGGCCATGGGTATTGTTGAGGAAATTCTGTCTGTGGAAGCCACAGGGTCCCTGGACATCGTAGAAGACAATGATGAGAATTCATCGCTTGACATCACCGGTGAACTTTCTGTATTCTTGTTCGAATACCACGACGTTGATGGAATTCGAGTCTTACAACACAACCAACTGGAAGCAATGGCTGATTTCATTTTGATTGATGAGGGCACTCGCATGGACGTTTCCTTGGACGGCTTCGTCCAAGTTGAGCGATGGGAAGAAGGCATCCGTGTTCTTCAACAAGAGGAATTGTGGGGCTCGGGTACGTTCGGTTTTGACGATGCTGAAGAAAATTCAACGCTTGTAGTCAACGGAACCATTCTAGAAATTCGCTCTAAGGTAGTTAACGGAACAACACTGACCGATAACCTTCACGTGGACGGGACGCTTTCAGGTGATGTCCAAGGAACATTCGGCATTGTCCGAGGCATTGAAGAAACCGGAGAACAAGCAAACGCAAGTGGTCAAATTTTTCCTGTGAATGTCATTCATCAGGATTCTTGGTTCAACATCACCGGTGTTAACGGCGGTAATTTCTTTGACGGTGCTGGCGTTGGTGCAACGCACAACGAGACTTGGGACTATCAAGTCGTCCACTCTGAGTGGGACAACAAGACCGTTCGTTTTGTCTGGAGAGAGACAGGTCCCGACCCCTCAGAAGGGGATGAACGACCCGAACGTAGCCCGATACAGGTCAACGCTACAGCCCCCGTTGCAGAAAGTGGTCTTGGTGACTTAACCGTGGGGAGAGAAACTGGGTTCATGCCGATTCCACTCCAACCCAATGACGTTCTGCGCTTGAACGGCCAAGAGGGGCTACCCATGCTCCTGACTGCAGGAACAACCAGAATCGACGTCCGGGACGGGCACAATTTGACGGTCATTGAATGGACGGGAGTATACGGCGATGATGGAGCGTTAGGAACTGCTCAAGGTGCCCTTGTTTCAGCAGGTCCCTTGCAAGGCCTGGTTTCAAGCGTTTCTCGTTCTCTCGCCCTTCCGTTTGGAGAATCAGGAGAAGAGGCGTTCATGAACGAAACGCAATATCTCGAGCGTGTCCTCTCTCCAGAAATCGTCAGTGAAGACGACAACACCCCCCCCAACATCGGCACACTGGAACTTCGGGAAGGGCTGGTTTTGGGAGAGGGTGGAAGCACTGCCCACATTGAAATCCCAATTCCAGACGCAGAATGGAATGTCATCTCAGTTCATGTTGACCTAACGCCTCTTGGAGGCGCCATTACGGAACTCAATGATCGGGGGCTCAACGGAGATTCCAACATTGGTGATGATGTGTACACTGCTTCGTTCAATGTCCCAGGATTGGAAATGGGGATGCATGAAGTGAACATCACGGCTGAAGACAGTTTTGGAGCTGTCAACCAAACAACAGGGCAAATCATGGTCGCTAACCAAGCACCTCGGCTTACTCAAGTGGAAGTTGCTCCTTCCAGCCTCCAACGAGGGCAATCCGTCGTGATCAACGTCCAAGCCTATGACGGACACGGAGTCTCCTCTGTGCAACTGGACCTTCGGGAATACGGAGGAGAACTCACCCCTCTCACGCTCTCTGGGCCTGCTGAATTTGGAAGTTGGGCTGGGATGTTCGCTATGCCTGATGGAATGACGCCAGGAGAACAATCCCTCCTGTTCCGAACAAATGACACCTATGGGGCAAGCGCTCAGCACCGTGTCTGGACCCCTGTTGATGGCACTGTTGGACATCCAACATATGGCCCGCACTACGTCCAATCAATCACAACCACACCCATTGTCGTTACCATTCAGAACGATCGACCAACCATAACAACCCAATCAACAATTATTGAGAAGAACGGTGTAGAACTGATTCCCTATTCCGTCCAAATTTACGATCCGGATGGCATCGAGCGGGTTCAGATTGACATGGGCGTATTTTCTCCAATTGGTGAAACCTCTTGGATAAGGATGTACGATGATGGAATCAACGGTGGCGATGATACAGCAAACGATGGGACTTTCACCGCCCTACTATCGGTTCGTACGGGAACTCCTCTCGGAACCCATGAAGTCCAACTACGCGCCATTGATCAATTTGGAGAGTTGAACACAACAACTTCGGCCATTATTCTCAATGAAGCAAGTTCTGGAGGAGACGCAGCAGAAGGACTGAGTGCAACGGTACTCACTGTCCTGGGCGCAGCACTCTTACTTGGCGCAGGCCTGGTTCTGTTCTTTATGACCAAAAATCAAGGCAGAGACGGTGACAAAGAAGATCGGTTCGGCATGAACTAGCGAAATAAAAAGAAGGTTTTGTTAATAATTTTTATTTTTTATTACCGTGTTCGTGAAACGAAGGCATATTGCTTATACATACGACGAAGTAGGGCTAGATATGTCACTTGCACCAACCGATTATGACTTTGGCGACGCGTCAAATTATTTCTTTGCAACAACCATTACCTGCGCCAATGAAGAAGCACGGGCCATGTATGTCCGAGCCCATGGGCACATGCTCAATTACAACCATGAACAAGCCATTGCATGCTTCATGAACGTTACCGAACTCGACCCAACCTGCGCCATGGGATGGTGGGGGATTGCCTACTGTCTATCTTCCAGTTACAACTGGAGTCCCGGCCTAGGGTCTGGCCACGACCCCATTCAACAGGCAGTTGCCCTCAAAGGAAACTGCACCGAACTTGAGCAAGACCTCATTGATGCATTAGCACAACGCCACTCGGCAGAAGCTCGTGATGGTGCTGACCCAACGGTCCTTAACATGGGCAACAGTCCAGAACTCAATGTTGCCTTTGCTGAAGCGATGGAACCATTGTACCGAAAATACAACGGAAACTTGGACGTTGCTGCGGTGTACGTTGAAGCCCTCATGAATTTGAAGGCGTGGCAGCTGTGGGACAAGAACACCACCACCGGGGAAATTACCCCTGCTGATGATAACACTCTGCTGTTGATTAAGGTCATGGAAGATTCGTTCGAGAACATTGAAGGCGCCAAGGTACACGTTGCTTTGTGCCACCTCTACTGTCACGCATTGGAACTCTCTCCATTCCTAGAGCGCGCCCTCCCGGCCGCAGACGTATTGCGTACCGCCATGCCCGGAATGGGCCATCTCGTCCACATGCCCTCTCACATTGATGCATGGGTTGGACAGTGGAAAGAGGCTGTAGAATGCAACATTGCAGCAGTTGAAGCCGATGACCGATATGTTGAACTGAGTGGAAATGAATCTCAGTTCTACAAATTTTACCGAATGCACAATCACCACTTTGTGGTATGGTGTGCTATGTTTGAGGGACAGTACGAAATCGCCATGAAATATGCACGCAAGGCGGTGGATACACTTCCTGCTGGTGATGAAAACTCTGGGGTCCAGTTCATGCTCGCTGGCGTCATTCCAATGGGCGCCATATTCCTTGAATCCTATGTCACCATGCCTTGGCACGTGATGATTCGCTTCGGAAAGTGGGACGAAATCCTTGCTGAACCAATGTACAGCGACAAAGATGTCTTCCCTGCCACGATCGCAACCCAGCATTATGCAAGAGGCGTCGCCTATGCATCCAAGGGAATGGTTTCCGAGGCAGAGACAGAACAGGTCCTCTTCAACGAGGCCCTTCAGAACCCCGCTCTCGCTGGACGTGTACTTCACAACAATTTGATGTACCAAGATCCAAGCGATGGACCTTGTATTCTGCTCGTGAATGCAGCTGTATTGGCTGGTGAAATTGAATACCGCAAACAATTCCTTGCAAAGGAACGTGGAGAGGCTTCCGACTTTACCGTAGCCTTTGACCATCTTCGCCGTGGCGTTGACCTTTCACTCAACCTTGCCTACAACGAGCCTTGGGGCCAAATGCAACCTGTGCGACATATTCTTGGTGCACTCCTGCACGAGCAAGGTGAATTTGAAGAAGCAGAAGCAGTTTATCGGGCCGATATCAAACTCTGGAAAAACAACATGTGGGGTCTCCTGGGACTCAAACTCTGTCTCGAAGCTCGCGGCGATGCTCCCGAAGAACTCGCAGAAGTCACTGCATTGTTCAACGAACGCAGTTCTCGTGCAGACATCGTTCCTGCAAAGACCTGCTTCTGCGCACAAAACAGCATCGAAAAGAACTGCTGTGACTGAACCGGACTGCTCTCTTAACAACACAAACCTTGCACACATTTGCTGACTGGTTGAACATTAAGCACGTGGGTCTTGAGGCCCTTCGGTTCGTTGGATGGTAACACCGTGGTCTTCAAGATACCCAACCCCGTTCTCACCCATGAAACCGCCATCAACAATGACAACCTGAGAAATTCCAGCGTGGTGTATCAGTTTGGCACACATCATGCATGGTTCACCTGTTACGATGAGCCATGCCTTGTTGGTTGAAACACCGTTGGCTGCCGCATTGCAAATCAAATTCATTTCAGCATGATGGCATCCGATCTCAACCCGAGTGCCCGATGTGATGTTCATCGTGTCGCGCAAGCATTCTTCGCCACCGCACAAGCGTCCACCGCCACGAGGTCCGCCGTTGTATCCGTCCATGAGGACGACGTTACGTTCAGGGTCGACCAAAAGAGCACCAAAGGTACGCCGAGGACAATTTGATGCTTCAGCAAGGGCAAGACACTGTTGGATTCGAATTGCAAGATGCTTGTCCTTCATTGGCTCACTGAATTCTCACAACAGCCGCACTTCTATCATTCCTTCGCTACAAAACTCAGGTCGTCGTTGGTGTCTGCACCCAATGAGGTCAAGACGTTTCCTTGCATGTAAAGCGACCCAATTGAAACGACCAGAATTGATTGATCATAAACATCTTGGGCATGTTTTACCGCATCCTTGGGGATCGGGTGCATCGTTAATTGAATACCGAGGGGTGAAAACCATGGGGTGAGTTCAACCACTGGGACAGCGGGGTAGCGTCCTCCTTGAGGTTCGCTGAGAATGATGCTGAGGGGTGGATTTGATGTGCAGAGTTGAATGATGTGGGATAATGCCTCGTTCAAATCAGTCTGGGGAGAGGTCCCAAACAAGAGTACCCAATCTCCCTTTTGAATTTCAGGCCGATGATGGAGTTCCTTGACCGCTCGCTCCAAACCACTTGGGTTATGCGCTCCATCAAGAAGGAAATGTGGCTCAACGGAACTTTGTGATTCAACAAATTGCATTCGAGCTGGCCAAATACAATTGCTGGTATCCGGCTCCAACTGGATATTGACGCCGGCGAGGTGAGGCCAAACAGCATCAACCAGTAGTTTTGCTTCGTCACGGTATGATGTCCCTTTTGGTATGTCGACCACGACAAGGTCTGCAGGGCCAATGTCTTCCCCAAGAAGTTCCATTCCAGCATTTGAAGCGGTGTCCTCTATGGTTTCCAAAACCTCGGGGTCACCTGGGTCTCGAACGATCAACGGGCAGAAGGCCCGTGCGATTGCAGCCTTTTCACGAGCAATCTTTGTCCGTTCGTTCCCGAGAACCTCGGTATGTTCCAGAGCGATTGAGGTCAATATGCACACATCAGCCTTGGAAACACGCGTTGCGTCCAAGCGTCCGCCTAAACCCGTTTCAAGAATCAACATATCAACTCCCGCTTCGTGTGCAATAATGAGGGAGGCTAGAAAAGTCACCTCAAAGAAGGTGACTGTGATGCTGTTTGCGGATGTTGCAGTACGGACTGCCTCAAGAGCACGATTCATGACATCGGCATGAACCGGTACACCGTTAATCCGAATGCGTTCCTCAACACGAACCAAGTGGGGGGACGAGAACAAAAGATTCGAAACCCCTTGGTTGGAAAGGGCAGTACAAAGCATTGCACAGGTGGTCCCTTTGCCGTTGCTTCCTGCGACGTGAACCGTTGTGAACAAAGACGATGGGAGTTGAAGCGCTTCAACAGCCTTCGCCGTATTGGCTAAGCCAAGAGCCATTCCTAGATACTTGGTTTCCTCAAGCCAAATCCGAACCGGTTTTTGACCCACCATGGTCCATGCAGCCGGTTGTCTTGCATAGCCTCTTTCCTTTGCGTTCTTGAGTGTCCTGCAAACGCGAGGCTGATATGAGAGAGAGGACTCGCAGAGGTATGACCGATGAGGCTAACGGGAAGGGCACGCCTCGCCAAAACGAACGATTCGCTCAAGTTGAGGAGGAACTCCGAAAGGAAGATACCCTCGTTGAACTCCTCAAAGAGCAATGGGTTGGAATGACGGCAATGGCAGGTATGTTCGTTGTAACCATTGCCCTGGCCAGTTTCATGCGGCCGTATTATGACGTTGGCGAACTCAAGGCGTTTGGCTCTTCTGGGGCAAGTCAAGTTCGTTATGTCGCCATTGAACTCTTCGCAATTTTTATGTTCACAGCACTGATTATCCTGCTTGCGAAATACAAGAAAGATTACATCATCAAGTACGGCATGATGGTTGTGCTAACGCTTGCTTTGTTGTACAGCACCATTCCTCTCGC
Source organism: Candidatus Poseidonia sp. (assembly GCA_029250625.1). Taxonomy (GTDB): domain Archaea; phylum Thermoplasmatota; class Poseidoniia; order Poseidoniales; family Poseidoniaceae; genus Poseidonia. The sequence goes on along the minus strand of JAQXEX010000010.1, from coordinate 2,800 downwards.
TCACGTTGCACTTCTGGACTTTGACCCAGAACCGTTTGAGATGGACCAACAAAGCACCATCGCAGGGGATTACCTCGGTGCGTGGGGCGATGACGGGTTCATTACCTCCGTTAACATTCAAGGAGAAGACCAAATCAATACCACTGTTTCTGCATGGAGTGCCTCTTCGGGCATGGAAGAACCAGTATGGTCGATGACGCACAACCACTCTCTCAATGAGCCAGATTCCAGAATCAGAATGGCGACATCCGACGGAATACTCACCTTCACCAGTGGCCCTTGGGTTTGGACCGTTGAGTCCCTAACCGGTGAACTCATCCAGTCCTATGCATGCTTTGAGAACGGTGAAGACGGATTTGAACAACCCATCACATCAATGATCACGGGATGCGCTCTTGCTGTCAAAACAGACGAAGCCATGTATTTGTTTAACACCGCATCTGAAATGATACGCTACAACACCTTTGACGATTATCCTGGAAACCTGACCTTCCAAGCAAGATGGGATGTCCCGTTCATCAGTTTCAAAGACGGAATATTGCATGCGGAACTTCTCAATGACACCCTCTTGTTCCTCGCCACTCCATCGACCTCAGGTGTCCTTCATCTTGACGAGTACAGTTCGGTCAGCGACCCACTTACACCTCGGCTTGATGGGGAAATACGCATGGCTTACCTCCAAAACAGCACTTCAGCATTCACATCAACTGCAGTAGGTATCTCTCCATTTGCTGCTTCAAACGCTTCGTCATTACCGGACAACCAACGCATGCTTATTCTCGGAGAGGAAAATGGAAAGGTGACCGGGATTGAATGGGACGGTTCTGCTGCTTACAGCGAGAAGTTTTCCATACAGGACAGGATGATACTCGATACCTTGGTTGATACCGTATCGTCGGTTCAAATCATTGACTGGGATGACAACGGCTATTCTGACTTGGTGATTACTGGCAAAAGTGACGCTTACCTCCTTTACGGAACCTCTCTGGCCAATGTAGGTTCGTTCCCGGTTCTTGCTGATTCTACCATCACCTTACTCAGTGTAGAAGCAAACTCAGATCGTTTAGTTTCGATTAAATTGGACCTTAACACGTTCATGATCGATGTGCAATCAGGTTCGTTAGAAGAAGCCATGTTCCCGTTAACTGGCCTTCAATTGAGGACTGGCCCCACCATGATTGGACTTGCCGTAACGGCTGTTCTCATGATTTTGCTTTACGTCCACAGTGAATGGTACGTTGTCAACACGACCGGTGTCCTCTTGGGAGCTGGTGTTTGTGCATTGCTTGGTGTCAGTTTCGAGCCCCCAATGGCCATACTTTTCATGATTCTCGCAGCCGTTTACGATGCATGGGCGGTTTACAAATCCAAACACATGCTTGACCTAGCGGATACGATGATTGGCTTGCGTCTACCTATTCTTCTCGTCGCACCTCAAGATACCAACTACTCTTTGATTGAAGAAACAGAAAACGCTCCAACAAAGCGGGTGCTCTCGGATAAAGTACAGACCAAACGCAAGAAAAAGCCATCAACAGAAGCCATGTTTATGGGTCTTGGAGACATTATTTTCCCAGGTATGCTGGTTCTTTCAGCGCTTCAATACTTGGACCCAAGTGCTGCAACGCAAGTTGCAATATCAACCCTCATCGGGGGCTTACTCGGCTACTTCGCTTTGATGACCTATGTTGCTCGTGGAAAAGCCCAAGCTGGACTCCCACTGCTCAACGGCGGAGCCATTCTCGGTTACTTCATTGGCGGCTTGCTGTTTTTAGGCAGTGAAATCCTTCAATTCAATATCTCGTGGTGATCAATATGTTGGACATGCAACTCTTTCGCGAACATCCAGAACGAATCCGAGCAGACCATACCAAGCGAGGAATTCCACAAGACAACATCGACAAGGTCATTCAACTTGACCAAGAATGGCGAAACGCTCTCCACGAAACCGACCAGTTACGCAGAGAAAAAAACGAAGCAGCCCGAGGCATAGGTGCTGCAAAAAAGGCTGGAGATAACGAGGCTGCACAAGCGATTCTAGCACAAGTAGCGGATTTAGGCACCAAAATCGCCGCAATGGAAGCCAAGACCAACGAGGCCATGGCCCAGCGTGACAGTATCCGAATGTCAATTCCCAACATTCTTCACACCGACGTACCCGAAGGAGCCGATGAATCGGGCAATACAGTTCACGCTGTTCACGGTACTAAACCTGATTTTGACTTCGACGTCCGAACCCATAATGAGTTGATTGAGATGAACCGTTGGGTGGACCTCAAACGAGCGGCAAAAATCACAGGAAGCCGCTTCTTTTTCCTCAAAGGAGACCTTGCCCGACTGGAGTTTGCCCTCCAGCATTATGCGGTGGAATTCTTGCAGCAGCGTGACTTTACCTTCGTCCAACCGCCGGTAATGATGAACCGTGAAGCCTACGAAGGAGTCACGGACCTCGCAGACTTTGAAACCGTCATGTATGGGGTAGAGCCCGACCAATTCTACATGATTGCAACCTCTGAGCATCCGCTCACCGCCATGTACATGGACGAAACCATCCACGAAGACATGCTGCCGCTGCGCATGGTGGGAGTCTCGTCCTGCTTCCGTAGAGAAGTAGGAAGTCACGGCCAATCCGACCTCGGCATATGGCGGGTCCATCAATTCACTAAGATTGAACAAGTCATCATTGCCAGACCTGAAGACTCTTGGGCCCTCCACGAAGAACTGCTCACCAATTGTGTTGACTTGTGGAACAGTTTGGACATTCATTATGAAATTGTCAACATCTGTACTGGAGACATGG
>JAQXEX010000009.1 GCA_029250625.1 Candidatus Poseidonia sp. | reverse complement strand
ACGACGTGTCCTCAAGGATATGCGAGAAGATGAAACCATCAAACCATCACAATACCGCCGATATTATCTCAAAGCCAAGGGTGGTTCATACCGTTCCATTGCCCACATGCGTTCTCAGATGACCATGGAAGGCGTCGAATTCAAAGGAGGTGAACAGTGATGCGAGGAACTCGTCGTCGCTCTATCTTCCGTCGCCGTAAGGCAGGTTTGACTGACTACCGTCGCCGTCTCAAGCTTCTCACTGGCCGCAAGCCACGTGCAGTTGTTCGTGTGTCCAACACCCGTACAACCTGCCAACTCGTTACTTGGGCTGCTGATGGTGACCTCGTGTCCATTTCCATGACAGGTTCAGACCTTGTCAAGAAACATGGATGGCCTAACGACAACTCGTTGAAATCCGTTCCAGCATCATACCTGGTCGGCTTCGCAATGGGCAAAGCCGCTATGGCTTCAGGATCTTCAGAAGCAGTTCTTGACATCGGACTAGCAGCCAGTACCCGTGGTGGCCGTGTTTACGCAGCACTCAAGGGAATGGTTGACGCAGGTCTTGACATTCCACACAGCGATGGAGTCTTCCCTGATGAGGACCGCCTTACCGGCGCTCACATCAACGACAAGATGACCAAAGCAATCGAAGACACAAAGAAATCCATTGAGGGGGCATACTGATGACTGAAGAAGAACAAACAATTCCTACCATGGCACCAGGTTTGATGCAAGCCTACACCGACGAAGCACCAGAAGAAACACCTGACCGTCGCCGACGAAAGAACCAGTACGACCCGATCGCAGCTCTGCGAAAGTGGGAGCCTCGTACTCGCCTTGGCGCCGCAGTTATGGCTGGAAAAATCATTTCCTACGAAGCCGCATTGGCTTCTGGCCTACCAATCCGTGAAGTCCAAATCGTTGACGCATTGATTCCTGACCTCGAAGATGAAGTAATCTCAGTAAACATGGTTCAACGCATGACTGACAGCGGTCGTCGTGTGCGATTCAACGTTATGGCTTGCGTCGGAAACCGTGACGGATACGTCGGTCTCGGCATGGCCAAGGCTAAGGAAGTCGCAACGGCAATCAGCAAGGCCATCACCGCTGCGAAACTCAACCTGATTCCAGTCCAACGTGGAAACGGTTCGTGGGAATCGTCACCAGGTCCAGGCAGTACCGTTCCGTTCAAGGTGAACGGCCGTGCTGCATCCACCCGTGTGACACTCATGCCCGCTGCTAAGGGTAAGGGACTTGTTATCGGTGAAACCGGCAAGCGTGTTCTCGAGCTCGCAGGTGTCAAGGACGTTCTCTCCCGAACCAAGGGACAGACACGCACCACCATCAACTACGCTGCAGCAACGTTCAACGCACTGCAAAACATCAACACAACCCGTGTTCTTGATGGTCAGCGTGAGAAACTACACATCCATACAGGGAGGAAATTTGAATGACGTTTATTGTTGTACGAGCACGAAGCGATGTCAAGGTTGAGCGATCCATTCGTGAAACCATGCACCACATGAACTTGACCCGCGTTAACCACGCTGTTATCATTGCAGACAACCCACAATACCGTGGTATGCTGCAAAAGGCCAAGGATTACATCACCTGGGGCGAAGCAGATGTTGAACTCGTTGAACGCATGCTCGCTGAGCGTGGTCGAATGGCTGGTAACAGTCCATTGACAGACGAGATTGTCGCAGAACACACAGACTACAAGAACATCGGCGAATTTGCAAAAGCAATCGTCGCCGGTAAAGCACAGGTCAAAGATATTCCAAACTTGAAGCGAGTCTTCCGCCTTCATCCTCCTCGAGGAACCAAAGGCTGGGGCGGACTCAAGCGAAGCTTCGTTGTCGGTGGCGCTCTGGGCTCCCGTGGCGAAGAAATTGGTGCGCTCGTTGAGCGAATGATTTGAGGTGATTGATGATGGGTACAAAAGCAAACAAGCATCGTGGACGAAACCGTTACCACGGTCGAGGAAAGAAAGCTGGTCGTGGCGCAGGTAAGCGTGGTGGCCGTGGAAACGCTGGTATGAACAAGCATCGTGTCATGACCCGAATCAAGTACATGCCCAACCATTGGGGTATGCACGGATTCAACCGACATCCAACCCTCCGAACCGTCCACGTGACGGTCAACGTTGGGCAACTTGATGAGATGGCCAAGGGCGAAAAGAGCATTGACCTCACTTCATTGGGAATTGACAAACTTCTCGGCAGCGGACAAATCCGCTCCAAACTCACGGTCATCGTGGGTGAAGCAAGCGCAAAGGCCATCGAGAAGATTGAAGCCGCAGGCGGTTCAATCGAAGAAGGCGACGACGACTGGGGCGAATTTGAAGAAGAATGACCTTTTGTCATTCAATCGCACCGCAACATAAGAAAAACAACACAGGTAGGGAACGAACATGAAGCACAAGCCAATTCCATGGGCCATCCTTCTAACGGGTGTATTGTATTACGGTCTGCTCGTATACTGGCAGTCCGATGAACTTCAGATGGCCAGCGGCTCTGATCCGTACAACGCTGCGGTCTTTGGATTGCTGTTTTCCGTTGTTTACCTTGCTTATTGCATGCTATGTTTCCAGCGAGACCTTCCAAGTTCATTCAAGGAAATGCCATTCATTGGCCGTTTTGGTAAACTTACTGGATGGTTGGCCTTTGCTTCTATCGCAGTATACTACGTACGTCCAGATTCATGGGGCGGCTACGACGAAGGCGTAGGTTTCTTTTTGGTGGGTATCCTCCTTCTAGGATTCGGTGCAGCAGCTGTCCTCACATGTTTCATGTGGGAAGGAGATGACAGCAGTCGTCTGTATGCACTTCGTCGCTTCGTTGATGTTTATCCTACCATCACGAAGCCAGAGCGACACGTTCGCTTCAACGAAAAAATGTGGACCACCACATTTGTTCTCATCATTTACTTCGCTATGACCAACGTCATGCTCTTCGGACTTTCCGGGCAAGCACTTGACTTGTTCAGTGGATTCCGTTCCATCATGGCTGGAGCATCGGGTACCATCATGCACTTGGGTATTGGCCCAATCGTTACAGGTTCAATTATCATGCAACTGTTTGCCGGTGCGAAAATCATTCGACTTGACCTCAGCAACTCTGACGATAAGGCGATGTACCAAGGTGTGCAAAAGCTGTTGGTTCTCATCATGATTCCTATTGAATCAATTCCCCAAACCTACGGATTCCTTGACCCTAGCGAATGGCTGATTGATGCCTACGGCCTTGGATGGGCGAATTTCGTTATTGTCGCCCAATTGTTCGCAGGTTCTTATCTTGTCTTTTTGCTGGACGAATTGGTCAGCAAATGGGGTATCGGGTCCGGTATTTCGCTCTTCATTGCTGCCGGTGTTGCCCAATCGACATTCGTTGGTACACTCTCTCCTCTTGCTACCACGTCTGGAGTGCCTTATTCCATCCAGAACCCACCATCTGGAACCCTTCCGATGATCTTCTACATGTTCCGTGAGTCTTCCAATTATGAGATGATACAGGCGAACGGGTTCGAGGTCATGTTACTAACGCACGTCAATCCAGTTGCGGCTCTCGTGTCATCGATCATCGTGTTCCTTGTCGTAGCCTTTGCTGAATCAAGTAAGCTCGAATTGCCGTTAACGCACGGTAAAGTACGTGGTCACCGAGGAAAGTATCCAATTCGCTTGGTCTATGCATCGAACATTCCGGTCATTTTGATGGCGGCTCTTCTCGCTAACATCAACATGTTTACGCTTCTCTTCTGGAGCCACCCGACACTCAGTAAGACTCCGATTTTGGGTCAGAACGGCATGCTTTCAGCCTCTGCCTATATCGGCACATACGACCCAGGTCAAACCACTGCATCCGGTGGTTTCGCATGGTATGCAAGCATGGTCAATGGCGTAAACGATTGGTTGATTCCACTGCTGAATCAACAAGGAGACGTCTTTGGGCACTCACTGACACAAATGTTGGTCCACGTTGTCTTTTACGTGGTTCTCATGACGGTTGGTTCGATGGTGTTCGCCAAGTTTTGGATCGATACGACCAACATGGGAACGAAAGACGTTGCCAAGCAAATTGAGCGAACCGGCATGCAAATTCCAGGATTTAGAAAGAACCCCAAGGTCCTTGAAAAGATTCTTGAGAATTATATCCCGCCGGTCACGTACTTTTCTGGAGCCTTCGTAGGTCTTCTCGCTGCCGGTGCTGACTTGCTTGGTACCGTGGGTAATGCGACGGGAACGGGGTTGTTACTGGCCGTAGGTATCATTCTGAGAACCTATGAGCAAATTCAGAAGGAACAGGCTATGGAAATGCACCCGATGATACGTCAGTTCTTCGGAGCCGACTGATACCCTCTTAAGGGAGTTCAGCCGGATTTGAATCATGGTTCGTTTCCGTGCACCACGTGGCACTCTTCTTTGGGTCAAGAAACCTGAAGATTTAGATCTTGAATTATTAGATGGTACCCTCCATCTCAAGAAATCGAGGGGTTCCTTTTGGAGTCTAATCGGTTCACTCCCCTTCCTCATTATTGGATTCGCAGTGATTGGTGGTTCGTTCATTTACACTGCTTACGAAGCCTACAGCCAGATTGCGAGTGATTCTGTATGCGACACTCGCTACTATGAAGAGGTTAAATTGGGCGGAGGCGAAATTTACTGTGAATATACGCAGTGGAATCAGATCAATTCCATCGAATCTGTAGAAGTTGCAGATCAGCATTTTAAATACGTGACGGATTGGGGTGATGGGAATTATGAAGCTCAAGAGTTTAGGTGGTCGATTAAGAATGATATGCTCGCAATTGGTTTGGTTGAACCCTACGGGGGAGAACGGTATTACCAATGCAGCCTGTACAAGATGGAATCATCTCTCAGCCAAAATTGGACGGCGGATGAACTGACCGTTTCAGGAGATTACTGGTATGCACTGCCGAGTTGGTGCCGTGACGGCGATACATCTTCCTCCAGCCCCAGTTATTCCCCAGCCGTAGAGCCATTGTTTGGAGGGGAATTATTGTATGTTGTAGTTGACGCAGGTTCTCATGATATTCATGCTGAAACATATACAGAAAATACATTGGAATACATCACCATTTATGCGCCGTATAATGCAGGAGTTATCGAACTTATGTTCCCCTTAATATTTGGATTAATTTTTGGGGGTATATTCTTGGCTGTCGGCGATAACAGGGGCATGGTTCTCACGCTGAACGGTTCGGAACAAACCATGAGAACTCGCAAAGCATTTGGCGGAACTCGACTCAGCGGTTGGACATGGACAGGCATCGATTTCTCATCACTTAAACTCAAACAGCATACGAAAACTGTGAAGCACAGTAGCGGTGGCGGGGAGGACGGTCCCGTCCGAACATGGACAACCCGCCACAAAGGAATTGAATTCATAGTTTTGGATGGGCGCAAGCCTGTTGAAGTTCTCTTCTTAGAGCATGGTGATCAATTGTCCATGTACGATTCAACGATTGAGCGTATTTGTAAGTCATTGGGTATTGAGGTTCCGGAAATGGTTCGACTCCTTGAGGAAAGGCCTGCGCCTAATATCTCTCATGAAAATGTTCAGCTAACACATTTCCCAGTGCGTGAATGGGACAGCAATAATGATGCTAGGGTTCTGGTGAGTTGGTTCAATAATGAATCATCAAGGACGAACAACTATTCTCTTCAAGATGCATTGGAAACCTCCGGGATTCAACACCTGGATTCAACAGAAGATGCTCAACATTTACTGGACCACCTTGTTGATCTCCTCGAGAAAGAAGCGGGCGATGTTGAAGTGGATGAGCTTCCAGAACATGATGGGACTGAGTCCAATGAAACCACGGCTGAACACGACGGCGATGGCCAGGCGCAGCCCTCGAATGCCTTCTGGAATGATTCGTGACGGTTGAATGCCTCTAAATACGACCTTTCTGCGCCGCAGTCAGCGTTTTTTAGTGGATTCGCTCACGGGTATCTTGATATAGGGGAGGTCAGTGGCACACCTTGCTTGCGTCAATAGGGAACGGCGTTGGCGGCAGAGTCTTCGGACAATGACCGTCGCCATCCTCCCTGATGCAATGCCGAAGCGATTGCGATTCCGAGCAGATCCTCACGGATTTCGGGGTCAGGTAGGTGATCGAGATTATGACGTATTTTGTGCAAGAAGCTCAAGTGCATTATTTTCTCGCCAATTTCATTTAGGTCAGCAAATTCATTGCGAATAGCGACAAGTAACCAAAGGATCATAACAAGAGAAATCTGGTTGATCCTGCCAGAGGCGACCGCTTTTGGAGTTCGATTAAGCCATGCGAGTCGAGAGTCTTAGGGACTCGGCATACTGCTCAGTAACACGTGGATAACCTGCCCTATCGTCTGGAATAACCTCGGGAAACTGAGAATAAGGCCGGATAGTTCACAATGCCTGGAACGGTTTGTGGATAAAGGTAGCATGGGTCTGCGGCGTATCTGGTTGTAGGGGGTGTAACGGACCCCCTAGCCATCGACGCGTACGGGTGTTGGGAGACATAGCCCGGAGATGGATTCTGAGACACGAATCCAGACCCTACGG
>JAQXEX010000008.1 GCA_029250625.1 Candidatus Poseidonia sp. | reverse complement strand
CCAACGGTCATCTTCTGATTCACCAGCAATGCCCAATCCGCGCTTCGAGGTGCTTGGGTATTCAAGGGTTGAATTGGTGAAACTGCATCCATCACACTCGTTGAAGTTGACCGTCGTTCCAAAGAAATCAATGCCTTGAATGGTTACGCCGTCAGAGTTCTCAACGCCAATTGCGAAGGGTTGAACCTTGACACGAAGATCCAAATCATTGGCATCTTGTCCGCTTGGCGTCTTGTAGTGAAGTTTGTTGTTGTCATTGTCGAACCACCATTCTCCATCGACATCGATGAGTTCGAGTTTTCCTTCAAGGAAGTAAGCGTGATGCTTGGTCTTCCAACCAACACCTGTTCCATCGTAGGCAAATGTTCCATTGGCTGAATTCCAATCCGTAATTACACGACTGTTGCTGCGGAACGAGCCGAGATTCATGACTGCAATAGCCCCAACAGGGTTGAGACCAGTTGCGTTGATGGTTTCGTTGAGTCCTGAATGCACGCCTGTTTCTGGTCCAGCATCTGTCAACCATCCTTGAGTGTAAGCGTTGTTTGAGCCTGTAAGCGTCCCTTCAGCCCAGTACGAACGGTTGAAGACTGTCTCATCTGAAAATTGGGCATTTGGCCATCGAGCAGGAACTTGCTCTTCATAGGCGAGGAATAATTGCCAACCGTCTTCTGTAAGCGTGACTTCTTGGATGCCATCGCTATCGGCAGTACTCCAAACACCATCCAACTCACCGGTGATGCTCTTCGTTCCATCAAATACAACGCGAGCGTCATTCGCTGCACGAATCAGGAGGTTGTCCTTGTTATCCACGGTGACATTCTCATGATAGCGTCCCGAATAGAGAATGATTTCATCGTCTGCGACCGAGTCGTTCAGTGCGTCAGAAAGCGATGCTTTTGGACAGGACCACGTCCCCTCCCACTCATCTGAACCGTTCCCTGAATCTACAAAAATTGGCGTCCCTGAGTCCCGAGTCATCGAAGAGCAACTGGCTCCAACAGCAGATACATCTTGTGCGTCCAACAATGGAACACGATTGATTTCTACAATTCCTGCAGAAAGGGACATGGAGAGCATCAACACGACCAACGCCACTGCTTTGGCACCGTTTGATTGTCGCTTTGAGTTCATGCTGTACGCTCCCCCTCATGTCGCAAGAGAAACCGCTCAACCCTAAGTGAGAGTCCTATCATGAAAGGGGTGCGCTCATATTAGGATAACGGCCAAGGAGTTGAAAGCGAATACGGCCAGCCTGCTTTGCTGGTATCAAAGCCAAGCGAAGTAAATGCTTTACGAGATTTTCGCCACACAGGCAAGAGATAACCAACCTTTGACCGCTCACCAAACGACCAACGCCAGGGGCAACGGGAAAAACGAGCCACCCAATGCTGAATCATGAGCAAGGATTGTGGTTGGTCATGGCCTCCAGGGACCAGCCATGATGCAATATTAACCGCTCCAGCAGAACCTCGAGTTTCGGACCAACATGTGAGTTCGGTCCCCTTGAGTGGGCCATCGAGAATTTTCACGCCAAGTGTTCGGGCAGATTGGGCCATAGGCATGATGATGGCGAAGCGATCAACGAGCCGTGAGCCTTCGTGACGTTCAAGCGACCAACCCGCCTCTTCAGCGAGTTCGCGAAAGACGCGGATGGCTTCAATGGGCGAGACACTGACTTCCAAGTCAAGTGTTACTCTGCGCACCATGAGCCTTCGACTCGTGAACGGGTGTTGAACCCTTCTACGGCGTAGCTCACGCTCAGGATAGTGTTTGTTCATGTGTGCATGCACGGTCGTTCGCAGTCCCGCCCGTTAAGGCGAGGTGTTGCCGCGAGGGAACCGAGTTTGTCAACCGTGCATCACGCGAAGGAGGCGAGCATGTCGCGTCCAAGAGTGCGCTCGGCGGCGCTCGATACCGTTTCTCAACCGAAAAGGGATCCAAGACCGTCGAAGCCTGCTTCCTCTTCTTCTTCCTCTTCCTCTTCAACAGGGGCAGGGGCGTCAGAGCCGCCAGCGGCGGCAGGGGCAGCAGCTGCAGCGGGTGCAGCGACGGCTTGGGTCATGGCGTCAGCGATGTCAACACCAGCAAGGGAGGCAACCAGGGCCTTCACTCGGGCGTCGTCAGCGGCGACTCCAGCGCCCTTTAGGACAGCCTTTACCGACTTCTCATCAATGTCTTTTTCAGCAGCGTGCAGTAGCATAGCAGCGTATACGTATTCCATATTTTTTCACCTCAATTTTTGTTTGTTCAGCCGAATAGGCTTCCGAGTCCGTCAAATCCGGCCTCTTCTTCCTCGTCTTCCTCTTCTTCTGCCTCGGCTGGGGCATCGGAAGCGCTCGTGTCAACAGCGGCTGCGGCTGAGGCTGCTGCGGTTGCAGCGGCGCCCATCATGGCAGCCAATTCGTCGTCGAGTGCATCGGGGCTCAGTGTGCCTGCAACGCCAAGAGCGCTGACATGGGCACGAGCCACCAAGTGTGGAAGGGTGTCTGCAGTTGCGACCGCCGCTTCCAGAGCAACAGCCAGCGCTTCTCGGCTGGCCTTTGCAAGGAGTGTAGGCATCGTTTGCGTGGTGAACCACGTGATGTTGCAAGCGAGGTTGAATCCACCAGCAGCATAGCTGATGAGGTCGGTCTCGAATTGCTCATAATCGATGTCAAGAGTTGCTGGAGCGAAGAGTGTGCCTCCCTCAAGAGTACCACACAAGCGCAGTCCAGTGACCATTGGGTTGATGCCAATCTTTGACAGCATCATTCCGAGGTCGCCTTCGAAGACTTCGCCTTCTTCAAGAATCACCGTTCGCTTTTGGATTTGGACGCTACCGCCCATGATCTTAGCAGGGATTCCAACGGAGTTGAGGTCACCAACAATGGGGCCAGGAGGCATTCCAGTGTCCATTTTGTCAACCACGATTTGGTAGGGAGCAACGTCGCCAGGCTTGGCCGCTCGTCCGGCTTCGGTCTTCTTCAATGCAGTGAACATTTCAAAAGAGTTCAGTGAAGAGGATGAGATCAAAGCAGGTTGCACGGCGGATTCGTAGAGCTCATCGAGTTCTTCAGGCTTGAAGCCTGCACGGTTCCATGCAATCTTCATCAATCGCTTCTTTGCAACTTGAATCTTCATGTTTTTACGAAGGTCAGCACGCATGCCGATCATTGCACCAGCAGGAACACCGTGAATGTCAATGACTGCGATGGTGCTGCCATCGGTCAACAACGAGTGAAGGTCTTTGACAGTGTCTTTTTTCCATGAGACGACCTTTGGAATCAATTGACCACCTCAATGCGTTGTGCTGGACCCATGCTGGTCTTGATGAACAGGGAGCGGATGTTTCCGACTCCACGTTCCAACTTGTTGGTCACACGGGTGAAGACTTCCATGACGTTGGCCATGAGTTCTTCGTGGGATTGTTCAACCGTACCAAAGGAGGCATGGAAGGTCATCTTGTCACCCGACTTGATGATTACAGTGCTTCGTAGACCGTTGGCGAGAACACCAGGGTCAAGAGAAGGAGGAACAGGGCGAGGCATCTTACCACGAGGACCGAGGACGACACCGAGGTATCGACCGATAAGCCCCATGTGAGGGACTTCTGAGAGGAAGAAATCAAATTGATTTGCTACTTTCTTAGCACGGCCTTTCTTGCTACCAAAGTCTTCAATGTCTTGAGGAGAGAACACGGTAACGCCAGCTGCCTTAGCCTTCGTTGCTGCTTCACCAGCGGCAAACATAGCAATTTTGAGTTCACGACCGCGGCCAGACGGAAGACGGATTTCTTCCTTGATACGGTTCGTTGGGTTCTTCAAATCTACGTCCTTGATGGTGAACGAAATGTCCACGGATTCGACGAATTTACGCTTAGGTGCTGATTCAACAGCCGCCTTGATTGCTTCACTAATTTTATCTTCCATATTATTCACCCCTGCGGTCTACGAAGTGCTCAAGGCACCTCTTCCGCGGTCCGTGATTTTCAATTAAAACGCTCGTCCCATTCTCCTTTGTTAATGATCGCGAGGGCTTCATTGGCCCAATGACCGTCAATCTTCACACGCATGGCCACGCAAGTCCCGATGACTTCCTTGGTTTGTGCTTTCAGATCTGCTCCGGTCAAGTGACCTAGGGCTGCCTTTGTTCGGGCCACTTCCATGGCCTTCTCAAGAGGTAGACTTTCGGTCGCGGAGTCAACGCTGCCATTGCACTTCTTCACACCAAGGGCTTTCTTGATTTGGTCAGATGTGCTATTTCGGGACATGATGTCAACTCCATCCACAGACGTGGGTATCTTGCCGACTTAACACCCCTATTTAATCGCGCCGTGACAATCAAGAGCACAATTGAGACGCGGAACCCTCAATAAAAGACCCTCTAATGGACCGGTGATGAAGGTTCTGTTGATGGGCGGCAATGGTTTTGTTGGTCGTGCCATGCTCAATCAAAAACCACCTCACATTACCGCTGACCCCACTTACTGCCACACCCCTCCTTCGGGAGGCACTGAAACATGGATTCATCTCGACCTCCTCAAGGTTAGCGATTGGAGTAAAACGCTTGACGGATACGATGCTGTGTTGATTTGTGCCCGGCCAAAAGGAACAACGTCAAAACAACGGAATTCCGTCGCTCTGGAAACCCAAACGGCCATGAAAGCGATG
>JAQXEX010000007.1 GCA_029250625.1 Candidatus Poseidonia sp. | reverse complement strand
TGATGTAGGCAATGGCTACCCGTATGTAGAACCTTATCTCCTTGGATCTCAAGCAGTGGTCTCCCATCCCTTCTTTGACTACCGTGTAATTGAGACGAGCGGAGTTTGGAAGGTTGAACATCGTTTCAGTAATGGTTCTTGGCGGGCGAACCAATCGTTTGTAAAAAAGGCGGTACCATACCAATTTTTTGACGAAATGCATGAACACCACTACCAAGAAATTGGCTGGGGTCCATTTCTAACCGGCCTTCGAGTAAATAGGTGGTCCACAGAGGGGGGTTTCATCCTTAGGGACAAGGAAGCAACGAGCCTAGGAGCACAAATTACCATTGAATCTGCTGAATCTTTAGGCCGTTGGATTAACCAATCCTTTCCTGGGGCACCTTTCGGGTCCGAATCTACCATTCGCAAAGCATGGGATGCGTATTGCCAAGTAAACAGGAGTTAAGGCGATGAAAACACGAGAGAACACGACCACATTCGAACACATGAATGAGGAAGCAACGGAATTCTTCAATTGGCATGGTTGGGTGGTGATTAACCAACGATTGAACGAAACGACGGTCAATGAAGCACGTTCATCATGGATAGATCTGCGAAAACGCTGTGCTCAAGAGATGGATGTAAGCATGGACGCTTATAGAAAAGAAATCAGCCAATGGAGAGATCTTTGGACTCAAGGCGGTGTTTTCTTGGATTTACTCAACAAACACGACCAGGTGCGCGGTGTAGCCCAAGAGGGGATGGATTGGTTAGGAGTTCGATTGTTGCACGACCACATTATCGCCAAACCCGCGGGAAAGACCAACAAGAAAATCCCCTGGCATCAGGATTCCATGTTCTGGCCCGTTGATCTGCCCGGCTGCTCAACATGGACGCCAATGGAGGATGTTGGAATCGCTGGAGGTTGCCTTGAAGTAATTGACGCCTCCCATCTTGAAGGCTGTGAACAACCCGTTGATTTCATGGCTGAAGAGCGCTGGGAATTCGGCGACAAGGCTGAAAGGGTACTGCTTCCGGTCAAAGCGGGCTCAACCATTTTGTTGCACAGTTTGACGTGGCATCGTTCAAGTCCGAACACAACCGATTTTGACCGACCAGTACACATCGGACTATGGATTCACCCCTCTGCTCGATGGCGCCCAGATCTTGTGGACTGGCATCCTGTAAACGCTCATTGTTCCATTGAATCTGGGCATCGCTTGGAGGGAGATATGTTTCCTATGTGGGGGGAAATGGAAGAGACTCACGTTCCAGATATCCAAATTCACGAGGGCACTGTTCGAAATGGTGGAATTTCCATGTTTGATGCAAGCAGCATCCTCAGCCGCCAGATTTCAACGATTTTACAAAAGGAGGGCACGCTTTCTTCGCTTCTTTCAACCTCTGCAAAAAGGCGTGAAGTGATGGAGAAAACCATTGAATGCGGTGTATGTCTAAAGGATCAAGAAGAAGAGATTCTTGATATTTTGGAACGCTTATACATCTGCCATGCCGCCTATGTGCTGCATAAAGCTCGCAACGTCTTCAACGCCACATACGCCGACTGGTGGAGACTCGCAGGAGAAACCTGGGCAAAAGCATTGGAGGAATGATTGAATTGGAATCTCCGTGCGTTCATCGAATTCATACCAAAAAAACGGATGTTCCTGCATCCTACCATACACTCGGCATGACCATCGAATTGAAGCGACTTCTGAACCGTTTGGAACTTCTTCACAAGACTAACCTGAGCAACGGAACAACATCGTACGTGACGTTTGATGATGGTTGGAGGGATGTTTTGTTGATTCCTGAGGATTTCTTCTATCAACTTCCAAGTCTAC
Organism: Candidatus Poseidonia sp.; assembly: GCA_029250625.1. Lineage (GTDB taxonomy): Archaea > Thermoplasmatota > Poseidoniia > Poseidoniales > Poseidoniaceae > Poseidonia. The sequence continues at coordinate 5,558 of JAQXEX010000007.1, read as the reverse complement.
AGCCTGTCGTTTTCCTCACCGATGAACAATTCGAAGAACGCCCAAGGTGGATGCCATTGCATACCCTTTATGATTGGATGGAAGAGAAAGAATACACACTTGACCAACTTTCTCAACTTGGTATTGACCGGGTGAAAATCAAGGATTGGAGGGTAGATGAGCAGCATAAGTTTCTCATGGAGCATCAACTTAGTATCGATGAGCGACCCGAATATCTTAGCCATCAGGACCTTGAGACTCTGAGGACACGAGGTTGGAAGATTGGGAGCCATGGGCCAGAACATTCCGATTTGCGAACATTACCATCGGAACGGCTGCGCAGTATGTTGGAAGGATCTCTCAGTCTCCTCCTAGACTTTGGTGCTGAATCATGGCTTTCCTGGCCTGAGGGACGCTGGGACGACGAAGTGGCAGCCTTGGCTCATGAGGTTGGATTCACCAAACAATTTGGCTTGAAAGAAGAGCCTCGGAGTGGAACCTCCTCGTTGGTTGAGATGAGAACACTGTGGTGAGTTCCGTGAAGATCGAAAGGTTCGGATGGCATGGGATTAGATTCCATAAGTGAACAAGTGGTTTTCTTACGTTCACGAGGGTTTCTCCATAACACCCTTGTACACGATTAACCTGTATTCGTGGGTTTGCAGTGGGCCGTATTCGTCGCTACCCATTCAAACAGCAATTGGTGACGTATGGTCCATTCAATTTCCTTCACGAAGAGCCGGTCATGTCCTCAGGACGTACCCATTGGTCAAATTCTTCGTTGGTCAAATATCCAAGTTCCAAGGCCGATTCGCGAAGAGTGGTCCCTTTTTCATGAGCGTTCTTAGCAATCTTTGCTGATTTGTCGTATCCAATATGGTTGTTAAGAGCCGTCACCAACATGAGCGAGTTCTCAAGATTGGATTGAATGTTGGCTCGAACGGGTTCAAGACCTTCTACACAACGGGTTCTGAAGGTGCGGCAAGCATCGGTTAGAAGGTCCACTGAATGCAGGAAGTTGTGTATCATCATCGGTTTGAAGACGTTCAACTCAAAGTTTCCTTGGCTTCCCCCGATGGTTATGGCCGTGTGGTTTCCCATGACCTGACAGCAAACCATCGTCAATGCTTCAGATTGTGTAGGGTTGACTTTCCCAGGCATGATCGACGAACCAGGTTCATTTGCTGGTAGAGCCAATTCACCAAGGCCACATCGTGGCCCTGAACCAAGCCATCGGACATCGTTGGCGATTTTCATTAACGATACTGCGAGCGTATTCAATGCTCCAGATGCTGCAACTATGGCGTCGTGGGCCGCGAGCTGTGCGAATTTGTTTTCTGCCGAACAAAAGGTCAATCCGGTAATGTTGGCGATTTCATCCGCAACCATTTGCGCAAAGAGCGGATGAGCGTTGAGGCCAGTTCCGACTGCGGTTCCTCCAAGAGCCAATTCAAAGAGGTCGTCCAGCGCAAAATCCAACCGACGCAAGTCAGCATCCAATTGAGCAACCCATCCAGATGCTTCTTGGCCGAGGGTGAGCGGTACAGCATCCATCAAGTGCGTTCTGCCGATCTTGACAATGTCCGACCAAGCCTTGGCTTTGGCGTCCAGTGCATCACGGAGGGCGCGAACACTCGGTAACAAACGATGCGTAAAAGCCTCAGCACCAGCAATATGCATGGCGGTAGGAAAGGTATCGTTCGATGATTGACCGCGGTTGACATGGTCGTTTGGATGTACAGGATGCTTTGAGCCCATTTCGCCTCCAGCGATTTCGATGGCCCGGTTAGCGATGACCTCATTGGTATTCATGTTGGATTGTGTGCCGCTTCCAGTTTGCCACACCCGAAGCGGAAAGTGGTCGTTGAGGTGTCCGTCAATGACTTCCTGAGCAGCCGCTATGACGAGGTCGCCCACTTTGGGGTCGAGTTGTTCAAGTGCAACATTTGTTTTGGCTGCAGCCTGCTTGAGAATACCAAACGCACGAACAACGCCGACAGGCATGGTGTCTCCCCCGATATCAAAGTTCAACAACGAACGAGCCGTCTGGCATCCGTAGTAGCGGTCAACAGGCACTTCGAGTTCGCCCATCGTGTCCTTCTCAATTCGCATCTCGCCCATACCATAATGCTGGAACGGCCATCCTATGAAGATAAGTGCCGCTTTAAATCGTTTTCAAGAGCCGGAGCGTTGCACTTTCTTCTTGAGACAGGTCCTGTATTTTCCGCTCAGAATCAACACTTCCCCATGCATCTCCGAGGGTTCCTTCCATCCACGCATCCATGAACCACGGATGAATGTAGGACGATCGGCATACAGCACGAGTGTTGCCCAAATCACTCGCAACCGTGTCGATAACAGCGAGCATCACCTTGGTACGCTGTGCTTCCGATTGAGGGGCATTCCATTCACCCTGACTCCAAATGTTGCTTATTGATTCGACATTTGGAAGGGCTTTCAACCATTTTTTCATGGCTTGTGGTGTTTGCGTTTTTGACAGGAAGGCAAGACGCGAAGCACAACGCGAAGTTGCAGCCCAGGTGCGGAAGTTTTTCGCAGTGAATCCTTCTCCACTGCTGGCGCGAATGTATTGGTTGATGTGCTCGGCTTTGAGGTCAACTTCGTTACCCGCCGCAGAAATGTACATGAATAAATCAGCGTCCTTTGCTCCGAGGCGATTGGTTCGTAAAATGAGGTCAACCAAACGGTCGTCTTCCACTTTAATTTCCCACTCTTTGTTTGACTTCCCAGTGAACGTGAAGACGACGTCGTGCTTTCCCTCTGCCTCTTCTCCCCGAATGTGCTTGACGTGCATGGATTTGAGGGTCGTGAGCCCATAGGATTCGTTCATGCGAGCGTATTCATCACTGCCAACTCGAATGTTGTAGAGGTCAATGAGTTTGACCACGAGCGCTGAAACGGTTTCAAGGGACATCGTCTCTTCTGCTAAATCCCGATTAACCTGTCTTCGAAGTCGGGGCAATTGCGATGCAAAATAGACAACATCGTCGTATTTCATTTCCGCAGTAATTTCGACCCAATCTCGATGGTAGCGGTATTGAAGACGATTTTTTGCATCTTTTCCAGTGGCTTGAATGTGACCTCTTGGATTTGGGCAAATCCAAACATCAACCCATCCTGGTGGAAGCGCCATGGAATTCCACCGGACTACGATGTCTTCTTCCGTGATCGGCTCTCCGTTTGATGAGAAATACTTCCAGTCGTATTCACCTTCAACATCGGATCCGTTCTCACGAGTAACACCGCGCAAAGAAGGGTCACTTCTTATCAGTGTAGCACGCAGGAGAGCTTCATTTGCGTCAACAGCCATGCTCTTGCGTTTTGTTATGGCTCAAGAACCTACGGGCAGTATTCTATGCGTGCCGTAGGTTCACTCTTGCTCACTAGATTACGAGTCATCAATGACGGAGCAGCGGATGATTTGTTGCGGTGTTTTAGGTCGGTCTCCGGGAAGCTTTGCACATCCTTCAATGGCCTTGACAACATCCATGCCTTCAGACACTTCGCCAAAGACGGCGTGGTTTCCATTCAACCATGGTGTCGCTACGGTGGTGAGGAAAAATTGGGAGCCGCCTGTGTTACGTCCTGCGTTGGCCATGGAGAGGACTCCTGGTTTGTCATGCTTGAGAGCGAGAGCAGATGGCTCACAGGGGATTTGCCAGCCAGGTCCGCCGGTTCCGGCGCGACGATGCATGGGGTCCTTGGAAAGAGGGCAGCCGCCTTGAATCATGAAGTCTTCAATGACACGGTGGAAGTGGAGGCCATCGTAATGCCCCATGTTGACGAGCTTCACGAAGTTGGCCACGGTATCGGGGGCGCTGCCGTGAAAGAGGTCAATCGTTATGTTTCCAGCACTGGTTTCCATGAGAACTTGCATGGACGGACCACAAGGCGGGGATTGAAGAGGCTTTGGTTGGTTCAGCCATGAACCACATCTTCATAATGCCCGAGTTGGACGAGGCAATATGTCCGAAGCACTCGATACCAAAATCACCACAATGGAAGGAACACACACCACCTTGAGAGAACTTGGTGGAACCCGCTGGCTCGTTGTCAATGTTGCGAGCGCATGCGGTGCAACCCCACAATACAAAGGGCTTCAAGAGATTCATGCAGGAAATGAAAACATTACCGTAGTTGGTTTTCCTTGCAATCAATTCGGAGCACAAGAACCTGGAACTCACGCCGAAATTTGCGAATTTACGGCTGAAAAATTTCATGTAGATTTCCCTCTGATGGCTAAAGTTGAGGTCAAAGGAGCTGGAAAAACAGGCCTCTATTCCATTCTGAGTGAAGTCGCCGATGCCGAGGGATATTCGGGCGACATCCGCTGGAATTTTGAGAAGTTTCTCATTGAGGCTGATGGGACCATCCAACGTTTTTCAACCCGCGTAACGCCAGAAAGTATCTCACTGTGAAACAGTAAGAACCATGCCCTTGTTGCTGAAGCACTAACCATGAGCCAAGCATGGGTGGTTGATTCGAACTGTTTTATCCATCTGGGGCAGAAAGGGAAAGACAAGGTCGTTGAGGACCTCAAAGTCGCATTAAACGGAGCAAAATTGCTCATTACTCCGGGTGTAAAAGACGAGGTCGCCACGGTCAGCATGCGCAAAATATCTGGGCGTCCAAATCTCTTGGTATTGTTTGACCCCCTCTTGCACTCCACTCCTGTAGACGAAGAAGATGTCCGCAAACTCGCCAACAAAATCGGGGAGCGAGCAGCCCCTCAAGATGTCGATTTATCCCTGATGGTTCTCGCAGATCAATTGGGCAGTGACGGGGCAGAAGTGATTCTCGTTTCGGACGATTTCAAAATGACGACGACCGCCGAAACCGCAGGACTTGCCTTTACCACATGCCCTCCTTCAACCTTCATTGAACGGCTCATTGATGGTGGTGTTGAAGAAGGACGAGACGAACGATTACGCAGTTTATCAAGGCAAGTACGAGCCTCTGAAATGAAGTATGCCATCAGCCGCCGAGATCAATACGACGTGCAGAAAAAACTGACTTGGATGGTTGACTCCCTTCTTGCTTCTGCTCACGCTATGGGCGATGAACATGAGTCGGATGAGGCCGAGATAGATGAAAGCCGCCTGATTGCTGACTTGACCCGTACCATTCGCGGCTACAGCATCAAACCAAAACGACTTGAGGCGCTTGGCGTACTTCCCATCATATGCCATCCCGTTCAACAACTGGACCAACACCTCTCGTCTCTGCGTACATCCGCTGAAGATGACATACCAGCAACCATTAGAGCAACCAAGGCTCTTTTGACCGACGTTATGGAACAGGTCGGTTTGGGCCTTGCTCCACTCGACGAGGCCAAAGCAGAAATCGCCCATCGAGCGATGGCTGGAAGTTTTCTTCGTACAGAATCAGCCCTCGGCGTCTTAGAAGGAATGGAAGGGGAAATGGAACAGGCTCGCAACCACCTTGTTCGTGCGCTTCATCTTGCAACGCTGGTCGACGATGTTGGTTCAGAACGCAAAGCGATGCGAAGACTGGGAGTATTGGCGCTCTACGCCGGCAACCTGCAACGTTCGTTTGAC
>JAQXEX010000006.1 GCA_029250625.1 Candidatus Poseidonia sp. | reverse complement strand
GGATGTATCCTATTCCGGGATCACTAGCAAACCAAACCCTTAGCCTTGAAGTGGGTTGCCTTGATGAACAAGGTGTCCGCGTCACACAAACTGCAAACATCACCGTAGGCCCGCAGGAACCTTGCGTCAATTGTACATCAGACGATAATAATCAGGGGGACGCAACAGAGCAAAACGACCCTCTTTCCAGTGCAGCAATCGCTTCAATCGCTATGTTGGCTTTTATCATCATACTCGGTGCAATCGGGTTTGCAGTAAAAATGAACAAAAAATCTAGCGAAGAAATGGATTGGGCCGTCGAAGAAGACACCGGTCACGATCTTGAAACGATGTTTGACAACGACGACCTCATGGACCAGGAAGAGCCTGAACTTTTACAAGAAGGAGAAATAGAACACGATTTCATTCCTGATGACTGGACACGAGAACAGTATGTTCTGTGGCTCAATGGGCCTTTACCCGAAGGGTGGGAGATTGACCAATGGGCCGACTATGTATCCGAACATAAAGCCAAATTAAACCTCCATGATATTGTAACGGAAGGATGATGAAGACGAAGAGCACCCGTTGACTTGAGCAGCATGGCCATCGGATACGTATTGATCAATGTCCAACCAGGCACCGAGCAAAGCGTGTACGAGTTGATGAAAGCCCTACCTCATGTTGACGATGCCACGGTGTTGTTTGGAGACCATGATTTAATCGTCAAGCTGATTGCTGACGACCTTGCAACCATCGCAAAAGCAGTTGTTGAGCATATTCGTCAAGTTCCTGGCGTGATTGACACGAAAACTCTAGCTGGTGCTGAGTTTTAGATTCAGTGATTGATAAACCGCTCTACTGAGGCGTTATTGTTCGAAATTTCGGTTCGGAAAGGGGCACTGGACACCATATGTAGCGCAGTCTTGCCTTTTTTCGGGAAAAGTATTATATGCTCGTTGAGTTAAGACATTACCGGAGGAAATCCAAATGTCAGACGGAAAAAAATACTTCGTTCTCATGGAGAATGGAAAAGATACGAGCCAGGTTTTTGCGAGCAAACAACCCCGCGGTGCGGCCCTTAAGGCTGCAACACGCGGACACGAACAAATCCGCCTACGAGAGCGTGGCACCAAGCGTGTCCACGTCTTCACAGGCAGCATCAGTATGGTCGACAAGCCAGTAGGCGGACCAGACTGGCTCCCAGACAAGATCAAGAAGGCCAACGTCAAGAAGCAAGGCATCGAGCACCTTTGAGTGCCCCGAGCCCTTCTTTACAGCCATCCAGCTTGAATCATCAAGTTGAACAGCGCCCTCATCTGCTCTTCGGCGCAGATGTGGGCCTCAAACTCTTCTTTACTCGGCTACATCAGCGTTAGCCGCGAATCAAAGGCTCACTCGCCAGCATGACGATGGCTTCATAAACACGGTTTGTCATTCCCCAACGTCCTCCGGGACATGGGATGCACACTCGCTTCGGCGAGAGGCGGTGACGCCAATGAATGAACGTGAAACGCGAACGCCACAACCAAAGGCCATGAGGCCGAGCCAACAGCGCTTGGTCGAGGAAGAATTGAAGCTTCCAGCGCGCCTTACGCATCTTCGCCACCTTCCTTGGGCTGAATGTTATAAACGACAATTGCACGCTGAAAATAAGTCTTTGAACACGCAGAAGTCCTACTTTTACGGGCTTCGCAGTCTCGTTGAAACCACCTTACATCGTGAACCTGTTCTGAGTGAATCCGAATACGAATCGCTGAGCATTGAATCCCTCGCCCAACGGATGGAGCCCATGAACGGGCGAATTGACCTCTGGGCTCACTCCATCGCTGGGCTTCGGCCAACGACATACAATGCAAGACTTGCCGCAGCCCGCCATCTTCTTCGATGGTTGGGGCTCATATGGCCTGAACATCTTCAGCGCGCACGAACTGGAAAACGACTGCCAAGAACTCTTACGCGACGTGAACTGACGACCGTATTGGAGACCGCCTCGGTGAGCGAAAATCCAGCGACTGCCTTTCTTGTGACCATGATGCTGGACACTGGAATGCGAGTCAGCGAAGTATGTGGTCTCAATCTTGATGACATCGATGTCGATGATGCGTCGGCCCTCATCCGTGGAGGAAAGGGGGACAAGGACCGATTGGTGTTGTTTACCGAACGAACTCTTGAGCGCCTTCAAGCGTGGCTCCCCATCAGAACGGCGCTGGTCGGCGAATCCGAAGATGCATGTTTGGTCAACCGGCATGGGCGTCGCCTACAACCTCGTAGCGTTCAACGGATGATGGATACACTGGGAGAACAAGCAGGCCTTCCCAAAGGGAAGTTGACACCGCACGTGCTTCGTCACAACTTTGCAACAGGTTTGCTTGAACGGGGAGCAGATTTGGTCACCATTCAGCGCCTTATGGGTCACGCAACGATCGCAACTACCCGCGTTTACCTTGAGATTTCCGACCAAACCCTCAGAGAAGTGTATCACCGGGCTCAAGCACTGCGAGAAAACATGGGGCACGCCGGGCAGAATGAGGAACAAATGGTCGAAACGACGCCCTCTACAAGTTCGAGTGGAATTGAAACCGAACTATGAGGTCGATTTTTTCCGTTTAGAAATTTGAGCAGGCCCTGTCCATGCACGAGTGGGTTGAATGGTTTGGCCATGATGGCCTGTGATGGGGCAAAATTTCCCTGAGCGGCATCGAGAGCAGTTTTCCTTTGAAGGCATTTCAACGGCCTTTCTAAGACGGCCGTATTTCCTTCGAGGCATGACGGGACTTCAACCGTGAAGGTCTTCAAAGTTAGCGGT
>JAQXEX010000005.1 GCA_029250625.1 Candidatus Poseidonia sp. | reverse complement strand
AATCTACTGCAGGCCGTTGGCGCCATCTTTGGTTACCTGTCCTTGGGCCAAGTGTTGCCGTTGCTGCAACTTATGCGTTCTTTTTCTCCTTCACCTCGTTTGCATTGGTCAAGTGGTTAACTCCAGAATTCAACACCCTTGAATCTCTTCTTGCAGACCTCGGAGGCTCAGCGGGCATCTATAATTACAGAGTCGACACCAGTTTAGGCGTACTCGCTATTGCCGGATTACAAGCCATTCTGATGCTAATGCTCCTCGCCAGTGCTGGGCTCCTTGAACGAAAACACGCAATGACGATTTCAATTCACGAAGAGCAGACCAATCGGAACATCCGTGGACCTCCTCCATTGAAGTCACGAGTTGTGGTCTATTCGTTGCTGCTTGCAAGTATGCTTCCTTTGATCTCGGTCGTTGTTGCTTCGTTCAGAATACGTTCAACCGCTCAAAGTGGCTCAACTGAGTTCCACTGGACCCTTGAAGGATGGCAACGAGCGTGGGCTGGTGACAACTCAACCATCACCCTCGTGGAGGCGCTTCAAAACTCGCTTGTATATGCAGGCCTGACTTTGGCCATAGCTCTACCAATCGGCTACATGCTGGCATCCATGTTTCATCGACTTGAACGAAATGGAAAAGGGCGTTTAGCTTCTTTGCTGGACATACTCTGCATGATACCGCTTTCCGCTTCAGCAGTAATGATTGGTCTAGGCGTTGTTCTTGGCTTGCTGAGATGGTATCCTCAACTCTTCATGTTCCGATACTTACCCGTATTACCGCATGTCATGCTTGTCCTGCCCTTCATTGTCCGAATGCTCCGTCCAGCATTCTCGAGAATTGAACCTGCTTTTGAGGAACAAGTTCGCCTCCTCAATCTCCCACCGCTCCAGTCATGGTGGCACAGTAAGGGTGCTTCGATGGTTGCTCCAATGACGATGGCAGCGTCGCTCTGCCTTGCCTTTTCCCTTGGTGAATTCGGAGCAACTTACCTGTTGATTCGGGTAGGTTCATGGGATTCTCTCTCGATTATGGTTGACCAATTGCTCGGCCGGCCAAAATTTGATCCTCTGATTATGCCTACAGCAATGGCGGTGGCTGCATCTTTGATGCTGACGACATTGTTTGTGCTGTGGCTGAGTGAACAACTGAGAAGAACGCAAGGTGAAGCCAATGATTGAACTGCAACAATTGACAAAAGCATACGGTGAACGGACGCTGTTTGAAGGCCTTAATCTCCGGTGTGAAAAGGGTGAAATCGTTTCAATACTCGGCCCGAGTGGTTGCGGCAAAAGCACGTTGCTACGCATTTGTTGTGGTTTGATTGAAGCTGATGGCGGAGAACGTCTGACCGATGAAGGCCTCATTGAGAACGGAACAATTTCGCCAACCATCGCCATGCTTTTTCAGCAACCGGTTCTATTTCCTCACCTCAATGTTGGAAAAAACGTGGGATTGGGAGGGGCTCAAGGACTGGCTAAGGATGAACTTCGCAAACAGATATCGGCAGTTTTGAATTTTGTTGACATGCCTGAAACCGAGAGTAAGAACATCGCCACATTATCCGGAGGAGAAGCCCAACGGGTAGCATTTGCTCGGGCATTGTTGCAGTCGCCGAATGTCATGCTGCTTGACGAACCCTTTGCCTCTCTTGGTTTGGAGCAGCGGCATCGTCTCGCACGGGACACACGGAAGCGGTTGAAAGAACGAGCCATCACCACCATCCATGTCACTCATGATGAAGAGGAAGCCGTGATTATGGCTGACCGTGTAATTTCATGGAGAGAACTTCTATCATCATCACAAAGCATACCAACTCCTATGAAGGAGGAAACACAAGGGAAGGACAGTGAGGAATGATGATAGGAACGCCGGCTGATATTCTCAAGTATACACGGGCCGTGCAGATTCTCCTCAGCGGATACGGCGGATACAAAAAAGGAAAGCGTGTTGAAACCGATAAGCAAATCCGTGATGAAATCGTTCGAACATCAATTCGTGTACGCCAACACATGCAAAACATTCACGACCGTTCGGTTGACGATGACAACTTGCAAATTGTCCGTAATGCTCGCTCATGCATGCAAGAAATTGACGCTCTGATAGAAGATGTTGACAAATCCTCATCGGGAACCCAGCATGCATTTTTTTCAGGCCAGCGCACCGTATCTAACAAGGACTTGAAGGCATTAATCGTTCACGACCATGAAATGATTGAGATGGTGACAAATGCAGTTAACCTTTCCAATGATTCCGAGCGTGCTCAGCAACAAGGTAGTGAAGAATTAGCAGCAACCGTTCAACGGTGCCAGCAAATGATTTCGAGCTGCAGAGGATTCTACAGCGAGCGTTTAACACTCTTGAACGGTCTCAAAAACTAGGGGGATTTACATGACGAAATTTAGATGGAGAGACAGCCCAGAAACAGTAGCTCGCTTGGTCAAGACCGAGACGATCAAAACGTGGAAAACCAGTGATGTGACCTTGAACCCAAATGAAGCATGTGCTTTCATTGAAGACGGAAAAATTGGAGATGTTATGAGCGAGGATGTCGTTCGAAACATCGGCGGAGGGTTCGCTCGCTTCATGGGCGATTTCCTTGGCCGCAAGGCAAAGGACCGCCGCATGCTCTTTGCAATGACCGGCCCGATGGACATCACCGTACCGTTCATCCATCCCCTCGGAGACGGGCAAAGCGCGAAGGGTGTCGCACAATTCAGATTGCAGATTCGAAAAGGCGACCTTCCCAAATTGCTCAATCTGTTTGCCAACAGAGCACCGGTCCTTGATCGGGTCAACCTCTCCCTCATTATCGGCCAAGAAGCCTCGCACCGCGTGATTGCGCCGAGTCTTTCGTCGGTGGAATCCCTCGCTGAACTGAGAGGGTTTGAACTCCAAGAACGCTTCCAAATGCGCAGCGATAAGGAACTTCGCCCGCTCCTCCAAGCCATGGGATTGACGATGTTGAGTGCCATGCTGATCACCCATCAAACCGACCTCGAACGTCTTTCAGCACTCCAGCACAGTCTTCGTGCAGCGACCGACACTGAGGGTGCCCAAGCTGAAGCAGAAGTTCAGCGGCTTGCCCACCGAGAATCGGTAACACTGCGACGGATTGAATGTGAAATGAACATTCAGCGAGGGAAAGCGAAGGGTCAAGTCATGATTGAAGTGGAACAAGAACTCCATGAATTGCGCAAACAGGAAGCCGTTTGGGAAGCAGAATTGAAGCGAGACCATGCACGGGCAGAACTTGACGCCAAGAAAATGGAAGACAAAACCGCTGTGGCTATGTCTTTGTTCAATGAAGTTCAGGAACGTAAGAAAGAGCGAATGAAAACCTCCAACGACCTCCAGGAGTCCATGATGCGACTTGCCGCCGAAAACGGTGCGTTGACGCCTGAAGTCATGCAGGAATTCCTCCGCCAACAGGGTGGACAAGCACCCCCTGCCGTCCCACATCCTTGTCCAGCATGTCAGCAAATTGTCCAACCTGAATGGAACGTTTGCCCACACTGTGGAGCATGACAACAAGGGTGAGACCGTGACAGAAGAGGGAACTCTAAGTTCGGGGGTTTTTTTGGACCGTTGGTGTCCACATTATCTCTCTTGGTCACGCCCGAGAACGGCTCTGTTTCTACTTTGCATCTATCTTTTTACAGCCGCCATACCGTACGTTGTCACGAACCAAATTGCAGCGTGGCGGGGTGTGTCCCTCTTCAGTCCTGAACATTACATCGACGGCATGATTCCTTACATGCCTTGGACCATCGTATTTTACTTCTCATTCTACCTTTACTTCCCCGTTGTTGCATGGTTCGGTTCAGGAGACGGAACACGACGTATTGAGGGCTTCGTATTCCACGTGTACCTTACACTCGCAACGTGGCTGGCTTGTCTGGTGTTCATTGCTGTCCCAGTAAAAGTCAGCCTGCGTGATCATGTAACCTTGGATGGAGGAATCTTTGACCCGTTTTTGGAATCCCTCTACAATGCCGACCCTCCGTTCAATTCGTGGCCCTCGCTCCACGTGTTCCAAAGCCTTCTCATCGCCCTTGTCATTCGTCGGTGGATGATACAGGATGGGAAATGGACCAACGCTCATTCAATTATCCTGAGCATTGGATGGGGCCTTCTGGCCCTATCGACCATGGGAATCAAGCAGCACTACATTTTTGATGCAATCACAGGGTGCGTTTTTGCACTGCTGGTGTGGTTTTACCTGTGTCAACCTAAACTTAACCAAACAGAACATTGACCGTTTGGGGACTTGTAAGGTAAATGGTGAGGCCGATTCCAGCCATAATCATCATCCAAGAGCCTACCATTTTGATCATGCCGGTTGCCCTGCGCAGGAAGTTGATCATCACTTGACGGCCCATGCCCACAAGCATGGTTACGGCAACCATGAGCACCAGCAAGCCAACCATCAAACCGGCCACACCAAAGGCAATCGCTGTGGTGCCCAAGGTTCCGAGGAAGATGACGAAAGGAAGAACTGCTGCTGCTGTACAATCGATGGATGCGGCTGCATATCCAATACCGTAGAGGTACATATTGCGCCGAGGCGTGAAGGTTTCATCCATCTCAGTGGTACTGTATTTGTCGACCCATTTTTGGACAAATCCCATCACGTGTGAGGTCACTCCGAGGAGCATCATTGATCCAAGAACAATCAGTAAAATGGCGACGAAAATTGCGATGGTATGAATGATGCCAGACGAGGCGAAAAATTCACCCATAAGCAGTGCAAGTATTCCAATGAAACCAAAGAATGTCCACATACCAAGGCCAGAAAGAATTCCAATATTGAAAGAACTCGGCATTCCTGTTTTTAATTTGCCTTGCTCGATTAATTCATCTTCTCGGGCACCTAGCGAAAGGTAGTAAGAAATGAATCCTGGTAAAACAGGGAACGCACACGGCGAGAAATACACGAGAATGGAGAGAATCATTCCAAGGACAAAGACGGCGACAATCGATGTTTCAGGCTCTTCCCAACCGATTCTGGAATCAAATGTTTCAGTCACATCACTGGAGAGCGCAGTCATCAATGTTCCATCAAAAGAGGACCATTTGTCCGCAGGTGTGCCAGTTGGTTGCTGAGCGATGATGTATCCGTCCTCGTCAATGACCATGACCACAGGAATTTGCCCTGCACCCTTGGTTGTGAAAAGGCGTACAGGGTCGGTTGTGGTCCCGTCCTCAAAAACTGCTGCGTTTTCCGAACCAAGGCCAGTAGGATACAATGGAACAGTGTAGGATTTCTTGCTTTCATTGAGGTATTCGAGCGATTCACCGTACCATGCACCGTAGGCGAAGATTTTGAGAGAAGTATTGTTTTCATCCGCACTGCGCTGCCAATCGTCCATGTTGGCTTCAATATGGGCTTGCACTGCGTGACAATTGCTGCAATCACGAGCCATGAGGTCCAAGATAATGACACTGCCTCGGTGTTCGTCAAGATTGATGAAACCTGTTTCATTGGTCACCCCTGCATCGATATCCGAACGATTGAGAGACTCAAAGACGATGTTTGGAATTGGAGCTGGTTCGGCGTCCGATTGAAACAATTCATCCATGCTGTCAAACATGGATAGAGCAGCGAAGGAAATGGTTGCAAACATCACCAAGGCAACCCCAAATGCCTGCCAGGTCGTTTTCTCCTTGAAGACGCCGAAATCAACCTGGTCAAGGAACCCCATGGGAGCCACTGGGAGCCGGTCGTTCAATAATGTAGCCCACTTGAGTTTTTCAATACAATTGCGTAGACTTGTAATCTATTGGTGGGCTCGGAGAGAATCGAACTCTCGATCTTCGCCATGTGAAGGCGGCATCATAACCCCTAGACCACGAGCCCTAGGTAAATCGCCCACCCGCCTCACGGGTTTAAGCCATACTGTGCTCAACGGTGCTGGTTGAGATGAACCAGTCCAACTTCAAGACGCTCGTGTGTTGGATGAACTTCAACCAGCATCACGGGCACCTCCAGCACCTCTGCAAGTTCCTCTGCGAGGGTGAGCGGTAGTTCGATGCGTTGTGTTGCTCCATCGTAGCGAATCCATCCATCTGCAATCCCCAATTCTTCCTTGAGTTCACTGATGTCATCGTGGGCATCCTGAAGTTTTGCTGGGATGGCCCCGAACAGGATGGTATCATCATCACTCAGCACTTCGTAAGGACGCAGGGTCGCTTGACCTCGGCGCTTGAACCGGTTTCTAAGTTGACCTGCATCCTTGTATTTTGCAGTACAGAACTTCAAGTGATACGACTTCTCTTGGGCAGCTTCTTTCAAACGCAAAGCAAGTTCTGCTGAGCCTTCCGCTGCTGCCGTGATGCCTCCACTGAGGTTGAATCCTCTTACGTCCATGTTCTCTTGATTGCCAACGGTGATTTCCAATTCATTCAGATTGAGAAATTCCACCGGAACGGTTTCGAGTTCATCAAGAAGAGCAAATAGCCCTTCCTCGTTATCGGGCTCACACGGCAACTCAACACCAACCGTGATGTTGTGTTCGCTGCATGCCTCCATGGTAGCACGGTATTTTTCCGTCGTTCCGCTCAATAAATGAAATCGGATTTCATCCAATCCGGCATCGCCAAAATCCTTTGCACGTAGGGGGTCAAAGGGAATTGACGTGTAGACATGGATGTGATGTTCAGGACCAAATGCAGCCTTCAATTGACGCACGGCTTCAAGGGTTTTCTCCAAATCCAGCATCGGGTCGCCACCTGTGATTCCGGTACCGGTTGCTTCCATCGCTTGTCCTTCCTCAATGACTTCACTCCATGAGGTGCAACGGCGTTCGTTCGCAAACATATCGGGAGTCTCACGGCGGTTTTCAGATAACGGGCAATAATCGCAACCCCAGTGGCATTTTCCAGTCACAAAGAGAACCAATTTACTTCCCTGTTGACATTGAATGCAACCTTCTGCTTCACCGTCTTCGGCGGGTAAAATCTCGGTAGCCATAGGTAGACTTCGCATCATTGGCCCTCCTTGGTATGTTGTGCCTGAGAGAGCAACCACCGATGAAACCGTCGGTCCAATGTTAATTCAGGATGGAAGGTTAGACCCAATCGCATGCCGTCAAGAACGCCAACGATTTCATCTCCAAGCATAGCAACCGGAGTACACGACAGGCCATCTGCTACGAACCTTGGTGCCCGAATGAAGACACCTGGAAATCCCTCGTTTACAGACTGAGCGGCCTGTGATTGCATTTCCAGTGGCTGATGAGCAAACATGTCCCGGTCTGCAGGAGCGACATCACAGGCATCGCCTTGAGGAGTATCGAGGATCACATCAACCGTTGACTCAAACGATTGACGTTGCCGGCCCCATCCGTTTCGTTCAATGGATGCTTGCAAGAACGGTGCTCGTTCTTCGCCGGGTGAAGCCATCAAAATCGCTCCCGCACAGGTACCCAATACCGGCCGGCTAGGATGGTTGTTCATCCAGTCAAAGAGTGCCTCAAGAAGGGATTCATGTTGACTGGCGATTCGCATGGTTGTGGATTCACCTCCCGGTAGAATCAATGCGTCCAAGTCTGAACTTACGTGCGATGCGCGCCGGCATTCTACGATGTTCAGTTCAAGCCCCAACTCGCCTGCTGCCCCTCGTAATGCTTCTGCATGCTCATGGCGAGCGCCTTGGAGCATGGCCAAGCCAACACTGAGCATGGTTGCCCCTAACACCTCTTCCCTATCAGTCCAACGCCTTGTGTGGAAAACAAGTCGTGAGTAGGTGAATGCACAATTCAGTTCAAGAACCGTCAAGCACGCCATTGAATCATGTCCCACAGTGGCGACTGCTTTCTTGTCCCCGGCCCAGTGCGAATGAATGACGCTTGTCTACAAGCCATGGCTACGCCGGTAATGACGGCTCGGGGCCCTGAATTCCGACAGGTGATGGCGGGCTTGAATTCGGGCCTTCGCTATGCGTTTAACCTCAGTCCATCGTCATCTGAAATGAAGCATCAATCTTGGACCGGTGAAGACGGATACAAGGTTGTTGTCGTGTCTGGAAGTGGGACTGCAGCCATGGAAATGGTGATTGCAAACCGCTTCCGCCAAAACGACTTGGTGCTCGTTCCGACCAACGGTAAGTTCGGTGAACGTGTCGCTCAAATTTGTGAACAATTCTGCAATGTGAAGCACCTCAAATACGAATGGGGGCGTTCCTTTGACCTGTACGAATTGGAACAGCAATTGGAACGCAAGTGCTACGAAGCAGTCTTGATTTGTCACAACGAAACCAGTACTGGAATCACTCAAGATGCCGCAGCGATCGCAGAGATGTGTGCTCGTCATGAAACATCATTCATCCTTGACGGAATCACCTCGGTAGGCGGCATGCCCGTTCATCCAGCAGAATGGAAAGCGGAAGCAGTAGTGATGGGAGCACAAAAGTGTACAGCAGGACCATCAGGCATCGCAGCTGTTGCCGTCAGCCCTCATTGCGTTGAGCGCATGAATGCAATTCATGCACAAAATGACACGAACCCCAGGTATTATCTCGATATGATGGCGGCTCTCAAGAAGGGAGACGACGACCAAACACCATGGACTCCTGCAATCAACTTGGCCATGGGTTGGTCCGCCGCCCTTGGAATCCTGAAAGAGGAAACCAATGAAGAGCGTTGGAACCGTTGTGAACATTTGGCTAAAGGTGTTCGGAATTTGTTTTCAGACCTTGGCTTTGTGCTTCTTGCCGATGAAGGTCAGCGTAGCAATACAGTCACTGCAATCATGTATCCCGAAGGAATTGACGACTCTTGGCGTTCGGCACTCAAGGACAAGTATCACACTCAAGTCATCGGTGCTCAAGACCACCTCAAAGGCAAGATGTTCCGTGTGGGGTCAATGGGAGAAACGCCCGTTGAAGAAATGGTTGAGGGCTGCATCCGTATGCTCGCATGTTTTGCTGACTTCGGAGCAGAACTTCAAGAAGTTGATGTGAGATCCTATTTTCAGTGAGTGAACGCCATGACACGATGCATCGTATTGGGACGATTTCAACCGTTCCATCTTGGGCATGCATCCCTCGTCAAAGCCGCAGCAAAGCATGCCGGCGCTGATGGGGAAGTGGTGGTTGCCATCGGCTCAGCACAAGCCGAATGGGAAGCAAGGAACCCATGGACCGTTGGCGAACGTGAAGCGATGATTCGAACGTGGGCTGAACAAGAACACATCGCTTTGGAAGTGGTGGGCATTGAAGACATCAACGACCCACCGAATTGGGTTGATCATGCAACGAAGATGCACGGAAAGGGAGTTCTGGTCACCTCTGATGAGCCAACTGCAGACCTCTACGAGGCGAGCGGATGGAACATTGAACGGGTCGACTTGTCTCAACGAGAAACACTTGAGGGCTGGCGTGTGCGTCAAACCATCCGCATGCTTTCAACGGTTTTTGATGACGATGCTGCTCGTGAAGTCTTGAAAACGAGCGTCCCACCATCGGTGATTGAGTGGTTGATTGACAACGATGCAATGTTCCGTTGTTCCACGTTTGATACCGGCGTACACGCTGGATAATTCAATCCGAAGCAACAACGACTCGGGCTGCGAGTATGACTTTAGATTTGTACAGATAACCCTGTTCCAGAACATCAACTACCGTTCCTGTCGGATAGTTCTCAGAAGAAGGTATTGTCGTTATGGCTTCCATTTTGGCAGGATCAAAGGAGGCATCCTTAGCGTCGATAAGAACGACCCCGTCCGATTGCAGTTCATGCCACATTTTGTTTCGTAACAAGCGCAAGCCTTGTGCAACCGGACTATCGTCATCTGCTTCAATGCCGGCCATCGCACGGTCAACATCCCCAAGAATGGTCAGCATTCTACGGGCAAGACCCATTCCACCGTATTGAATCAATTCGGCTTTTTCGCCCATCATTCGCTTTCGAACATTTTGGATTTCCGCATCTTTGTATGCAATTTCTTTCTCAGCGAATTCGGCACGCTCAAGAGCAACTTCAAGGGGGTCTCGCTCTTCTTCAAGATCTACATCTTCTTCTGAGGATGGATTGGAAGTTTCGTCTTCCATTGTTGGTGGGGATAGGGGTTCCACTTCGGTTTCGTCGACCGGTGATTCTTCAGACAATTCGTCGGACATCAGTTGGCGGTTCCGCGCATGGATTTTGAACCCCACGCTTAGGATGAATGGAGATAGGATGCGAGATTCCAATCCCCGTAGCCCCATTTTGTAGCTTCAAGATGTTCCCGTCCCAAAACCCATTCTAAATCGCTATCGTCAGCCGCCCGATTTACAGCGTAGACCAGGGCCTTCGATGCACGGTTATGGGCTTGAAATGTTGGGACGATTTTAGGGGCGTCCTTTTCATCAATCGATTCACCAAGAGCCTTTCTTCTTGCCATCCAATTGAGGACGACCCGTTCGGCATACTCATCAGCGGATATGCCCTTGAGATTAGCATGAACCATCTCCCAAATGTGTCGGGTATACAGTTCATGAATGTCAGCAACGTCAGCGCGAAGAGCTTCTTCCAGGTAGAGGAATGCCCGTCCTTCCCAAACTTCCCATTGACCGGGACTGGCCCACTTCATGAGTAAAAGAAGTCCTTCTTCACCGTCTTGACACGATGAAAGCGCATCGCGCACTGAGAGGCCTTCACCGATGTTTTGTTCATCCATCCAATCCAACAATTCGGCCTCTGCATCAATTGCAAAACTGTTGGTCAGTTCGGAGTCCTGTTCCGGACGAACATCTCGGAAACTTCCGGAATCCATTCCTTCCGAGAGTTCGGCCCACGAGCGATTCATGAGATACTCAAGGGTCGGGACGTGGACAAGAAGTCCAATCATCTCAAGCCCCATGGGTTTGTGGAAACAACGGTCTCGTTTGAGGTCATCGCTCCACCAATCCTTGAATGACCGCTTGAGAAAGTACTTTGTAGCCTTCAGGCCTGGTCTTAACATGCGCAGAATTCTGACAATTCTCTTTTGCCTATCGCTACTGAGCCTCCCCATGAATGCAAATGCGCAAATGACTGGGGCAGCTGTATCACTTGAATGCACAGAGTCATACATGCCCACGGACCCTCTTGCTGGAGGAAACGAATCCTTTGAGTGTACGGTTTCAAACCCAACATCATACACTGAAAACATCAGCATCGGAATCACTGGAGACGGGCTCGAAGTTGACGCTCCAGCCTATCTCAACGTCTCTGCTGGTCAAACGGACACGTTCAATGTCAGCGTCGCATGGGATGCTGGAGTTGAGCCTGATTCCATACGCAGCATTACAACCACTGCAACTGTAACTGCAATGAACGATGTTCCGCCGCCCAACTCAGCATCTGCATCAGCCAACACATTGTTTGACTTTGGACATAATTACACCGCAAATGGCTGCATCACCAATGCTACAACGACCGCACAATACATTCAATTCCAAATGGGCAACAATCTTGGAAACATCACATTTGAACTGAATTACTCTGCTGCCCCAATCCATGCAGAGAACTTCGCACTCTTGAGCATCATGGGTTGCTATGACAGCACCATCTTCCACCGAGTCATCGATAACTTCATGATTCAAGGTGGTGATTTTACGAACTCGGATGGAACTGGAGGCCATGCTGTCAAGTTTAACGGATATTGCAATGGACAAGCAGCTGCTTCTCCAAGTGATTGCTCTGAGAGTTCATACACTTTGCCCGATGAAGCAAACAATGGATTGAGTCATTCGCCTTATGTGCTTTCTATGGCAAAGACAAGTGCCGCAAATACTGGTGGCTCTCAATTCTTTATTGTTGATGATTCTTCACAAAATCATTTGGATGGCGTCCACACTGTATTTGGAAAAGTTGTTGATGGCACCTCAGTGGTTGACGCCATCAGCCAAGTCGCAGTCGGACAATACGACCGGCCTGTTGTGGATGTTGTGATTGAACAAGCCATTGTCGCATCAAGTGTAGATTATGATGCGGACTCTGATGG
>JAQXEX010000004.1 GCA_029250625.1 Candidatus Poseidonia sp. | reverse complement strand
CCTTGTCCTTGACCCTGTCCTTGACCTTGTCCTTGACCTTGTCCTTGACCTTGTCCTTGACCCTGTCCTTGACCTTGTCCTTGACCTTGTCCTTGACCTTGTCCTTGACCTTGTCCTTGACCCTGTCCTTGACCTTGTCCTTGACCTTCGCCTTCTCCTTGACCACCAGCTTCGGATTCGCCACCGCCTTCGGTGCCGCCGTTACCTGTGCCTGCTCCTGACTCGGTAAAGTCAGGATCGTAAGCATCAGGAATACCGTCACCATCAGAGTCGGAGTATTCACCATCGTTGGGGTCGTTCGGGAATTGGTCGGTTGCATCGGACTTGCCGTCACCGTCAGTGTCGGAGTTGTTAGGGTTGGTACCCTTTGCATACTCTTGGGAGTTGGTCAAGCCATCTCCATCAGGGTCTGCGTTTCCGTCACCGCCGTTTGTGGGGTTCAATCCGTTAGCAACCTCCCAACCATCGGGGAGACCGTCGCCATCGCTGTCTGCATTGTTCATATTGGTGCCTTGTGTTTGTTCCTCTGCATTCGTCAAACCGTCGCCATCCCAGTCGGCGCCGCCGTCTGAGGGGTTTAGGGGATCTGAACCGTCGCCTGAAACTGCTGAAACAGCAGATAGGGCAAGGAACAAAGATATTAGCACGCTCATCATTTTCGTTTTCATGTTTTTCACTTTCCTTTTATTTTGGTTGTTTTTACACAGAGAACCCGCTGTTCTCTCTATCCAAATCGAATGCGCACGTTGTGGGCAGTTCAATTTGGGATGTGCACGATGCTACGCACTGGTTGGATAAAGTATCCAAGAAAAATGTAAGGGATGATTCTTGCGCTGGCTCGCAGGCAAGCGAAAACCGAGCATCGGTCTTCTGTGTGGTTCCCTTACATTGTTGCTTGTTCAAATCCTCCGTATTCATCGTTTTTCACGGGCAGTTCATAGGGAACCCAGTGTTCCCTCTAATCTACAGAACAGCCCAACCCTATATGAAAGGCGCGTTGGGATGTATCCTCCACACTCTGAGAGAATCAATAATTCGAAGGCATCTCGGGAGCAGAGGGCAAAAGCAATGATGCTTGGTGATGGAGAACATAACGTAGAACCGTTTCTGCAAGATCTACATCAGAAAACGAGTGGAGGCGTTCTCCTCCATGGCCTGTTGCGGGAGCGAACAGTTTGATTCCATAGGGGTTTGCAAGTCGAGAAAGGGCTATTTTAGCCGCACGAACCGTGTTTGAGCCCTTGACGCCTTCTTCTGAAAGGCCCATTCCGAGTGAATGGATCAGTTTCCCTTGGCGGACACCCCCTCCACCGGCCATTGCGAGAAGACCCAGGATGATGAATTGGTCTCGAGTTGTAGCGTCCCATCGATGTGGATCGCCATAAAAACGCTCGGATAATACCCCGAGGAAGTCTTGTTGGGCTTTGCTGAGTGTTTCTGGATTCAAAGGAAGAATGTCACTCTGGTCGGCATAGGCTGGTTCATTTGGTAAAATTTCATTGAATGGAGTCCATTGGTAGTCTCCAAGAATCCAGTTGTTGAATTTTTTAGATAAAAGTGGGTCGGCGCCCCTCCAGCTCCATATGCTTCGTTGAAGCATTTCCGGAGCAATTGAGTCAAAAACTTCGGGGGCTTCTTCGGAAAGTGTTCGAAACGCATCCAATAATTTTTCAAAATAAAGCTGTTTATCCGCGTTTCTTCTGTATTTATTGCTCAGATAATATTCGAAATCTGATTCTGGAATCTCGGCGTCTTGTGATGAACGAGAACCTTTCATGTTATTGAGGGGGGTGCTCGTTGCTTTTCTTTGTTTTGTCAATGTGTTTTGCTTAAATTTCATTTATGTCCCTCTTTTCGGGGCAAATTCGTTTTTATTTTACGCTTTCACTCGTTTTTATTTTATTAATGAGCCAATCGTGGAACGATGCCTGTTAATGAGTATGTTAAGTAAGCATATATGAACTCTCAATCATGAAAATTTCTTACTCATAGAGTAATGAGGCCCAATTCCCGCAATCTCATACGGCTCGTCGATAACGAACCATCCTTGCGATTTGTAAAACGGCACAGCATGGATCCTGGCTTGTAAGAAACCGGTTTTTGAACCGAAATCCTCCACCATAATACGTTCAAGTTCCGCCAACACTTGCCCCGCAAAACCGTTGCGTTGATGCTGTGGGAGTGTCCCCATCTGTCGTATTTGAAACGCAGGACGTTGCGCAGACAAAGTCGCCAATGGCCCAAAGGCGGGGCAGGTTGGGGCATCGGGCCCTTTGTGGTCTGCACCGGAGCCGTCTGAAGATACCGGGATAATGTGAGCTCGCCCCACACACAGGACCTGTTCTCCTGATTCAATCCACGCGTGGACTGCCTCATCGTCGTCACTCAAACGTTCGCTCCCAAGTGGCATGTCCAATGGTTCACGCAATATCTCATAGCGGGTTGCGAAATAGGGCTCTTCTGGCAGCCCTACTCGGTGGTTCAATTCTTCTTGGACCAATGAAAACACCTAGAAACCGAAGGCGAACAACAACAATACGAAAAGGAGTGGGAAGAAGATGACCGCTGCCGGGATTGCAGAAAGAAGGCCGATCCCTAAGGCGTTATTTCCTTTTACAAAAGCAGCAATGAGGCCGCCTATATACGCAAACGGCAGGAGACAGAACAGCATCTCTCCGAAACCTTGGTTGCCCTGATAGGACGCTTCTGAAGCTTCATAATCATAGATGCTGACCTCAATCGAGATTTCCTCGGCTTCAATCTGTGACAACTTAAACCAAATTGTCTGGTTTCCCCTCGTGTAATTACCGATAACGTTCTCTTCATATTGGTTGGCTGATTGATTTTCATATACCTCAACAATAACAGTGTCATCCTCGTATCCATAATCATAGCCCCAGGTGGAGTAGATTTCTGCCGTGGTTGTGCTGTCAGTGAAACAGCAGCTAAACACATGTTCAAGTCGTTCTCCCTCAGAAATAGAAACGGACTGAACGAACCAACCGTCACTGTCCGCGGTCATTGAATAGGTCTCATATCGGTAGAAATCTTCCCACTCATCGTTGTAGTCATCCTCAAGGAATGCTGTAAGGAGTGTTGAGCCGATGATGACGATCCATGGAACTACCATGCCGAGTAAAAATTGTGGCCATCGAAATCCGGCTTTTGGGGGTTGGAGTTGAGCAAACTGCTGGCCACCATGAGCAAAGGTATTGACTTGCCCAGAGAGTTGTGATGCCCCTAGTGAGGATTGTGCTGCCCCAAAATGTGATGCCACCTGTGGCGCTGATTGAT
The DNA here is from genome assembly GCA_029250625.1 of Candidatus Poseidonia sp. Taxonomy (GTDB): domain Archaea; phylum Thermoplasmatota; class Poseidoniia; order Poseidoniales; family Poseidoniaceae; genus Poseidonia. Next base: position 10,131 of record JAQXEX010000004.1, on the reverse strand, counting down.
TAGAAACTTGACCCATTACCATCCCAGAAAGTGGAGGTTGCTGCGATGTACTGTCTGAACGTTCTTCTTCGATGTCAAAAAATGGTTTTTCTTTGGGTCCATCAGACGCCCCACCTTCGTCGTTCATGTTCTTTGGAAAGGAATTGAGGGCTTAAACAAATCTCCTGCCGGACCCCCAAGCAGATTCTGAATCAAAAGTAAACAAAGGAGCGAAGACGCGTTGAAATAGGACCTGCCGCTGGCGTGATTAAAGCACGGGTGTCGGAGCGGTTACGTCGGGGATTGCAAATCCTCTTACCTGGGTTCAAATCCCAGCCTGTGCTCCAAAATCAATCAAAATGCTATTTTATAATGCGAGAGTTGAAAGCCAAATGGGCAACCCGAAGCAACACAGACCGGCTAACGGGAGGATGCGCACATGCCTGAACTTAATCCAAAATTGGACCTTGTTGGCTCGGGTTTTGCTGCATTTCTTGCACCCCCCGGCCCTGAAGTTGTTCGGTTTACGGTTGGACAACCCGATTTTGACACCCCACTGCCAGTCGTTGATGCTGCTAAGGCCGCACTTGACCGTGGAGAAACCACCTACACACGCCCTCAAGGAAGCGAAACATTGTGCCTCGCCGTTGCCGAACATCTAAAAAAATTCAACATCCATACCAACGCCAATGATGTTGTGGTGACTCCTGGCTGCAAACAAGCCCTGCTCTATGGGATGATGGCGACCATTGGGGCAGGAGATGAGGTGCTTCTCCTTTCACCTGCATGGCCATCGTATGACGGAATGATTCGCCTCATCGGAGGAATCCCCGTTCACGTCCCAGTGAAACGAGAAGACTACCATCCTGACCTTGACATCCTCCGGGCACACATCACTCCAAAAACCAAGGCAATCATCCTTAATTCACCAAACAACCCTACGGGTGCAGTTTACACGCATGAAGAAACCAAAGCCATTGTTCAGATGGCGGTAGAGCATGATTTATGGATTCTTGACGACATGATTTACTCAACGTTGGTTTGGAGCGATGGAGGGTACACCTCGCCGTGTGAATTTGAAGGCGGTGCTGAACGAACCGTCACCATAGGGGGATGGTCAAAAGGATGGGCCATGACCGGCTGGCGCCTTGGTTGGATTACTGCATCGGCTCGAGTCATGGACGGCGTGAAAAAAATCAACGTCAGTTCTGCGACTCACGTCGCTACGTTTCTCATGCCAGCGGCAGAAATCGCCTTGGGGCTAACAGAAGAGGTCGAAATCATGAACGATTCCTTCAGAGCCAGAAGAACGGTCGCTCATGAGGCTTTTTCATCCCTACCGGGGATCGTCGTTCCTAAGCCAGAAGGAGCGTTTTACATTCTTTGTGACGTGACAGGTACCGGCATGACTGACATGGAATTTGCTACCAAGGCTTTGGAAGAGGCCGCCGTTCAGGTCATACCTGGCTCGCTAATGCAAGGTGGAGAGGGGCTCATTCGAGTCAGTTACGCAACCTCTATCGAGAACATCCATGAGGGTGTTAGAAGGCTTAGAGAATGGCTTGAGAACAGAGCTTGATTCATGGCTTCATGCCAAATCAACTTGGACGTACCCGTCAAGTTCACGAATGGGATAAATCTTCAATTCCTTCGGTTTGGATAATTTTCCAATGAGTCGCCCGTATGAGGGGATGAGGGGGAACGGTGACCATTCCTCTAAGGCTCCATCTTCAAGGCGATGCGTTGTTTGATGGAGAGGGCAACGAATGCAACCGTCCTTGATTTTGCCACCGTAAGCCAGCGGCCAGCGCATGTGCCTGCACAATGCTTCTGTTGCGTGGAGGCCTTCGGGTTGCCGCGTGACCATGAGCAATTTTCCTTTGACGGTCAGCATTTTTTTCTTACCTTCTTTCAGGCGTTTTGATTTTATCGCGTTGTGCCATGTCATGTCATCACCTTTGTTGGTAAAGGAATTTTAAATCGTTCCAGGAGACGTTCTGCGCTAGCAAGCGCGCCCTGAACCGAGGGATGAGATCGATGGTCTCCAATGAGGAAGACGCCGTCAACTTCTGCATCAGGTAGGAAGCGCGCATGGTGATTAGGGTCCATGTGAGGGAGGGCGTGACGTACGGTTGTTGTCACAACATGATTCCAGGATTGAACCCCTTGGCCGAACCAAGACTTGAGTTCATGTTGAATTTCTTCGTTGGAAGGATTGGTGGCGTCTTCGCCTACAAGGGTGGCGGTAACCAGATGTCGGCCCGTTGAAGAGGGATGCAGGTTGGTTGGGACATGCACGTGCAGAACCTTGTGGCCTTGTTCACCCCACCGTTCATTGAGCAACAGTCGCGCCTGTCGAAACGGTGGACTAGGAGTTGAAAACACCAAGGTGCTGGTAAGCCGTTCTACAGTTTGATGTTCAGTTGAGTATCCAGGAAGGAGTTCGGCTGCGACGTGCTGAGGCGTGGCGAGAATCACCCGGTCAAATTCAAGGCGTTCACCGTTAGCCACAACGGTGTGTTGGGATACAGACTCCACCTTCATATTGAGAAGAAGTGTTGTTTTAATGAGCCGTTGTGCAAGTTGTTGAGGTACTGCAGCAATGCCTTTCTTGGGAACGACCATCTTGCCGTGAGCCATCGCACCCCATGTGAAATCTGCAAATGAAAAGCGTTCAGAAAGCGTGGGGTCAAGAGTGATTCCTGCAAAGAGTGGCTTGAGCACGCGCTGAGTAGAGGGGCGAAATCGGCGCTGTTGTAAACCGGTTGAAATGTTTGGTGCGATGCGGTCCATCGGGCGTTCAAGGTCTTTTGAGGATGTTTGCATCCTCCATTTGAAAAACCTCAGGCCGTCCCGAATTCCCACAGCTTTCAACGTTGGTAACAGATACCGAGGGGCCTTTAATGCATCCCCCATGAGCCGTTTTCTACCCGAACGAGGGTCGATTGATACCGTGCAAGGGTCCATCGGTTTGGCGTCCAATTTGTCGAGGTCAATCCATCGCTTCACCGTTGGGTATGCCGTGTGAAGAACATGAAATCCAACGTCGATGGGGTAATCCCCGCAAGCGACGGTGCTCATTCGGCCACCTACGCAATCTGTAGCTTCGTAAACGGTTACATCGTGACCAGCGTTCTCAAGACCTACGGCAACAGCGAGTCCTGCAATTCCTGCACCGACCACTGCGACCCTCATCTTTTCAGCCCCGTATGTTGGACATGCCGCCGTCCAAATGAATGATCTGGCCGGTGATGTTGTCTGGAGCGTTGGTAAGCAGCCAATACATGCTTTGCGCTACCTCATCGGGCTCATTAATCCGTTTCAGTGGAATCATTCCTACAGAGGCTTCCCGGATTGCATCCGAGCGTAGAACCGATGCCCCCAGTCTGGTTTCGGTAAGCCCAGGGGCGACTGCATTGACACGAATGCCGCGCTGAGCATAGGTTGAGGCCGCTGAACGAACCATGGCTTCAAGACCCCCTTTTGCGGCTGAAATCGCCTCATGATTGGTGAGACCGTAACTCCCTGCGACGCTTGAAGTAAACACCATTCGCCCGGTTCCACTTCGGAGCATGGATTTGCCTACCAATTTCAGCATGAGGAATGCGGACACCAAATTGGTTTGAATCACTGCCTCAAAATCTTCCAACTTCGTAGCGTGAGGTGGGCGTAAAGCGATTGAACCGACCAAGTGGGCAGCACCGGCTAGCCCTTCTTCCGACCGCCCCTTTGCATGGTCCACTGCAGCAGATACAATTGATTCGTCAAGGGCGTCACCTTCGATGACGTCGGCGCCCAGGTCCTTGAGGTGAGCAATGCGTTCAACGTCGCGGGCTAAAAGGGTGACGAGATGCCCTGAATCAATCAATTCCTTTGCGAGAATTTGTGCAATATCACTGCTCCCACCAATCAGCAGATATGACTTTGTCATGGAACAAATTACTCCCGTTTGCTTTTATATTCCTGTTTTCTTAGCCTATGAACATTCATTCAAAAGGACGAGCCCCAAGGAAACCTTGTGCTGAGAGATTCCCATCCAGCGATTTACGATACCGTTCGAGATTCACAAAGCATCCATATCTTGGGCGCTGGAATGAACGAACAACGTCCCGCTCATCGTGCCATCCATGATTTGGACGGCAAGGGCTGGAGGCTTGTTCCCATCCATCCCAACGATGCTGGAGGGAGTATTCTTGGAAGGCCAATACGGCCACGAATCGAAGAAGGAATCGTCCCACGAATTGTTGTGTTTTTCTTAGCCCCTGAACGTGCAAAGAAGGCAGTTTTGGAACTCATGGTGCGGTTCCCCCTGACCGATATGCCCCTTCTATGGTTTCAACCTGGGTCCGAGCATGAAGAAGTCCTTGAGATGCTAAACGAAGCGGACATCGCACACATCGTGGATGACTGTATCGTCAGGTTTGTTCAACGTCATCACCTGAAATCTGTAGAGCGGGAGGTTGAGGATGAATGGTACCTCCAAACAGCCTCTTCTGACGGAGATGGGTGTTCTGTGTGGGATGTTCACGGGCGCGAATCAGCGGTGAGCCCTCCTCGTGAAGCGCTTGAGTGGGTAGGGGACCTTGATGATTTACGGTCCTCAGAACACACGATTCCAAGGTACATCCGGTCCCTAAGAAGACCGGACGAGTCGCTGAAAGAGGCGGCAAACCGCCTTGCTGGCCCCGTCGAGTGAACGTTTCAAGGATGGGTTCGTTACGATTCTACAATTTTGTACAACGAGCCATTGTTCCCAAAAGTAGCGTAATACAACGTTCCATCGGGATGGAATACCAACGGTAACGGGGTTCCTGCATCCCAGGCAAAACGAGTAATTTCTGAAGTGTAGGTGCCGTCGGCTTCAAGATTCACGTCAATGCGAACTATTTCATGACCCTGAGGAAGAAGAGTATTCCACGACCCGTAAACGGTTGCATAGAGAGTAAACCCTTCTGATGGTTCGAGGCCAGGGAGGGTTGAGTGGACTGGTCGGGCATCGATCCCGTTCATCGATGTATGTGGGGTCCATGTTCCAATTGGCGCTTCGGTTCCAACCGGAACGGGGTGCTCCGGGTCATCATCAGGCCAACCGTAGGCTGCCCCTTCTATCAAGACGTTCAGTTCTTCAGGAGGGTGGTCAAACTCAAGATCTCTACCGTTGTCCGTGAAAAAATAGCCATAACCCTCGACCCATACGCCGTCAAAGGAGTTGCGAACACCGCTCGCCAGCACACCATGGTCTCCGGTGGTTGAATTAACCCACAAGAGAGCAGCATTGCGTTCGTCTTTTTCTTCGCAGACGTTGCATGTGGACCCGCTATGCCAGACCAATGTTCCATTGGGGAGAAGGTTGACCGCATTGGTTTGGTGATTGCTGCTTGTTATTCCTTCAACCAAAGGTTGAGGGCTAACGAATTGGCCGTCATCGGCTACGGTGTATTTTGTGAGTGTGCCTGCTTCTGAGACATATGCTGAGCCGTTGTTAAGAAGCAAACCGTGAGGTCGGTCGAGACCATCAAGCAATGTTCTTCGTTCATCTGATGTGATGTTGAGCTCAATAATTTGCCCGCTGTCTCTGTCACAAATGAGGAGATGTACATCGTCAGCCCAAATCAGGCATGTCGGGCCTCCCAAACCTTGGGCGACCGATTCAACACGATAGCCATCGACCAAACTTGGGTCGTCTCCGGAGACATAAGGGTAGACTTGCCGTACAACCAAGAGGGTTACGATGAGAATCGCCATGGGCATGATGTGCTTACGCATGGTATGCCTACGCACCTGAAGTTTCGCTTTGAACAATTCGTACTGTAACCCCCTCAAAGGTGGCAACAAGTGAGAAGTTGCAATCCGCCTCACAAATGTTCAGTCCGTTTTCTCGGAGTGTTATTGTTTCATCTGCATCCCAATTTACCCTGTCGATATCTTCAGACATGATCAGGCACGGGGACGGGGAAACGAGTTCAGGATTGTTCAATGCAGGAAAGGTATCAGGGGTGAGAGATGAAACGAGCATGGTTGGATAGCGTGCTTCGTCGGCGTCGTTGTAGTAAGTCAAGAATTGAATCTTGTAACGTTGATTGTCCTGTTCAAAAACATACACGCCGTCATTTGGAGTGACCCGATGAACTGCGAGGTCGTATGTGTACCAGTCTAACCGCTCTTCCGTAGCATTGACAAATTGCGTGTCGTCAAGTTCAAAGTCGTTTTCGATCGATTCCCCTTCAATGAACTGCCATCGTACACCGTCATTCAGGTGAACATCGGTCTTGGAAAAGCGAAGGGTGTAGTCGCTTTCATTCGAAGATGCCTGATTTGGGACGTCGACAAAGGTGAACTGTTCTTCCCGGGTTGCATCGATTTGCGTCAAAAAGGTTTGACCGTCTGCTCCCAAAGCGGGCTGTACCCTTGATGCTTCATCAGCCTCAGCTGACTGGCTACCAAAGGTACAGCCGTATGCCTCCTGGCCTATTTCCAACTGAAGTTGGAGCGAAGACCAGGGGAGGGGTTCTCCGCCTTTGTCAAAGGAGAGTGTCGCGAGAACATCGCTTGATCCGTTCGTGGCTTCGGCGTCGTATTCAGCCACTAAGATGGCGTTTTCTGTCCCAAGGTCGCTCTCGTACGAGACGATGACCAAGGACCAAACAGCAGTGACAACGACCAGCGTTAGGGCCAGTCCAATGAATACACGGCTCCATGACACGATACTCAGCTTCACTCGCCCTTGGAGCGGCGCTCTATCAATACAAGGGCGCCAATCATCGAGACAAGAACTGTGGTGATGAGGAACCCTGGGGTATCTTCGCTGTCGTCATCTGACATGTCCGAGGATGCTTCTTCTTCTCCGCCGTCTCCGACCACGATTTCGCCGAACATGTTGAGGGCGACGTGCGGCTCACAAGCGTAGTAGAAGGTTGAGTCTTCAGTGAAGGTGTGTGAGAAAGCAACGGTGGTTGCAGCATCACCAGATGTAATTCCATTCTCAACGAAGGTTGTGGCTTTGCTGCCTGTAATCTCCTTGACATTGTGTGGCATGCTCGCATCTTCCCAAGACCAACAGACGGTCTGACCGACGTTGATGTTAACGACTGCTGGAGAGAACGCATATCCGGTCGAGCCGATGCCGATGGTCACGTCACAGGTAACGCCTTCGAACGGATCAACGCTCGCCGGTGGCGTGAGGACCTGGTCAATCACATGGATGACACCGTTGGAGGCAGGCACATCCGCTAAGGTGACGTTGGCCATTGATGAACCGACCATGACTGAACCGTTGTCAACATGAATCAGCAAGTCATCGCCGTTAGCAGCGCTGACGGTTGTCATGCCTTCGGTGAGGTCGGTTGACAGGGTCGTTCCTGCTACAACGTGGTAGAGGAGAATGTCCGCGAGTGCTGCGATTTGCTCGTCTGTGGTGAAATCGTCAAGATTGATTCCAGCGGCGGCAAAGGCTGCATCCGATGGGGCAAACACGGTGTAATCGGTTGTTCCGCTGATGGTTGCAACCAAGTTGGCCTTGGTCAATGCTGCGACGAGGGAGGTGTGGATGGTGGTTGCGCTTGCTGTCATGGCTAGGTTAACGGCTGGAGTCCAGGCGTAGGCCGAGCATTCTGCGGAAGTCAAGTTGGTCACGGCGTGCGTGACTGTGTTGTAACATCCGGTAATGGTTTGAGTTCCCATGGAGAAGTTTTCAACATACGTGTAGGAGTTGCACGTAACCTTGTCGGCACCTGCGACAATAGTATGAGACACCATGTTGTAACAAATATCACCAGCAGGAGGCAGCAATACCTGGTCGATGACGTGCACTACTCCGTTTGAAGCTGCCACGTCAGCAATGGTCACGTTGGCGTTTCCAGCGCCCACTGTAACGCCTGATGCTGAGACGGTGAGGTCCAGATTGTCTCCGTTGACGGCTCTGACGGTTGTTGTTCCGTCGGCGAGGTCGGTTGAGTATGTTGCACCGGCCACAACGTGGTAGAGAAGAATGTCGGACAACGCCGCTATTTCTTCGGGCGTGTCAAAGGTAGCAAGGTCGATCCCTGCCGCTGAGAATGCTGCATCGGTTGGCGCAAACACCGTGAACGGTCCGGTTCCTTGGAGTGTTGTCACGAGGTCGGCTTGGATGAGTGCTTCAACGAGGGCCGTGTGGATTCCAGTGGAGGTTGCAACGGCTGGAATGTCAACCAAGTCTGCAGGGGGCGTGAGGACTTTATCGATGATGTGAATCACACCGTTTGAAGACAAGACGTCGGGGGTGGTGACTGTAGCATCCTCAATTGAAACTACACCGTCGACGACGGAAAAGGTGACGTCGTCGCCGTTGATCATCTCAACGCTCAGTCCGTCGGTAACTGCGGAGGATTCGACCTGACCGGAGTACACGTGGTAGAGGAGGATGTCCCGGAGGGTTGCATTTTCCTCATCGGTGTCAAAATCAGCAAGATCAATGCCGGCTGCAGCGAATGCTGCGTCCGTTGGGGCAAAGACTGTGAACGGGCCACTGCCCTGTAGGGTGGTTACAAGGTCTGCATGCGCCAGCGCTGCGACCAATGAATCGTGGACGCCGCTGTTTGTAGCGTTGGTCGGAATGTCATCGGCTGCATCTGCAGTGACGTTAAACGGCAAAGTGGCTAGTAATAGGCTGGCTGTCAAAATGAATACTCTTAGGCGCATCATAACCCAATACCCAATTTTCCCCCTTTATAGAGGGCCGTATTTTTTCCTCAAACAAAGGGCGAGCGGTATTCGTGTACATCCTCTGCAATCCTGAGGAGTTGGTTATATTTTGCCACTCGATCTGAACGTGCAGGAGCCCCAGTTTTGATTTGTCCTGCCCGAGTACCGACTGCGAAGTCTGCAATGGTTACATCTTCTGATTCGCCGCTGCGATGAGAAACGACATTGTTGAACCCGTGAGTCGTCGCCATGTCCATGGCCTCAAGCGTCTCTGTTACCGTGCCCACTTGGTTCAATTTCACCAACATTGCATTTGCTGCGCCCAACTCAATTCCTTGAGAAAGACGTTGTGATTGCGTCACGAATAAATCGTCCCCAACGGATTGGACACGATGGCCGTTCGCTTTAGTAAAAGCAGCCCAACCCGCCCAATCATCTTCGCCAAATCCGTCTTCTATTGACAAAATTGGATATTCGTCAATCCAACCCGAGTACATGTCAGAGAGTTCTTCGCTGGACAGAACCCGACCTTCCATGTGGTAACCGTCGTCCTTGAGGAATTCTGTGGAGGCAACATCAAGCGCAATACCAATTTCTTCTGTTGAATAACCAGCGCCTTCAATGGCTCGGACCATGTATTTGAGGCCCTCTTCGTTGGATGGAAGATTTGGTGCGAAGCCTCCTTCGTCGCCAATACCGCCAAGCAATCCATCTTTCTTGAGTTCCTTCTTCAACGCATGATAGGTCTCAACTCCGGCACGGAGTCCTTCCTTGAAATCGTCAAATCCATGAGGCATGACCATGAATTCTTGTACGTCGACATTGGACGCAGCATGCGCCCCCCCGTTGAGAATGTTAAGCATGGGTACCGGCATGAGTCCACCTGCAACGCCGCCAACGTATTTCCACAAGGGAAGTTCGTGATAGGCCGCGCCTGCATGAAGGCAAGCCATTGACGCTCCGAGCATGGCGTTGGCGCCAATATTGGATTTATTGGGAGTTCCATCGAGCTCAAGCATGACTTCGTCAATGATACGTTGCTCATCAACTGGGAGGCCTACAAGAGCTTCTTCGAGAAGTTCCCTCACGTTAAGGACTGCTTGTTCTACGCCCTTCCCCATGTACCTGCTTGCGTCTCCGTCACGCAGTTCAAGAGATTCGTATGCGCCGGTTGAAGCACCGGATGGAACGATTGCTCGACCCATTAAAGCGCCTTCAACATAACAATCCACTTCAACGGTCGGCTGCCCTCGACTGTCCAATACCATTCGTGAGTCTAAACCGGTGATGTGACCTGACACAATACTCCCTCAACTCGCCCAAGGGAAGGGAGGACTTGAATCAAACGGGAGTTATTGGTTCGTGCGGTTCAACCAAGCCATCCATCGCGCCACGTGGGCTTGGATTTGTGGAACTTCATGTTCTGACTGCGCTTGAACCATCCAGCAGAGTTGTTCCTCAAGGGGGGAAATG
>JAQXEX010000003.1 GCA_029250625.1 Candidatus Poseidonia sp. | reverse complement strand
CGGAAACCTTGCTAAAGGCCTCGATGATGGCTAAGGAAGGCAAGCTGGACCCGACGCCGCACCGATAAGGAGGAGATGTTGTGAAAATTGGCATTATTGGAGCAGGTATGGTCGGGGGCGCCATTGAGCATTGCTTTTCAGATGCCCATGAACTTTTCATTCACGACCCCGCACGAGGGACGTCTCTTGAGGATGTTATCGCCCATGTTGATTTCGCATACATCGCCGTACCGACACCTCCACACCCGGTAACTGGAGCCTGTGATACGAGAATTGTTGAGGAAGTTCTGGACGCCCTACCAGAAGGCTTCACAGCCGTCATCAAGAGCACCGTTGTGCCCGGGACAACACAGCTCTATCACGATCGCTATCCCCATCTAAAAATCGCTTATTCGCCTGAATTTTTGGTAGAGCGTCAGCGCTTGGAAGATTTCGCCAATCAAGATATTTTAGTTGTCGGCTCCCACCATGAAGATGTTGTTCAGCGTGTGTTCGAGCAACACAAGAAAGCTGGAGTGCTTCGTAGGGAACAATTGTTTCATGTGACGCCGACCCAAGCAGAATTGGTCAAGTACACCAAGAACACATTCTACGCAGTCAAGGTAACCTTCGCCAACCAACTGTACGATATCTGTCAGGCCATGGGGGAGGATTGGTACGGTATTCGAGACATTATCACGGCAGAGCAGGCGCAACCTATTGGCCCCTCCCACCTCGACCCTATTTTCGGACTAAATCGAGGTTTTGGAGGTAAGTGCCTTCCAAAGGACAGCCAGGCACTCGGGGTGCTGGCAGAAGAATTAGGCGTCAAGTACGCACTGATGGATGCGATTCAGCACGATAATGCACAGTTGCGCAGCATCCTTACTGGCAAACCAAGTGATGTTGTCACCAACGACGATTGATATGGTTGAATCATCCCTTTTATCTCGCCTTGCACCACGGGGCTCCTTGCTGAGGTTTGGAATCGCAGGCAGTGTTAACAGTCTTGCATTTTTTATCCTCTGGGAAGTGTTTTTGATGGTCCTGTCGGACATAGATGTTCGCATCTTATGGGGCACTGCTTGGGGGCTAACTGGGGTTATGGCCCATTTCGTTCATCGCGCCTACACCTTTGATTCAAGGAAACCCGTCAAGTGGACTTTTGCAACTTCAATTCCAACCTACGTCATCAGTCTCGTTGGTTCAAGTTTTACCATCGGAGAACTATCGGGTATGTATCCGACGAATCTGAGGGAGTTATCGGTTCTGAACATGCTCGCTTGGGGCTTTATTGTGTGGCTTACAATGCGAGTTCTGGTCTTCCAATACAAGGAAGATGAGTCTCATTCTCAAACGGCATGAGTCTCAAGAACCCCAAGCGGGATGACCTCAAGCGCATGTTGATGGGTGGCTTCTAAATCAATAGGGCAGGCTTGGCCAGCATTGACTGCGTCAAGCCATGTTCGGGCACACACACACCATGAGTCGCCTGGCTTTAACCCCGGAAAATTAAATTCTGGAGCGGGCGTTATCAAGTCATTTCCTTGGCCTTTTGCAAATTGAAGAAAGTTTTCATTGAGGACGCAGCATACCGTGTGGGAGCCGCGGTCGTTGGAGTCTGTATTGCAACAACCGTCCCGATACCAGCCCGTCAGCGGTTCGTTTGAGCAGGTTTGGAGTGGCCCTCCAAGCACGTTGATACTGGGGTCCATGATTTGTCTGGATGTTCCAAAGTCTTTCAAGACTTGCTTTGGATGTTAGCCAAGCCCGGCCCACGCACGAAACCTCTGCCACGCCGTTCTCTCGGGAAGTGAATCCGATAGGCCAAGCATCACGTCCAGTTCTCCTGATTTTTCAAGAATCACGAGATGATCAAACCCTCCGACCAAAGTACCATCGATGAGAATTTGTGGGACAGTTTTCGCACCCCGTGACGCCATGCTGAACGCACGCTGAACCGAAGGTGAGTTCTTGAGGCGGCGCTCGGTAACCTCCACCTGTTTGCTCGCAAACAATTGCTTTGCACGAACGCAAGCACCACAACCCTTGTTGGTCCAGATGACGACGTCTGGTTTGGTCTTCGCACCCACAGGCCTCGGTGATGGCGATGAGGTTTGAAGATAGCCCTCACGGGGGGGTTCCCAACCGTTGAGTTCTTGGGGAAGAAGCGTTCGTGCTTGTCCGATGCTACCTGATACGGTTCACAAATTACCCCGAGAAGAACGGTTTGCCTATGCGCGACTCCTCGCTTACATCGCACGAATTGATGATGAATTGACCATTGATGAGATGGCGATGTTTGAACAGCGCCTCGGAACTGCCTTGCTTTCGCCCAACCAGCGCGAAATGATCCGGGATGATTTGAGGAACCCGCCCTCCCTCGAAGAGTGCATGGAGAATTTGTCCGGGGAAGCCGGTCGTCTCGCCCTGCGCGACGCAGTCATGATGGCTGCAGCTGATGGGAACGTCGACGAAGATGAGCGCGATGCGCTCGAAGACATTTCAGAGGTCTTGGGCCTCAAGGAAGATGCCGTAGACCAGCTGCTTCAGTGGACCGTAAAGGGCTACAGGTGGATGAAAGAGGGCTACGACATTTTGGATAACCTTGAGGAATGAACCATGTTTCCTGATGGTTTGAGCCATCGGTCACCACAGGAATTGCGCAGGTATGCCGAGGTTTTGGTCTACATTGCTGCAGCCGACGGTGAACTCGTTAGGGAAGAAATTGCAGTGATTGAAGCAATGATGGGACGTTGTATGATCCACCCCGAAGTCAGAGTGGACATTCGCTCAGGATTTGAGCACCCCGTCCCGCTCGAGCAGTCGCTCGTGGATTTAGAGCACGGGCTCATCCGTTTTATTCTAAGAGATGCTGCGTTTGTTGCAGCAATCGATGGGAGCTACGACCCCAAAGAAATCAAAGCGTTGAAGGCAATTGCAAAGGCTGGCGAGGTCAGTAAAGAGGAACTTTCCTCTCTTCTTGATTGGGTTGGAGACGGTTGGAATTGGTATCAGAATTTTTCAAAGATTCTGTGAACAAAACGACAAATTTTGAGCCTTGCAGTAAGAGTCACATTCAAAGATAGAAAGCCGACCCGCTTGGAGTGGTGGGGATGATGCAAAACGGAGTCAGCGGATGGTATGCGCGCCTAGATCGATGTCTTGCAGATCGCAATAAACAAATTGACATCTGGCTCAGCACATGGGAGCAGTCCCTCAAATCGTTCCAACCTATTGCCGCACTCCTACCTGAAGATTGGCCGACACTTCCAGCAAATCTTCTCACCGACCCGGGCCATGTGCTTGACCATCTTTTGGCTCGGCACGATGCTGAATCGGATGGTCGCTCACCCCGGGGCGCCCACCCAACTCCTCCTCGCTTGGCTGACGCCGTCATTGCATCTGAAATGCGTGAAACCCTCATCAATCCTAAGAAGCCCGTTCAACAATCAAATTTCCTCATGAGCAACCTTCCACCTGGCTTCAGACAACACGTCGAACAACTCAATCTACCCGTCGCATCTCAAGAAAACGAAATGGACAATGAAGCTGAAGCTGCAGCGGTCGAAGAAGGCCGTCGCACCCTAAGCGGAATTCCACTCCCTGTAGCAGATACCGCCACTGGCGGCGGTTTGTTCCATGCACGTCTGATTCGCCGTCACGCTGATGCCCATGACGAAGCAGATGCTGAAATTAAGAAAGATGACACCCGTCGTTTCTTCAGCAACATCCAGCTTTTGGACATCGATCCTTTGGTCGTTCAAAGCACAAAGGCCCGTCTTCTTCTCGAATCCATCCGACACGAACTGGTCAGTTTCGGCCCGGAGACTCCCGGGAAAATTTCCCGAAAAGAAATGGAAACACTCCTTGACGAAGGCGTACAACAAGGCGATGCGCTCCAAGGTGAATGGCCGTGGTCACAGCAACCCCGTTTGGTCCTCACCAACCCTCCTTGGCTTCGAATCAAAGACCGATTCCGAGGCATGGAAGACGGAAGCCGTCTTCGCAAGGAGCTTGGAGAACAACTTCGCGCTCTGCAAGACAACAACAAACCTCGTTTCTCAACCATGCGAGGTAACGTTAACCTCTACCGACTGTTCATTGAGCGCAGTTTGCAAATATTGGAAGAAGGTGGCCGATTGCGAATGGTTGCACCGGACAGTTTGTTGCGTGAGCAATCATCACATCCGTTGCGAGAACTGTTGGTCATGGAACATGCCTGGACACAGGTATGGGCCATCGAAGAGGCCAACCTGCTGTTCCCTGGCATGACTCAAGGCGTTGTCGTCTTGGGCATTACCGCTGACGGTGACCGAACCAACCTCATGATTCACGGACCCATTACCCGGTCAGACCTCCGCCGAGATGGTGAAGGATTGTCGAGTCGCGTACCTGTCTTTGAATTGAAGGATGAGCGATGGACTTCATGGGCCCGAGACACATGGGCAGTACCCCGGCTTCCTAGGGACCGCATTGAGCGCAAGTACACCCTTGAGGTCCTGGACCGTTTGGCCTTACTCCCTCGCCTGAGCGATGCAACCCATCCGCTGACCACCAACGAACGCCAAGTCCGTGTTCGCGTCGGGGAAATTGACCAAACTGCTCATGCGAAATTCATTGAAACTTGGGTCAAAGGAAAGCGAAGCCGCCCCTTCATTCGTGGCGTGCACTTTTCAGAGAATGAAGACGGTGAAGTCTTCATTCGCCACCCTGCGTTCAGAACCGATATCCCTTCGCGAGCCAGTGAACGCCAACTCGCCATGTGGATCGGAGACCACCATCCTCGCTTTGGCCCTCGGCTCGCCTGCCAGGCCATCGTCAACGCTCACCAAGAGCGACGACTGCGTTGGGCCGTTATTCCTGAAGGAAGCGTACTGGGCAACAGTGTGAACCATATTGAACTCCACCAAGAAATACAAGACCGCCTCGTGTCGGAACATGATAATCTTGAGAATGGTCTGAACTGGTTGTGTGAACACCTCAACAACGATGATCTCGACGAGTGGGCTCGTGCATGGGCTGCAAACAACAACGTCAACAATTACGAATTGGAAATGCTTCCACTGGAACTGCCAGAGGCTTTTCCGCAAATCAGCAGTGTTACCAACTGATTGTATGATTTCGCGAATTTAATTTCCGAAAACACACCTTGTTAGCCCTAGATTTTATATCACATAACCCGTTGGAAAAGTTTGTACGACTTTCGGAGGACGCAATTCAATGGGCATTCATCCAAAAATCGGAATCACCGGCTTGCCCCGAAGTGGGAAGTCCGCAGTGATGGAAAAAGTTCTCAAAATGCTGGTAGATGAACGCACGAGAGAAATAAAAATGCGTGGAGGCACCGTTGAAAAGCCAATCTTGGGTGGCCTTCGGACAGAACCACTTCTGGATAACGGAGAACGCCTCGGATACAAAATCATAGACGTTGTTACTGGTGAAGAAGGCATCATTGCCCACAAGAGCATTGATTCCCGACTCCGAGTACTGGGATATGGAATTGATATTGAAGAACTGAACCGCGTTGCGATCCCAGCCATCGATTACGCTCAACACAACTGTGAAGTTTTGGTCATTGATGAAATCGGTAAATTCTCTGTTGAGTCTGAAGCCTTTGTCAGTGCAGTCCGCAGTGCCCTAGAAGTTGACATGCCGACGCTGCTAACCCTGCACAAAAAGAGCCGGCATCCGCTCCTGCAAGACATTCGCCGCCGTGACGACGGTCGAATTCTCGAAGTGACTCCAGTTAATCGTGCCTTGTTGCCTTACAAGATTCATAAATTGATGCGGGAAACCTACTGAGCATACCTTGCTCATCGGTTGATTCATCCGTTAGAAGTTCTTGGAACGTTCATGCACCCTCCTGCAGTTGCAGTTTCTCGGCTCCTGATGGGCGCTGGCATGGGGTTGTTCCTCGGCGTTGGGTTTGCAATGCAAGAAGAGCGTTCATCGCTAACTGCAATCAACGCGTTTCATGGATTTGTGATTGTCGCTTTGGTATGTTTCATTCTTGGGTGGCAGCTCTCCAACGGAAAGGGCCCTCTAGCTTCGCAGTTCTCCGACGAAAGCGACGAAACAATGGCGGTACGAGTTCGGGATGATATCGAAGATGTGCAGCGCTCCGAAGACGTCAATAATGCATGGGCTGAACTTGAAGCCAAGGTTCTGACCATTGAGTTGAATGAAGAAGAATGAACATACTGGAAATCGGTGGATTCATGAGGGTCCTCCTCGTGAGCCGATTGAGGCAGCACTATGAGTGAAATCCCCGAAGACCTGTACTACACCAAAGAACATGAATGGTTGAAACTTGACGGTAACACCGTGACCATTGGAATTACGGACCATGCTCAAGAAATGCTGACTGACATAGTTTACATTGAACTTCCTGGTGAAGGCGACGTCATGGATGTTATGGGCGAATTCGCCGTAGTTGAATCCGTCAAGTCCGCTTCACCAATTTTCGCACCGCTTGCTGGAACCATCACGGCCGTCAATATGGACCTCGATGACACACCTGAATTGATGAACACCTCTCCTTACGACGAGGGGTGGATTGTCAAAATGACGCTGGATAACCCCGAGGGTGTTTCCGAGTTAATGGATGCTGCTGGTTACAAGGCTGAAATCGGCGAGTGAGCCGTTTGAGTGCATCTCCCGTTTGGAGCCTTTATGTTGATGGCTCCTGCCTTGGGAATCAAAATGTAGACGCACAAACGCCCGCTGCCTGGGCGTTGGTTGCGGTCAAAGGCGACTCTGGGCTGGGTCGTGGAACCGGTGAAATCGTTGAGGAAACCTCGGGCAGAGTGATCACTGACCCTGAGGTTGACGGTTTTATTGGAGCCGAAGTCGGTTCAAACAACACAGCCGAGTTGTGTGGATTTGCAGCCGCTCTTCGCTGGCTTCTCGTGGAAGGGGGAGAAGAAGCCGCAGTGATTCGTGCCGATTCCCAATACGCTGGCAACCTTGCAAGCGGAGCATGGAAAGCCAAAGCCAACAAAGAATTGGTCCGCCAAGTGCAACTGCTTTGGAGAGAGGTCGCAGGCTTACGGCCACTGACATGGTCGCACGTCAAAGCGCACCGCGGTCACCGTTGGAACGAGCGGGCTGACCACCTCGCTCTACGTCGCGCACAAGGCGATCAGCCTGAGCCCCTCACCTTTTGGAAGCCCGGACAGCGTTAGTCATTCAGTCGCGCTTGAAGCCAAGTTCGCATGGGTTGCGAATATTCCGGACGGCGCAGTGCATGGTCAACTTGGGCTTGAAGCCACAAAAGCGGTGAGCCTGAATCGTACCACTGCATTTCATCCAAAAGAACGCCCTGAAGGGTCCCTTCGTTCATCCAATGCTCTTGAAGAGCAATGGTCTGCAAATCCCCACATCGTTCAAATGAATATTCTTCCAACAAGGCTTGAGTTGAATCAGGAAAGACGTATCGTCCGCACAGCGCCATCCGGCTTGGTGCTTCGGACAACGTCGGTTTCTCAACCATCCCAGTAATGGTGCTCCCCGTCATCGAAACAATCCCGTATTGGCTTACCTGGTCTTCGGGAACTTCCATCAATCCAACGGTCGCATGCCCGTGTTCGTTGAATTGTTCAACCAATCGTCGGGAGGCTGTTGACGGCTCAAAGGCGGTTGTGGGGCTGTGGACGTCCATCAGAACATTGTCCCCAAGCAAGACCAGCATGGGCCCTTCAACGGCGTGTAGAGCGCATTGTAGCGCATTCCCAATACCCTTGGCTTCATGTTGAATGTGAGTGAATATTTCAATATCTTTTGTGATGTTGAACAAGGCAGCATCTAGCTCGGGTCTCATTGAAGCCATGTCCGAACGATCGGTTAGAAAATCACCAAGGTTCTTTCGAGGCGAGAGAATAATATGGAGCCGGGTTACTCCTGCATTCTTCGCTTCCATAACCAAGTGTGTCAGTAAAGGGACGTCAACAAGAGGGAGGGTCTCCTTAGGTTGAATGGCGCTTATCGGAAACATCCGAGTGCCTAAGCCGCCGGCTACAATCAAGGCGTCACGAACATGCTGCATGGTACCCCGACAAAGGCACAGGCTTTCAAGCGTGGCCCGCAACGGAGGAAGCATGGAGGCAAAAACCATCTCACTCTCCCTTGCGGTAGCAGGGGCAGTTCTTGTCGTACAGACCTTCCTCGATGTCGCCCCCTCAGGCCCTTGGGATTCTGCCTCTTTTAGCCGGGGAGTCCTCGGATTAGCAGGCCTTTCCTTCTTGTACCTCGCATGGTACGAGCGTACATTTGGTCGATTTGGAATCGCACCAACGGTTAACCGTTGGAAGAACCCTGAAGACACGTGGTTGTCGGTTGTTGTCTTCGGCTTGGTTTGCTTGGTTGTGACTCGCTTGCTCTCGTTGTTTGATACGGGTCATGTTGCTCCAGAACCGGCAGGGTTGATTCTTGCTTTGTTCGGTTTCCTTGCCTTGTTTAACGGGCTCTATGTTTGGTCCATCACCAAAGGGCCGCTTGCTCTAAACGAAGAAGAGTGATCAGTCAAGGAAACCAAGTTCTTGGTCAAGGACATCCAGAGCATCGCCCAATTCAGGAAGTTCACCTGGGTCTTCCATTGTTGATTGTGGAAGGGATCTCTGGATGGTTGTTGGGTGAGGGCCGCCTTCGGAAAGCCATGCCTTCCATGAGTCACAACGCTCGGGGCGCCGGAGACTCAGGATTTCCCACAGCGGTTCGAGGTCCGATTTCTGCTCGTTAAGCCCTGTGATTCGTTGAGCGAATTGGTCTGAGTCAACCTCTTCCATGCGAATCAGCAACTCTCGGAGCCGCGTTCGGACAACTTCATCACCGTCGCACCAAAGTTGGTGAAGAAGGCCCCGTCGGTCAGTCGAGTCGAACTCAATGTATTCTCTTAAGTTTGGAACAAGATTTCTGCGCACGATCGCCAAGGGATGGTGGGCAAGTGTCGCTAAACGGTCCGCCCATTCATCCTTGTCGAGGTACTTCAAATCGCCAACGGTTGAACTTGCTGCTGCCAACACACTTTCGTCATCTGATTCGAGCATATCGTTGAGAAAAGGGATGGCGTCTTCACCGAGTCGACGGAACAAACGAGTCAACACATCCGCTAAACCGCGTTGGACCAAAGGCTCCTCTCTGGAATGAAGCCGGTGGGTGAGTTCGAGTCCAAAATCACGGTCGGCTTCAACAGATTTTGCTAAACAAAGTGTGACTTGAGCCGCAATTTCAGGGTCTTCATCGGCCGCCCTTCTCAACAGGATTTCTTTCAGCCCTAGCGGGTCAATCAAAGGTTTTCGTTCCATCAGTAAACGAACCCATTGCATCAAAAGAAGGCGCCTTGGAGAGGCGCTGTTCTCAAGGCGTTCAAGAAGCCAAACTGCTGCTTCAACCCCCTGTGTATGAGCAACAACGACGGTTGACATCCTTGGGACAACTGCGGTAGGGTTCCAATCCATGTGTTGTGGTCCAGCGTCGGGTTGAGTATGCCATGTTCCTGGTCGTTCAGCGAGAGCAATGGATTCCACGAGGTGGTATCCTTGGTGAACGGGCTGGCCGTGAGGAACGGTTGATAGCCCGTTAAGCAAAGCGATACTGAGCCACCAGCGGTCGGTATTGGGTGCGTGAGGGTCAAAGGCTTGAGCCAACCAATCTGTTGCAATGCAAAACAAAAGGCGATTCGACACATCACTCATGCGGCGTTTTAGCCATCGTTCATGGATTTCAAAGGGGTCATCGCTGAGGTTCATCCTGTGAGGCACAATAAGGTCAACCACTGAATTGAGATGGCGGTCAAACATACCACGGTCAACGTTGAGAATTCCAAGGCCTTGCTCAAACAACACGTGCGGTGATGTTGGAGGAATAGCAGGGAAATCAGGGTCGCTCATCGGCGGGGAAGGAAGTGGCCATGCAACAGTTCCACGTTCCAATGCTTCAACCAATCCCGTCGCAACGAGTTCAAACGCTTCGTTTGAAATGTTCTTCCGAATCTTGCTCACGCAATCCACGCCCTTACCAATTCTGCCAGAGGCTGTCCTCAAATATCAAGCTCAATGTTCAGGTTCTGAATGAGTTCTTTGTATCGGTTACGAATGGTGACTTCCGTAACACCTGCAACTTCAGCAACTTCACGTTGAGTTCGACGCTTTCCGCACAAAACCGATGCGATGTAGATGATTGAGGCTGCAATTCCGGTCGGGCCTCGGCCACTGGTCAATTCCTTCTCCTGGGCAGCCTTGATGAGTTCGTATGCTTTAGCTTCAACTTCTGCATCCAAACCAAGTCCTGAACAGAATCGGGAAATGTAATCTTCGGGGCCTGTCGGCATAATTTTCATCTTAAGTTCACGGACCATGAATCGGTATGTACGGCCGATTTCTTTACGTCCAGTACGAGATGCTTGTCCAATTTCATCAAGGGTTCGTGGAACTCCACATTGTCGGCAAGCTGCGTAGAGTGATGCTGCTGCGACGCCTTCGATAGAACGGCCACGGATCAATCGCTTGTCAACGGCTTTCTTGTAGTTAACAGCTGCAGCCTCTCGAACAGATTTAGGGAGTTCAAGGCGGCTGGCCATTCGGTCCAATTCGGCGAGAGCCATAGCCAAGTTTCGCTCGGTAGCGTTGCTGACTCTGCTTCGCTTCTGCCACTTTCGCATGCGGTAAAATTGTGAACGGTATCGAGAATTGATGGTCTTTCCAGAGTAATCTTTGTTTTGCCAGTCGATGTCTGTTGAGAGACCTTTGTCGTGAAGCATGACGGTCATTGGAGCACCGGTACGAGCGCGCTGGTCGCCTTGTTCGGGCGAAAAGACACGCCATTCAGCACCTTGGTCAATGACGTTGTCTTCCAACACCAATCCACAGTCGTCGCAAACGACTTCGCCACGTGTTTCGTCTCTCGATAGTGAGCGACTTCCACAGTCGCTGCACTTGACAATATCTTCTACTTGTTGATCATCCATATTTCCCACTCCAACCCACTTAACTAGTGAATCTATATAAGGCCTTTTGGGTTTCGTATATAAATTTTTCCAAATAGAATTGATATCGTCTTTTGTTGGAGATTTTATTATTATATGGAGCGCCCTCTAATATTAACTATTCAATAAGTGTTATTATCTAGCCCCCTGTGGGAAAAACATGAACCGCCGTACGTCTCAAAACCAGAGAAAAGTTCGACTTCCAAGCATACTCCGCCGTCAACCCAAGAAAGAGCAGCAAGAAGAAGTCGCCGCCAAAGCTGACGACCCTTCCTGTCAGACCCGTGGCTGCGGCTGTGGGAATTGAGAACTCTTCTCTTAACGTTTGTCAACGCTGTACATAGACGCCTGCCTCAGTGCAAACTGAGTTGAACTGCACATCAAGGATGCACGGCTCGTAATCGGATGTAGTGTACGCCTGAGGCGCCACCATGCCCGTACTCTGAGGGACTAAAGGTGAACGCGTCATTCAACGTATCAGGTAGTGCGTTTTGTTCAACAAAAGGACCGCTGTGAGCAAATGATGTGCCGTTCCAAGAAGCGGCGTAGAATCGCTCATCAGAACTGAGGTCGTCAATCGTTTCGTATTCAAGGTCAATCGCAGCATCTGGCCACGCATCAAATCTGAATACCACTATATCGATTTCAATTGAACTCGCGTTGAATGCGAAAGGATTCAAGGTTACATTATCGTCGTAATGCCTCACAATCAACAGGTCATTGCGGATGAGGTCGGTCGTACCCGCCTCATGTCCGTGCCATTGATCGTTGACCTTTACGAAGGGCTCTATCAAGAGATCGCTCGGCTCGTATTCACCGACAGTGTCATCGAATTCCCATAGGACCACCCATCCGTTGACCTCACTCAATCCAAAAACTGGGACCAGCCATGGCGCTTCAATGCACAAGGTAACGTCTCGGGCACAAGGTTCCGGAGCCCCCCGATTTCTTGTAATGATATGGC
>JAQXEX010000002.1 GCA_029250625.1 Candidatus Poseidonia sp. | reverse complement strand
ATAGAGATGAGGGAATCGGTTCAAGACTCTATGAAGAGGTAATCGCTTACTCTCAAGAAAATTCACTTCCTATTACCGCAGAGGTTAATTTGAACCCTCCGAATCCTGGCTCTATGAGATTTCACAACCGATTCGGATTTGAGGAAGTCGGGATTTTTCATCATAATGAGAGATCAGTAACTATGCTGCTGCGGCAATGATTCACGAAATCGAGTAAAGGGTAGCGTCTGATAAGGCCCACTGCGAGCCCTTTGATTTGCCAACCCCTGAGCAATGGGTATTCCGATAGACCCTTTGACAAGTCCCTAAACCAATTATTCTAAGAAATCATTTAATCCTTAAACAATCAGCACCTTTTATGAGATGCGTCACATGTGAAATCGATTTCAAAAAAACAGCCATGCAATCCACTGACTCTTATCCATCCAAATACTCAAATGGAACCGTTTACCCCCAACTATCTGTTTCACGGCCGAAGAGGATTGAGGATGCTTGCATTCAGATGAAAAAAAGATTGATTAAAGTATTTTACAACAACAATGAGTATAGATACAACGAATCTGATCATGGAGATAGACCTGAATATAGCGGAGAAATGGGGGGAATTTGGGATATTTGCTTCACTCGACCGAAATTATTCATTGATACATGTTTTTCTTGTGGAAAAACCGGAGAAATCACGACTAATATTCAAGAAATACGAGAGGCTATTGAATTGTGCAATAATTGGATTGACGACGAAGAACAAAATCAAAGGATTGTTGAAGAAAAAAGGCGCCAAAAGGAAAAGAATGCTTTGAAGAAAAAGTATGAAAAGCAAGTCGCTGCACTACAAAAAAAACTTAAAAATCTGGAAGATTAGATTTATTTTGCAAAGGGTCCCCCTTTGCTTAGTTGTTTGAGCAGAGGGCACCCATGCGCTGATAACTTACGCAAAGGAGTCGGATGGGCGACTCGGGACGACGAAAGCCGTCCATGGCCCGAACCAATGAGTGGGCATGTATCCCGACCCACGAGGGTTTCAACAAGCCGTAGGGTGAAGGGTTAAGTCCGATTGGCCTGAGTTAGAGGCATGGAACACTCCAAGCTTGACTCGGAATTCCAAGCAAGTGGAGCATCTCCTGAAAAAAAGAACAAGGATCTGATCATTTCTTTTGCTGTGCTCATTTCATCAGCATGGGCATTTCCAATAATCCCTAACATCTTGGGCCTGGATGGCTGGGAAATCATCAGTTGGGTTCTTGGTGCCTTGTTCCTGTTTGGTTTGGGTTTGCTACTCTTGCTCATCTCAGGCATCACCCGATTGTTCAAGAAAAATACCACTCCCTCGCCCAACACTGCAGCGACGCCTCCCGCTCCAATCATAATCTCCGAAAGCATCACGGCTTCGTCTGTTCTTCAGACTCGGCCAAATGCAGTCACCAACGCCAAATCCGGCATGCGCCAAATGAGAAATTATGCCGCTTTGACAACGTTCATGCTCGTGTTTTCGTTGTTCTTGCCTCAGTTGTATTCTGGCGCAGACGATGATTCCACTCCGAATCAAGTGATTTATGGATGTACATTCGCAGATGCGTCAAATTACAACCCAGCAGCGAACTATCCAGATTGGTCGTGTGAGTACGAACATGAAACAGATCCGTGCGATTTGGTCTGGCCAGATGACCCTTTTCACGCTGCAATCTATTCCTTCATTTCCGAATACGCATTGAATTATGGAGGCGCCGTCGGCTGTTATGGCGACCATTATCAAGATCTATCGTATGAATCAGTAGCCTACGACCTTGAAGACCATTGGGAGGACTCGGAGTCAGCATTCAATGGAAATGCGAGTTCATATGCCCAAGATTGGTTGGATTCCAATGCTGATGAATACGGAAAGGACTCGTTTGATGTGTATGAAGTCTTCCAAATCGCCGAAGGGGGGCTCGGAATGAATGGCGGTCATGGTTCACCGGAATGTACTGAAGGTACTCATTCCGAAAGCACCTCAAATGCTTCAATGTTCACCATTGAGGAAAATCCAAACATCGCTCAGCCTGCATTCCAATGCTTCACGAAATTTGTTGAAGTGTTTGGGTTGGGTGTATTTGCAGAATCGGGACTCTCGGATGACCAAGTCATTCACGCAGCCACGGTACTTGCTGAATTGCTTGATAATGACGAAGACGGGGTTGTTGATGACTCGGCCTTGCACGAACGGCTTCTCGAAGCGAACGCAACCGTCCCAATGTTCAACGCCGAAGGTTCCCCTGCTGAATATTACTTGATGAATCACTATCAAGGCGAAGGCATAGGTGCGGTACTGTACGCTGATGAGGTTGACCCATCACGAACTGGTCGATGGGGTTACGATGCTTCAGTCGAAGAGATCATGCACACGATTAACATGGTTGGACACGTGTACATTTACCCTGACGCATTCGGTATAGAGCCCAATTCCTCACTCCTAACTGAGGCCATGGACGAGTCAAGGGGGGGACAATTCCTTGAAACTCCCTCAAGCTATCCTGAAGACGCCTGGTATCACTACGATGACATCACATGCGAGTACGATTGTATGGCGGGGGAATACATCTACTGGGCACAAGTCACCAATATGGGAATCCTGAACGATACCGAAACCTGTGATGGAATCGCCGATGAGTGGGAGCCCTGTTCCAAAGAAATGCTCGAAAGTATGGATGTTTTGATTTATGATTTGGTGACTGACCCTCAGTACAAACTGCCCCAAATCGCTCCAGATGGAGTTTATTCGCCTGAATCCGACTGATGATTGACTCAATCCGTCGCATCGATAATGGTCAGGAGAGAGGTCGCATTTGGTCCCGACCACTGACTCTATGAACCAGTAAATCAGCGAGAATACAGAGGGTCCTCGCATGTCAAGTCAAACCAACGAACCTCTTCTTCTGCTCATTGACCTGCAAAAAGGATTTGACCATCCGAAATGGGGAGAACGAAACAATCCAGAGTTTGTCAGTAATGCAACGAGAGTTCTTGCTCATTGGCGAGCGAACAAGCGACCCATCGTTCATGCACGACACGCTTCAACCGAGGCCAACAGTCCACTTGCTCCACATGAACAGGGCTACGAATTCTACGATTGGGCAACCCCAGAAGATGGAGAGATGGAGGTGGTTAAGCAGGTCAACAGTTGCTTCATAGGTACTGGTCTAAGCGAACACCTCAACGACCGAGGATTGAATCAACTGGTGGTCCTCGGACTGACGACCAATCACTGCATTTCAACGAGTGTCCGGATGGCCGGTAACCTTGGATTTGAAGTGACCTTGCTTGGAGATGCTTGCGCTACTTTCCCCCGACGTTCCCCCAACGGAACGGAATACTCGGCAGACCTGATTCATGAAACGGCTCTTGCAAACTTGCACGGTGAGTTTTGTACCGTTTCCAATACAAACGACCTCATCGGCACTCAGTAAGTCCTTTTTACAAATTTTCTTGAGATGTTCAACCCCAAATTCAACGGGAGGGATGAAAAACCGGTGAGCCCTGGGAAGGTCAATGGCCAATGTCCTGACTTTGGACGATGTCAACGTAGACGGGAAGACCGTTTTGTTGCGTGTCGACATCAACAGCCCGCTGGACCCTGCTACCAAGTCCTTTCTTGATGACACGAGAATCAAGGCCATTCTGCCGACCATTCAGCGATTGGTGAAGGCGAAAGTCATCATTCTCGCCCACCAATCCCGCCCTGGAAAAAACGACTTTACCAGTACCTTGGGTCATGCTCGGGAATTGGGGCGACTGCTTGGACGTCCAGTCAAATGGACCGATGATATTCACGGCGACAAAGCCATGGCAGCCATTGAGTCCATGGAAAACGGTCAACTCTTGATGCTCAATAACGTACGAATGGATGAAGATGAGCAATCCATCAAAGATGACCCCGCCGCATCTGCAGAAACTCAATTGGTGCAAAAATTGGCCAGCGTTGCCGACCTCTATGTGAACGACGCATTTGCTTGCGCTCACCGCTCAACACCGTCAATCGTTGGATTTTCGACCTTGATTCCTTGTGTCGCAGGAGAATTGATGGGCAACGAAATCAGAAAGTTGGACATGGCGCTCGAAACACCTGTTCGGCCATGTTTAGCCGTACTTGGAGGCGTGAAGGTTGACGATTCCATTCAAGTTGCTGACAACATGTTACGCGGTGGAATTGCCGATGAATTATGGCCGACCGGCGGTGTTGCGAACCTGCTGCTCGATTTGGCTGGAATTGACATCGGAGACATCAATCGGAATTTCCTCAAGAATGAACTGGGAGACCATTGGAAGACGACCGTTGCTCAAGCACGAACCCTCATGTCGGATTATGGCTCCAAAATCCACCTGCCTGTGGACGTGGCTGCGAACATTGAAGGAAATCGCGTTGACTTGAAGGTCAAGGACCTCCCCATAGAAGCACCACTCTTTGACCTGGGAATTGAATCAATTCTCTACCTCTCTGCTGCTATTAAGCGTGCAGGAACGATCGTACTCAACGGCCCTGCTGGAGTCTTTGAAATCACTGACTTCGCCTTTGGAACCGTTGAGATGCTCAACGCTTGTGCGGAATCCTCAGGCTATGCTGTCATGGGTGGCGGACACACTGCGACCTTGGTATCAAAGCGCGGCATTGCACACAAGATGGGGCATGTTTCCACCGGCGGTGGAGCGTGCTTGGATTATATCGCAGGCCGGCCGCTTCCAGGCGTTGTCAGTTTGGAAGAGAGCGCCCTTGCCTTCTCCATGGACATCACCACCACGGTTGACAGCGTTTGAGGAGCCACTGGGGAGATTCGAACTCCCGACCTTCTGATTACGAATCAGATGCTCTACCAGCTAAGCCACAGTGGCGGCGTTTTCACGGCCGAGCCAATCAATCATAAGGGACTCGGTGAGAACACTAGCGTTCTTGAAGCATGACTCCGAGGAGAGGGCATGACCGATGCAACCACCGTGAGATACCGCAACACGGTATTGTACGACCATGGTGGGAAAAAAGTCACAGGTGACGTCTTGCTTCATCAAGACGGAACGTGGTCTGCGTCCAACGGAGACGAAGACGTTGTGGAGGATCTTGACGGCTCCCAGCGTTTGATTACTCGAAGCTTCCAAAACTGGCATACACACTTGGCCATGCAACTCAATGCTCGGGACTTCAGCGACGGTTATCCCCTTCACCGGTGGCTCAATGAAGCCATCTTTCCCACTGAAGCCCGCATTACACCCGATTATGTTCGCATGGGTTCTCGCTGTGCTGCTGCTGAGATGATTCGAACTGGAAGTACCTTTGCCGCAGACATGTACTTCTTTCCTTCAGTGACCGGGGACGTCCTTACTGAGGCAGGAATTCGCGGTCTCGTTGGGGGGCCCGTTAGCGACGCTGCCTTGCCGAGCCACGACGATGCGGCTTCCGCACTCAGTGAGTTGGACGGCCTTATGGCCACCAACAACGAGAGTGACTTGGTGCAGTACGCCATCGCAACACACTCTGTCTACCTGTGCAGTGAAGACACGTTGCGCCGTGCTTCAGAATTGGCTGAAAAACGACAGTCTCGGCTTCACATCCACGTGAGTGAAACACGAAAAGAAATCGCTGACTGCCACGAACGTACCGGTAAGTATCCCGTGGAGTATCTTGACAGTATTGACTTCTTTCAGCCGGGAACCATTTGCGCTCACGCATCGTGGGTGAAGAAAAACGAAATCCGCTTGCTCAAGCAACACGATGCGACGGCTGTTCATTGCCCATCGTCTAACATGAAACTTGCTTGTGGCGGTACGCTTTCCCTCCCAGCATACATGGAGGCTGGTGTTGACGTTCGACTTGGGACTGATGGAGCAGCATCCTCTGGAAACGGACTTAACATGCAAGCTGAAGCTCGACTCGCTTCCCTTGTTCAACGGCATGACCATTGGGACCCAACCATCTTGCCGGCAGTCGACGCCATGGACCTTGCCACCAAAGGAAGCAAGGACTGGGCAGTTTGGGACCTCAACGATGTCCGAATGCGTCCAAGAGGGCGTTCGGATAACCGTCACCTGGCCAACTTGGTGTTCAATGGAGCTGAATGCCTTGACCTTTGGGTAAACGGACAAGCAGTACGAAGGGATGGAACGACGCTCACGCTTGACGAAATGTCAATTTTGGATGAAATCGATGGTGCTGTAGCCACCTATTACGAAGGCGTTGAATGATCACTTCATTCGGCTGTATGCAAAGCCTGCAATGCCCAAAAGGAAGAAGATAAAATACAGGCCAAACGAGGCATGAAGGTGCACATCGTAGTCGAACATGACTTCCGAATTCGTGAAGGAGGGCGCTCCCGGAACGGTTCCGAGTCCAGCATAATGGACGCCTGGTGCTACGGTCCATTGCAACCCCTCAGTGCCGTCTACACTGACAGCGATAACATCGGCATCGTTGGCAGTGCAACTGTTTCCTGATTCAAATCCGCCAAGGGTTCCTGATGATTCGCATCTCGATTTTTCATCTTCCTCAACAATGACGACGTAAATGTCTTCTCGGTCCCAATTAAGCGTTAATTCGGCCGTGACAATGGCCCCCAATGCATGTTCAGGAAGTGCTTCGTTAGCAAAAACGGTTTTTCCACCGGTGGTGACCACATCAATACTCGTGGTTCCTTCAACGGTAAAACCAACGGTTCCTGCAAGAACAAGAAGCAACGCTGCCCCCATCATTGAGTACCCGATTCGTTCTTGACGCTCCATGAACTCACCTGATCACGCAAAGAAGAAGGCCATTCCGAGAATAGCAAAACAAGCTAAGGACATGACTCCTTCCAACCAGTTGGTCTTTCCATCGGCAAGAATGGAGATGGTAATGAGGACTGAGCCAAAGGCAGCCACCGTTTCCAGCAAACCGAATTCAAGAGGAAGCGGTACACCCAGAACCCAGCCCCACAGAACCATAATCGGTGCTACGAAGAGAGCGATCTGAACACTGCTTCCAATAGCGATAGCGATGGAGAGGTCCATCTTGTCTTTTCCAGCGACCAAGACGGCGGTAAAATGCTCTGCTGCATTTCCGAAGAACGGCACCAAAATGACGCCGATAAAGAGTTCAGGCAAGTGCCATTTCTCGACCGTGGTTTCAAGACTGTGGACCAAAATATGAGCCATCCACCCGACAAGAACCGTGGCGAGGATGAGGAGAATCCACGCATCTTTGATGCTCATTTCGGGGTCTTCATGGCCTCCGCCATGGCCGCCCGATGAAAATTCATTGACGTGTGTTTTCAGTTGGAACAACAACGAGCAACCGTAGATGAACAGCAACACAAGGGCTGTGGCGTACGAGAGTTTCATGACAGCATCCGATGTGCCACCATTGTAGTGAAAAGCACTTGGAACAATGAGGGCAACAACCGCTAAGACCAGTAGGGCCCCGTTCATTTGTCCACTTTGATTTGAGAAACTTTGCTCACTGTGCTTGATGCCCCCGTACAACATGGCTAAACCCAACACAAGCAAGAGATTGCCCAGGATTGAACCGATAAGCGAAGCCTGTGTCACGGTGACCATGGTCTCGACAACGTCTGGATTTTGAGAAGCAGCATAGAGCGCCATGCCCGCAATGATCATCTCAACAGCATTCCCGAAGGTAGCATTCAGAAGGCCACCCACAGCCTCTCCTGTTCGCAAAGCGATTTCTTCTGTGGCTTTGCCCATCAGAAAAGCAAGTGGAGCAATGGCAATCATCGAGAAGACAAACGCCATTTGCAGGGAATGCTGGAAGTTGAAGTACAGCGTGATGGGGAGCGCCAAAAGCAGAAAGTTCAACTTGTTGTTCTTCGGATTGAAGATGTCAACAAGCCGCTTGAACTGTGCTTCAGCCGCCTCAGCAAGTTCCTCAATTGATTCCTTTCCTGCTTCTAAGGTGATTGATGGTGGGGCTTCGGACATGGGGATTCCTCAATTTCAAACGGTTACGGACGCAGACAGCTCAGTCATCAGACTTTTTCACTGCACGGCGCCTAACAGGAGCCTTGCGTGGAGCAGCTCGACGGCCGACTGAGCGACGGACTGCCTTCTTCTTGGGCCTCTCGTCCTCATCATCGTCATCATCGTCGTCATCATCGTCGTCGTCATCGTCGTCGTCATCGTCGTCGTCATCGTCGTCCTCAGGTTCAACCTTCTTCTTTCGACGGCGTTCTTTGCGTTGAACGATATTGATGGCGAACGGGTCATCCTCTTCTTCCTTCTCCTCAACCTGTTTTTCTTCGTCTTCGACAGCAGATTCTTCTTTGCCTTTGGTGTCGGTTACCGAATCCATATCGAGGTCTTGTGAGGTACCGATGAACTCGGACATCCAGTCGTCGTCTTCCTCATCGTCACCGGATTTCTTCTTCTTCGGACCAGCCATACTGGTTCGAATCACGAGCAATGAAACTAAAATCGCCAGGATGTTGATGATGGCGATGGCCCAAACAAAAACATACGGAGGGTCGCTGAAGGATGGCTTGAGCACTTCGGGTTCAGGCTCGTCTTGGAGCGCTTCTTCATGAGCACAGAATGTGGTTCCGTCCAAACGGTTTCGGCAGAAGTCAACAGTGAACTTCACCTGTTCTTGGAGGTCGTTTCCGGCACCATCGGTCGCTCTAACATACAATGCGTGGTAGCCTGGTTCAAAGTTGCCCGTGTTGACTTCCATGTCAGCTGTAAGCGAACTGTTGTCTCCGTTGATGTCGGTAACGCCGGTCAAGTCAGCCCAAGGTGTTGAGACAGAGGAACCTGTTTCCCCACCGAAGTGGTAAGTAAATCGGTATTGGAATGAGGTGACAACGACGTCATCGTCAACTCCGGCAAGAATGTTGATTCGATTACCGTAGAGGTACTTTGAACCGTCATCACCCGAAGAAGGTGCGAAAATGGTGATTTGAGGAACTTGTGCATCAATGGAGAGATGGTCCCAGTATTGATTGACTTCGTTTTCAGATTCGTCCTTCATGGTGACCTTAACGACCATGGCTCCTGCGTCAGTGTTAGAGAGAACTGAGAATTCAAAGGAATACAAAGGTCCGAGGTTATCGTTGTTGGCGTTGTTGTTGAGTTCGGTGAGCGGTTCATCGAAGTCAGTAAGTTGTGCTCCTGCGACCGTTGTAATGTTGATGGATGGTGTCGTGCTCAAGTCTTCATTGACTTGCAGCCGCATCGAGTATTGACCTGCAACCAAGGTGGTGCTTTCGTAGGGAATTCCAGCGCTGTCAAAGATAGTAAGCGTTGAATTTGGAAGCAGCGTATCTTCTGAAACCTTGAATGCGTTAGCACCGAATCCAGCATAGATTTCACTGTTGAAGTTGCCCCACTCATCCGTGATGGTAATTGCATACCAAACATCGCGGTCGACGTTGCTTGGAATCAGGAATTGACGAACGAGTGTTTCGGTAGTGAATTCGTTGGTCTCAATGTCATCCAGAACAATCTCCCATCCATCGCCTTGAATGTCGGAAATATCGTTTTCATCAACGCCGAACGGTTCTCCATAGTGCCGCCAAATAGCGTATGATTCATTCTGTTCGTCTTCGTTAAACCATTCTAAACTGACGAGATTGTCCGCTCCGATGGTGTAGGCTTGCTTGATCCGGGGAGGATTGGGGGCTCGGGTGTCTTCAAACAAAACTTGAGCGTAATTTTGGACCAGTTGAGTGTAGTGGTAGGTTCCGTTCACGTTACCGTAAAGCGCTTCTGTGGTCACAAAGTAGAACTGATTGGTACGAAGTTCGTCATCGGGAATCTCAACATCAAATGTACCAACACCGTCAGAGACGGTGCCGAGCCATTGCAAGGATTGATTCTCGACAAACTGCGAACCTTGTACGCGGTAGGTGGCGTGCCAGATGTGGTAAATCTCACCTTCAACACCCATTTGGTCGTTCCATGTCACACGAGTTGTTCGGTCACCGAGGAACTCAGCATTAACGTTGGTTGGTTCAGCAACCCAGTTGTAAAATGCATTTTCTTCAATGGCCCCCGTACAAGAGTTGCCGTCGGTAGCGGTGTTGATGACACCGTTTTCGTCAACCGTCACGACGCAGTAGTAGGAATATCCAAGATATCCTTGAGGGACTGGGATTTGGTAGGCCCCAATTCCTTCGAGAATATCTTTAACGATCAATTCAACGTCGTTTCGTAGAATGGTGGAAAAGGGTTGGTCAGAGCGATAAACGCGGTATGTCTCTCCATCTTCCGTTGGAGAATCACCCCAAGAGATGTTGGTATAACCTGCGCCGCTGAGCGGGTCTGCTTCGAATTCTGCGGTGAAGAGCGTGGGTTGTGCTGGTGGAAGGTTGTCCTCAACGACCGGTTCAGCCATGGTATTTTGAGCAAGGAAGCGGACGTCTTCGTAATCCTCACCAGGGCCAGAGTAATTGGGAAGAAGATAGGTAATCGAGTAATAGCTTGAACGCTGAGTTTCTGCAGGCACATCCACCACATACGAAGTTGTGGAAGCGTCCAACTCGGCAATCGGGGTTTCAGAAGTCAACAACGACGGCCCAAGCAATCGGGTCACTTCATAATCGGTTTGCCAGATTCGGATGGTCAACGCATCGGGCCCGGTTTCGGGAAGTGTTTGAGAGAAGGTGTTGTAGTTCACCCAATTGATGGTCGTTTGACTGCTTGATGCTTCAAAGGTCACAGCAAGAATGTAAGGGGTGTAGACTGCAGTTGTTGTTTCGGTGACTGGGAGTTCAACGTGAGCTCCATTGGTGATGAATTCTCCTGCCTCGGTTCCGTTTGAAAGGGTTGTAGTGATGGCGTAATAGAAACTTCCATTGGTGCCCGGTGGAACAAGATAGGAAACCGAGTGGCCTGCATGGACTGATGCTTGGCAGTTGAAGGGGTTTTGAGATGCATCGGCGACATCGCAAACGGGAACGGTGGCAAACGGTGTGAGCGTTCCTACATTTGTGTTATCGATAGCGGAGGTGTGTCGGTACAAGTTGTATGTTGCACTGAACATGCCTTGAAGCTCAGAACCGCTTGAATTGATGTTCTGCCAGGTTACGACAGTGGTCTCAGTTACAGGGTCAAACACAGCCTCAATGCCTTGGGCCTGTAAGTTGTAAGGGTCGCCCATATCCACGGCTTGTACGTGGGACAATGGCAAGGTCGCAAGCAACATGCACAATGTCAAAAAAAAGGCGCGTTGAATGCCGTTTCGTTCAGCCGTTGGACTACCCATCAGTCTCTATGTAGCATTCGTCCGTTATGACTATGTCGCTTCTCGGAAGCAAAAAGTGCACATCAACGGGGCGTTTTGCCCCCTCCGCTTTTCGTATTATTCATCCTGCTTTTTGGCAGCGGGTTGAGGGAGCGGGTCGGCTTTATCGATGGCTTGAATGTCGCCTTGAGCTTGCTTAAACCGAACAAAAAACGTCCAGACACCTCCCAAAGCGGAGATGAAGACAACGATGCTGAGTGGATTGACATTGATGTGGTCAAATGGCCCAGGGAACACTGCTGATGTTGAGAAGTTCATCAGAAGCATTACGCCCATAATTACCAACGAAAGAAGCGTCAATACGGTTCGGTCTGCACGTGAAAATCCACGGTAGTTCCGGGTCCCTGCTACGGCTTGAGCTTGCGTTCCCATGTACGACCCCAACAACGTGAGCAAGGCTGCAGCGAAGCCAAGAGCAAGGTCATTGACAAAGACCGAGGCGCTCAAACACACCACCCATGTTGAATCTAAAATGCGGTCGATGGTATGGTCCAGATAATCGCCCCATCGGGTGACTTCGCCTTTAGCCCGAGCCAACGAACCGTCCAATCCATCAAAAATCATGGCGAGCCCGATCATCAAGGCTGCACCAAGCATCCACCAACCGCCACTGGCTTCATTCGGAGCATACATGGCCAGAAGGCCTCCTGCGACTCCAAAAGGAAGAGCAACCCAGGTGACGGTGATCGGTGAGACGTTTGATGCAATCTTCAACATCGGTCCAAGAGCGGCTTCCCAACGTCGGCGCAGTTTCTCAAGGGCCATGTTCGTTCCACCTCCATGAGCCTGTTATGGTTTGTGGAGTTCACAGCGAACAAAAGCCGAATTAGGCGAGCCAATCGATGGCTCCACGTATTGCTTCTTCCAACGGAGCACCTTTGCAACCATCGTCCAACCAAGCCATGACAATGGCGGCTACATCTTCAGCGGATTGTGAGGTCGTGTCCACCTCAAGGATGGGGATTTCCACTTCGAATTCATTCAGTTCAGACCAATGGCCAGATGTCATTTCCCACTCAACGTTGGAACGGATTTTTCCTTCATCATAACCGCGATCTGTGAGCCGCTGCTGGAGGGTCGGAGGGGCGCAGCGGAGGAGAATGATGCCATCAACATCCATCAAATGAGACAGATGGCCGTCAAGGGCTGTCGTTGTGTCACCGTCAAACTCCCATGCATCAGCCAATGCATGAATGTCGATGGGCGAAGCACCGTCGTCAGGGTCTTCTGCCCCCAAACAATCGTGCGTCTCTGCGAGGTCTCGCAAACTGAGAACCGCCAATCCAGACCGTTCCAAAGCAGCACAGAGTTCAGTCTTCCCAACGCCGGGGGTGCCAGAAACAGCGAGAGTACGTATTTCGCTCATGGTCGTTGCTCCTGCTTCATGTATGTAAAGAGAGGAGCGGCTCATCGGATGAAAGGCATCATAGGAGAGAACCGCCAGCGGTGTGTGTTGCTATGTTTGGTATGCAAGACCCCTCGCAAACGCTCCTCCAAATAGAGCGTTACATGCAAGGGGGTCGGTTGGAACTGTCAGAGGTGATGGCGACTCAGTTCTGCGACATGATGTTGGCCAATAAAAAACGGGACGTACAACAACAGATCTTCCTCCTCAAGGGATTGCGATTGATGTGCGATGTCTACATGCTACGGGACAAAGCCAGTCAAAGCATGACGGCCATCAAGAAAATGCACAGGGAACGCAAAAGTTTGGTGAAGATCCTTGAGAAGAACGCTCCCGCAATGTTGGGCTCAATGCAACCAGAACACGAAGACCACCTCCGGGCGGGCCGCCTCTACGCTATGGCTGGAAAGGTTGGTGCGGCTAAGAAGTCATTCGCCAAGTGTGAAGCCTTGGTCCCGGGTCATTTGCCTGCCGCCATCGCCGCCGTGCACCTGCTTCCCAACAAGAAGCACGTTGAACGCCTTCTGGCGTCCGTGAGTCAAGCAGGCGCAGTCATCCTCAACGGGGGGATGTTTCAACTCAATCCTGAACAGGCCCCTTCTTCGGGATTGGAGGACGTCATCAACGCTCTTTCTACGGCGGCTCAGGAATTGCCGTCCCATGGACCGCAGTGTAACGCAAGCATTCAGAACCTTTCGGACCAACAAACAGCGATTACGAAAGGGGAACAGGCAGCAAACGAACGCCTTCAATCAGCTCTTGATAATCTCAAGCCAAAGCATGACTATTATCAGTACGGGTGATGGTAGCGAGGGATGGATTTGAACCATCGATCTCCGGGTTATGAGCCCGACGGGATATCCAGACTACCCCACCTCGCTAAACTTACCGCCACAGTTCACTGTTTTGAAACCACCGATAACGAAAGCTGATTAAAAGTGTTCATTTTCCACTGATTTGATGAACAAGAAACGTTTACCCTCATTCATGCGCAGGTCATTTCTTCAACCTTGGTTGATGTTTGCTCTGCTGGTCTCGTGTGGACTCTCGGGGTGCCTCGGAGACGGCGGAGATTCGGAAAAGACGAATCCTATCACCATGGATGTCTACTATGATGCTACTTCAGGGACCATTGAAGAGATCATTCAAAACGGGGCAGTGTTGTCTCAAAGTGGAGTTGAACTCAGTTTTGACTTCGCACGAGTCACGTCAAAGGCGGGGAAGATGAAATCGTTCAGTTACGACCCTGGAGATGATGATGATGGCTCAAACACCGTAACGGTCAACGCTAACGACCAGGCTGAAATCTCCTACACTTACCAAACTCACGGGCTGTTTACGGCCATTCTTACTGCGGTTGATGAAAGCGACAACACGGCAAACATCACGTTGGAAATTCGCATCGATAAGCAAATCCAATGGACCCAAACCAACACCAACAATCCCAATCCGTTGCCGATTGCAACAACTCCCGATTGCGAGTGTCCACTTCCGGAGAAAATCGACATTGATTCAACCATTACCAATCGCAATTCATTTCCTACCGGCACTACAATCACCGTGACGTGGCATCTAAACAGCCCGGATGGCGATGAGGAAGCCTTCCATACCGAACAAATTGGGGACGGCCAAGACGCTTCATGGACGCACGCCCAATACAACATAGAAGGTGGAGATTGGGCACTTGAAGTTACCATTGACACAGGCGATGAAAACATCGACATTGCACACACGGTGAAGATACTCTACGAAGCATTGGAGTCTGACCCACGACCGTTTACATCGGAAGCTACTGATGCTTGAAGATGTTTACTTTCACATTCACGAAATCAAAACTAAAAGTAAAAAAAACGGGGCACTGATAACCGTTCAGAGAGTAAGAGAACGAACTATCGACCCTCTTACTTCTCGCGCCGTCCATCGTTCTTTCATATACGGAAGCCCGTTCCTGTTGCATGGAAGTGAACAGAAATGGCATCAAAAGGTAAGAAGAAAGTCAGCATTGAAGTTGAAAAGAATGAAAGTCCTAAGGCAACAGTAGAAGAAACAATGCCCGAAGAAGAAGAGGAGAAAATCACCATCGAGGATTTGCCCGGTGTTGGACCCGCTACGGCCGAGAAACTGCGTGAAGCAGGATTTGATGAACTCCTTGCACTGGCTGTTATGTCACCTGCAGACCTTGCGGAAGAAGCAGAACTCGGTGAAGCCGTTGCTGGAAAAATTATTGCAGCAGCAAAGAAGATGGCCAATATTGGTGGATTCGTTTCAGGTGACGCACTGTTAGAGCGACGCCGTGAAGTGCAGAAACTCTCGTCCAAGGTACAGTCCATTGACGATTTACTCGGAGGCGGATTTGAGACACAAGCTCTCGTTGAAGTCTACGGCGAATTTGGTAGTGGAAAGACACAAATCGGCCACCAACTCGCAGTCAACTGCACCATGACGCTTGAACAAGGCGGGCTCGATGGAGATGTGTTTTACATCGACACAGAAGATACCTTCCGTCCAGAGCGAATCACACAAATGGCCCGAGGTCACGGCGTGGACCCTGAATACGTGTTGTCGCGAATTCACGTTGCACGTGCATACAATTCCGCTCACCAAATGCTTCTCGCCGATGAAATCAAGCGCATGAGCAAAGGACTCAACGTGAAGATGATCATTGTTGATTCATTGACCAGCCACTTCCGTGCAGAATTTATTGGACGAGGAATGCTTGCTCGACGCCAACAAAAACTCAACAGTCACCTGAAGGATTTGAAGCAGCTCGCTGACATCAACAATGCAATGGTCCTCGTGACCAACCAGGTCCATGCAAAACCGGATGCAATGTGGGGAGACCCCACCAAGCCAATCGGTGGCCACATTCTTGCTCACGCAAGCACCTTCCGCCTC
Organism: Candidatus Poseidonia sp.; assembly: GCA_029250625.1. GTDB lineage: Archaea > Thermoplasmatota > Poseidoniia > Poseidoniales > Poseidoniaceae > Poseidonia. The sequence continues at coordinate 8,574 of JAQXEX010000002.1, read as the reverse complement.
TATCTCCGAAAGGCAAAGGGCGGTCGTCGTATTGCCCGACTGGTCGATTCTCCGAACCTCCCAGACGGCGAATGCGTCTATCAGGTGACAGAAGAAGGCCTACGTGACTGACGGTGGAATTCAAAAGGCTGTCAAACTGCATCGAAACCCATCCCCTAGGGCGGCACATTCAAATTCTCTTCAACGAGAATCAGCCTCATGCGCCATTTGATTGAACGTGTTCTCGAATTGTCGGACGACGAACAACGAGTGGTAACTCATGAACAAGTTCCAGACCAAGGTTCCGAGGAAGAATTGCGAGCATTGCTTGAATCATTACAACCACGAATCCGAGTATATGGAGCCGGTGGTGCTGGCTGCAACGCTATCAATCGCCTCTTCGAAGAAGGTCTGTTTGAATCATCGTACGTGACCGGATACGCCATCAATACCGATGCTCAGGCATTGTTGCAATCGCCGCTCCAAGAGAAGGTACTCATCGGGCGAACCGCCCGCGGCCGCGGTGCAGGTGGCGACCCCACCAAGGGCGAAGCCGCTGCGTTGGAATCCGAAATGGTATTGCGCAGGATCACCAACGACACTCAACTCGCCATCATTACTGCTGGAATGGGCGGTGGCTCTGGAACAGGCGCTGCCGGCCACATTGCCCGACTTGCTAAGGCCCAGGGAGCCATGACCATCGCCGTAGTCACTTACCCGTTCAAGTCCGAAGGCTCTCTACGAAAGCAAAATGCTGAATGGGGCCTTGAACGACTTCGAGAACATTGCGATACCATTCTTGTCATTCCCAACGAACGTTTGTTGGAAATTGAAGGCGTCAAAGACCTGCCAATCGCAAGCGCTTTCCGCGTCGGAGATGAATTGCTGGTCAGGTCAATAACCGGTGTCACCGAGTTGTTGACAACCGATGGAATGGTTAATCTCGATTTCGAAGACCTCAAGGCTGTTATCAATTCTGGAGGCGGAGTCGCAATGATTGGACTCGGTGCTGCAAAAGGAGCCGGTCGAGCGGAAGCAGCTACCATGGAAGCCCTGCATTCGCCCTTGCTTGAACTTGACATGAGCGACGCTCGTGGCGCACTCATCAACGTGGTAGGCGGCAGCAACCTTACGCTTGGTGAAGCCGAGCGGTGCGCACAATTGATCCAAGAACAAATCTCACCCAATGCAAAGATCATCTGGGGTGCAGCGGTCGATGAGTCGCTGACCGATGAAATCAGAGTCATGCTCGTGTTGACTGGCGTAAAGAGTGACCAAATCCATGGGGCGACTGAAAACCGTCAACTGAGAGCCCTGCGAAACCGTCAAATCGAGTTTGTCAATTGATTACGAACGCCCTGCTGACCAAAGCAGCCCGACAAGGGCGCAAAGCCCAACGAGCAAGAGCAACTTGTCGATCGGATCCAATCCATCAATGGATGGCGATAGGCTAAGATCGCCTTCATATTCAGTCCCCGGCAAGACCAACGAATATTCATTCCAACCGTCTCCTGTTTGCTGACCGTTTCCGTTCACTGCATTGCCGTAAACCGTAAACTCACTCCGGCTTGCATTGTCCGCCGGAGAAGTCCATGTGAAATTCCACATCCTTTGATACGTCCCGTTTAATTTGTGAGTCCACCCGTTGTCAAGGTATTGGGCTTCGCTTTGATTGAACATCATTGACCCGTTAGAAACAGTAAGTCGAAAACCACCTTGTGAATTCTCTCCATCAACCTCAACAGAACTGCTGATTTGAAGTTGAACGTTGTAGGTGATGTTCGCTCCGTACTCAGAGGGGAGCCCCACCAAGGTGACATCGGTGGAATCCGCACGGGAATGGCACAAACATCCCTCATTCCCCTCGTCACCAACCCCACTTGGTACGCTGCTTACAGATGGGAGCGTGAGAAGAATCGCCAGCATAACGAACAGGCCGATACTGCGCAGGAGGTCACCCATGATTTTGCCTGTTCGCCGTTCTCCTTGATGCTTTCCACCGGTATCTTCTGTGTTATCTGACAGATGATGCATGGGGGTTCGTGGAAAACCATGTTTTAACTATGATGAGAACAGGAGATGGTAATATGTTTGACGAAGAACCGATGATGGGCCTTGAAGAAGACGATGAAGAATTGGACATCTACGCTGCTCTTGGCCTCAACGCTCCTGTTGAACCAAACACACCCTCCAATACATCGCCGTCTGGATTCCATATCGACCCCACAGACCCGCTCGCCGCTTTCATGGACGATGATGAAGACGAAACAGAAGAGCCCCTCATGTTTGGGCAAATGAGTTCGCCCAGCGTACCGGTTGAAGAATTGCTTGCCGTTCTCGTGAAAGACACGCTCAACGATGGCGCCATTCGGGACACTCTTCCCTCTGATTCCATCCGAGTGGACCTCGATTCAACCCTCGTCCAAAAGGACCGTGACGCCTACCACCTGTCCCTCATCATTGACATGGGAGGAGAACAAATCAAGCCTTTCGCCACCGTTCGAGCATCCGGCGACACCTGGGCCCCCATGCAACCGCCGAAGGGGTTGCACCAAGGCTGGCTTCCATTGTACCATTCATTGGCAAAGGCGCTTACCAACGCATTGATGCAGCAAGGTCGACCATCAAGCCTCTGAGAGAGGATGAAGAACCGAACCATGCGTTATGGTGATCTTCTCGTTGAACATATGAGACACGCTGCAATACTTGTCGTGACTCATCTTGACGATTCGCTCAACGAGCTTGAGAGGTACATCCCCACGGACATGATATTCCAAATGAATTGCCGTAAAGACCCGAGGTGTTCCCGTAGCACGCTCTGCACTCATCTCCACCCAGACCTTGTCAAAGACACGTTCCTTCAATCCAAGGACCACATCGGCCATTGAGCACAGACCAATCATTTGCAGGGTGACCTCCATCGGTGTTGGTCCGTCGTCCCAATCAAAATCCAAACGATCTCCTGAACCGTTAACACCGAATGCCTTTGACCCACTCACCCATTCTACTCGTCCGTGCATGCAAATGCTACGGGCGGTTGATTCTTGAAGGAGATGCATCTCGCTTCTGTTGAGAGACATGTCAGGAACACCAGTAACCATGGAAAGCGGTCAACTAAACGTACCCAACGACCCTGTAATTCATTACATTGAAGGCGACGGAATTGGTGTCGACATCACACCCGTTATGATGAGCGTTGTAGACGCTGCTGTGAACAAAGCATACAATGGCGAAAAGGCCATCGTTTGGAAGGAAGTTCTTGCTGGAGAAAAGGCATTCAATGCGACTGGCGAATGGCTCCCACAAGCAACCTTGGATGCTATGCGAAATGGATTGGTATCCATCAAAGGACCGCTCACCACACCTGTTGGCGGAGGCATACGCTCACTCAACGTCGCTCTACGACAAAAGCTGGACCTCTATGCATGCGTTCGCCCCGTCCGCTGGTACGAAGGAACTCCTTCACCCGTGAAGGCACCTGGCGATGTTGACATGATCATTTTCCGAGAAAACAGCGAAGACGTCTACGCTGGAATTGAATGGGAAGCAGGAAGCGATGATGTTAAGCGCGTCATTGACTTTTTGCAAAACGAAATGGGAGTGGACAAGATCCGCTTTCCCGAAACATCAGGAATTGGAATCAAGCCAGTCTCTCAAGAAGGAACCGCTCGTATTGTTCGTGCGGCTATGAAATACGCCATTGAGAACGACAAGCCAAGCGTGACATTGGTTCACAAAGGCAACATCATGAAGTTCACTGAAGGCGGTTTCCGTGATTGGGGATACGCTTTGGCCAAAGAAGAGTTTGGAGCTACTGAACTTGATGGAGGTCCATGGTGCACCCTCAAGAATCCAATCACTGGAAATACCATCCTCATCAAGGATGTCATCGCAGATGCTATGCTCCAGCAAATCATTACCCGTCCTGCTGAGTACAGTGTCCTCACGACCATGAATCTCAACGGCGATTACATTTCTGATGCCCTCGCTGCTCAAGTTGGCGGCATTGGTATTGCACCTGGCGCTAACATCAATTACGACTCTGGAATTTCAATCTTTGAAGCCACTCACGGAACCGCTCCAAAGTACGCAGGTCAAAACAAGGTGAACCCCGGTTCATTGATTCTCTCTGCCGAGATGATGCTCCGCCACATGGGATGGAAAGATGCTGCTGACCTCATCGTGAAAGGAATGGAAGGCGCCATCTCAAACAAGACCGTGACCTATGATTTTGAGCGATTGATGGACGATGCAACTCTGCTTTCATGCAGTGCCTTTGGGGAAACGATGATCGCTCATATGTGATCGTTAAACCATCAACTCAAGAATGAAAAAATACCTCGCAGAGGTTTGAACAATGCATTCGATAAAGCCTCAGTTGGCTTTGAGTTTCAACCACGGCTTCAGAGTACGATGATTCTTGGCTACGCTGAATCCGAATTTCTCTTCAATAGCGCGGTCAAGGAGCGTGAAGTCACCGTCCATTGTCGCAACCAACACTGCACCGATTTCAGGAAGTGGCTGGCTGGCGAGGTGGGTGGCCAATCGGTAAATGTCCAGGTCTGTAGATTCGGGGTAAATGTGCCGGTTGTCCATTGTGGTTCGGTAGGTTGGGCCTCGTGCCTGCTTCAATTCGGTAAGGTCGGCGAAAACATCGTCGTGCTTGCGCAAGAACTCAGTCAATTCTTCGGATTCTTCGGGCAACTGGTCCAGCATTTCAGAAGTTGGAGTCCACGTATTGAACTCTGCAAGAATGTCGTCTACAAGTCCAAGAAGAACCGATTCGCTGAGGGCATTCTCAAGTTTATCGGAAGCGATCATGGCGCTCCTAAATCGATAACTAATGCGGTTGTCCTTTGCAAACTGTTTCAATTCACCACGAACATCGTCAGGGATCATGAGGTGAAGTTGTTTTGCATGAGCATGGTGGCGAAGTACATCGTGGAAGCGATTGCTTCCAATGGTATTGAGGTTCGCTCCAAAGACCAATTCCATGTGCTCATACACCTTTTCTACCAGTGCATCAACGAGAATGTTGGTGTCAAGAATCACAAGTGGAGCCAATTTCAAATTGTGCAAAAAGCGGCGCTTTGACGTCGGGATGCTCTCCTTGTACTGTGAAAAGAGCGTTTGTTCAACCCCAGCCAAGCGCTTGCGGTCCGTAATGGTGAATTTCGTAGAGTTCTGTGCTCGTTCAAGGTACATGAGGCCTTCAAAGGCCCCGTCTTCAGCGGCTGATTTTGCGATGTCATACACTTCGGTCATCGAAGGTGAACTTGTCATCATTGCTTGGCGGAATTGTTGCTCGGATTGGTTGCGTGAGCGACGGTTATCCTTGCTGATACGATTGGAAGCTGCAGTAACTCGGCCGAGGAACGGGTCTGGAGGGAGAACGTGTGCCTTTTCGTACGGATAGTTTCGCAACAAGTCCAATTCTTCTTCAAGGTAAATCGTCCGCGTTTTCTGGATGATGTTTCCTTCTACATCTTCCTCTTCGTAAGGCTGCTTGCGCTGGACAAAGCGACGAATCAATCGGGTTGCGCCATCGGTATCGGTGAGCGCAGTATGACAGACATTGAGGTAGAGTTTGAATCGCTCTGTGATGGCTGCTTTCAGGGCTGGAACCTTGTTGAGCAGAGCGATGGCTTCATCCCATTGTTTTGCATGAGCATAGTGAATCAATGATTTCCTGTAGAGTGTGATGGGCAAGGCCAGAATCGAATCGTCGTCTTCGCCGTTTGTATCGCCATCAGTTCCTTTGCTTGCAACACCCGTAAACAACTCAGCTGCCCTGGAATATTCTCGTGCGGAGTTCAATTCATCGCCATTTGACGCAAACAAGGCTGCCCGAGCAAGAGGGGCCCAAGGCGACCTTGGGTTGGCCTGTTGGTACCAATCGACGAACTGTGGAAGGCCAAGGTCATGGTCAAGAGCGAGATAAGAAAACGAAGGTATCAGGCGAACAGGTAGCGCCTCTTCTGCAATCAATGCGTCAACTGAAGTTGAATCATCGGGTTTCGCTAAGCCGATGTGATAGGTTTGCAGGAAACCGTTCATCGTCAAGGTCAACAGAATGACTTCAAAGAGACGATGTTCAATGGGGGAAAGTTCCAATTCATCAAGACTGCTTCGCATTTTATTGATGTTGGTCAGACTTACAACGCCGCCGCTACCGTTCTGAGAAAGGGCTGCTTTGATCGGCGAATAGGCCTTGAGTGCTGTTTTGTTCAATACTTCAACAACTTCTGGAGTCTCTTTGTAAATGCCTTCAAGCAGCAAGAGAAGGTGCTCGGCAACTGGACTGAAAACGTCCGGTACATCAGCCCCATGGATGGCTTGTAGGGCTTGCTGTCGGCACTGTTTGAGTTTCTCGCCCATCGTAACCGATTGGTGGGCTGTGGTCACGTGCGATACAAAGAGGGCTTCATAGGGATGAGTGAGAGGGAGCATCTCGTCTTGAGAGAAGACGAGGCAAAGACGCTCAAGGTCAAGTGCGCCCATCAACAATTCAATGATGGCCGATTTTGCTTCCTGCCATGAGGCCCCTTGCTGGTCGCAGAGACGCTGGGCTACTGCAGTTCGAACTTGATTGGAAAGGCCCTCATAGATGACCATGGTGTACCAAGACCCATCGTCCAAATTGTCAATGTGGCTCATCAACCATGATTCTGCATCTTCGCTCTTGAGCGAAACGATAAGCGGGAGAAGTTCTGAAACATCAGAAGATGCATCAAGGCTGAGCCCTTGCAGGACCTCAATGGCTTGCTTGTCCTTCTTTTCATTGTGAAGTGCCTTCAACTGCCACCATGTCAATCGGTCAACAGAGTCGGTAATACCGGCGTCACTCAGCAAACTCAGCCCTTCTGAAAGTTGCTTGGAACTGAGTTCTTCCGCCGATGCGGGTGCTTGTGACCAAGCCAAACGACGGCGAGAGAGCGTCAGAGCGTCATCATCTGCGAGGGTGAGAATGCCTGCCCAATCCGAAACGGTCCCGTTGCGTAGCATCTCAAGGTCTTGGAGGGCCTCCGTGAGGTCCTTGTTGGCGGTTGTACATTCTTTGAGAGTGGCTTTACCCAAAGATGTGCCTGAATGAATGGAAAGATGGAGGCTCACAAAAGCCATGCTTCCTTTGAGGTTCATGAGGTGGGCGTCGGGTTGAATTGGACGCCCTCCTGAAAGTTGATTGATCACTTTTTGCAATGCGACTTTGGTTTCTGCGTCGTCGGCCGCTTTAATCGCCGATTGAAGCACCGTTGTGAGGGATTGAATGTCCAAGGGGTCAATCCGGAACACTTCTGAATCCATTGATTTCTTGGCCGACTTCTTAGCCGCCTTGCCTTTAGGAAAAGCCAAAAATTGTGCAAGGAGCGTTGTTTTCTCGGCCACGGTATGCCAAACAGGGTGTACGCCCTTGGTCATGCAGACTTCTCGCAACTTGGTTTCTTCACTGTCCCAAGCCTCGTCCCATGAATCGGCGTCCAATTGCTTGTGAATGAGAAGTGCTGCAAGTTGAAACGCCGTTGAATAGGGTTGGTCAGCAATGATTTCAGCGGGTTTGGGGAGCCAATCCATGTGAGATGAGCCAGTGCTTCGACCGCTGCGACGCATGCGTCCGCGTTGGCGAGGCATGGAAGGGCGGCGAGAGGGTGATGCGTCGTCGTCATCTTCTGCAGCAGGCGGTTCAGCTTCGTGGGCTGCGAAGACAAGAATTGAACGAAGGGGTTTGTCAAGCATTTGCCAAGCCGCTTCTTTGTTCATTGTGGCGACTTTGACGTTGTTGGACATCGGTTTGGAGAATGCCGCTTTGAGGCAGGTTTCCATGTACGATTCCTCCAACAGCGAGCCCCCTTACGGTTTGGGGCCTATACGCGCCGCTTTGAATGCACCGATGCTGATGTTTGGATTCCTGAACCAAGGGGAACACATAGTTCAATGAACAAAAGCCTCCACGGAGTTGCGAGGAGCCTCATGGAACTTGTCCCAATGATTGCACTTTTACTCCATCCATTGCTAGCCAGTGGCTTGGTTGTATGGATATGGTGGCAGTATTCATGGCGCAAAAAATCATATGAATTGAAAGGTGAAACCAGGGCAGCCCATCTGGAACGTCACGAACGCAACGGCGAACGGTTGCTTTGGGCCACCGGCGCTGTTATTCTCGTCGCATTCACGGGCAGGGCCGTGAGCGGTTGGTATTCAAACGGAGATTTCACATCCAATTTGCTTCCTCAAAGTCTTCACGGTTTTATGGGGCCAGTTGGCTTTGTTCTCATGGTCGTGCTTACCCGAATGGGCAGAGAGGCAAGAGACAAACGAAAAGCGGGTGAATCCTTTGCCACGTCCAGACTCAAACACGGGCGTGCAGCCGACATCATCATTTATCTCGTGTTCATTCACGCCTTCCTAGGATTCATCTACACGTTTGATGTTCTTTCAGGCCAGTAGTCCCAAAACGCCGATTCATATACATCTTGTTTGAGGCCGAGGCATGGAAGGGGCAACCGACCCGAAAATGCTGGAAGACCGGCTGTTTTACAAAATGGGATTGCTCATCCATGACCGCCGAAAGATGATGATGGCTTTCGGCCTTGTCTC
>JAQXEX010000001.1 GCA_029250625.1 Candidatus Poseidonia sp. | reverse complement strand
GAGGAAGGCGCAGGTTCGACCTTCTCTGATTTGGCAGGTTTAGCATCTTTTGCTGCGGTTGCTTTGTCCAGTAATCCACTCATAGAAATCCCTGTTAACTACTCGTTGCGTGCGGGGGATTATCAAACCAACCCCTGTCAGCGTCTGAAGGGACCACATTGGAAGGGCGTGGTGTACAAGCCGTCACAGTCCGGGAGCGGATTCTCTCCACTCGCCTTCTTCCTCTTCGCTGCCGGTCATTCTACGGCCGGCGACTGCTGCTGCAAGAGCAAGCATGGAAACTGCTGGTACGACTTCGAAGCCTGGTAGGTAAACACCACGGACATAGACAGTGATCATTTGTGATTCACGGATACATCCACCGTTGTTACATGCGAATTCGGATTCTGCGTAGAAGTCCAACACGTGGTAGGCATCGCTCCAACCTTGTGTCTTTGGCGTACGAGCCATCACACGAACCTTGGTTGCGGTTGGGATTGCATCAATCTGAACCTTCACTGCAGGCAAGTTGATTGTAAAACCGGCCTTTTCAAGATCGGTTCGGCTTGAGTCAGTGATTCCAACCTTCATGAAGTCGATTTGGTTTCCGAGGTTATAGACCTTGAACTCGAAGTTCTTGTCCTTCTTCGGCATGAGTTGAACGAACGGTTCAACGGCCTCAACTTGAACGAGGGAGTATTGCATGATGTTGACAATCATGTTGTTTTGAGATGATGCGGTGTTCGCAGGAGGCACGCTGTTGATTTCTTGAACGGTTGCCGAAACTGAGAGCGTGCGGCTTTGCATCACCATGTATGGGGTCGCACGGACGGAAATTTGGAAGTCGACTTCGGAGTTACCGCCGATGTACATGTCACCAGGAGACGCTGTGGCTAAGCCATCACTCGTCACCAGGATACTGATTTTTTCCTGGTAAGTTGTGGGGTTGCTTGCTGTGCATGTGGTGAATCCGGAGTATGTTGAACCGGGCTTCACCTCCACGTTGATCGAGATAGGTGCGCATGACAGCGAAACAGCCGCTGTAGGGATTTGTGCTGCTGCAGGAGCTGCAACAAGCATCATCGAGGAAACATAAAGGGCGAGAATGAATATGGCACGCTTCATCATAACAAGTTCACCTAACAGTCAACGCCACAGATGCTACCCTCATAACGATTGTGTTATTTTGGGAAAGAAACAACCTCGAATGAAGCAATTTTTTTTCCTTGTTTGGAAGGATAAAAATCTGCCAAATCCAACGGGCGCAATGTGTGAAAAAAGGTGGGCCCGAAGGGAGTTGAACCCCTGGCCTCCCGGTTATGAGCCGGGCGCTCTAACCGACTAAGCTACAGGCCCCTGTTGTGGTGCAATTGGTTGAACTCATCAAGTTATCCATCTCATTCGAATTGAACAAGCGAGGATTGCGTTGGTTTGATCCATTCACGGACCCGTTGTTCCAGTGAATCACGCAGTGCGTCTGGGACGAAAATCAACGCACGCTCATGTGGTTGCGCCAACGAGCGTATGAGTGGGGAATGCTCTGATGCATCACCTCCATCTTCAATCATAATTCCTTGCTCGTAAGGCATGTAGCCACGCTTAGAAATACGCGCATAGATTACTTCAGATTCCACATCATACCCTGCGTCGGCAACAGCTGCTTCAATGCGTTCTTTGACGACTTCAACCATTTCAGTCGAAAGTGCCTCGATTCGAAGCGACTTGTGAAAATCACGACGTGACATCATTTTGGTTGCGTACTGCGACAGCATTGGATCGCTGTGCTCGGCCCATTCAGGAATTGAAACACGCACATGTGCATCGTTGAGACTTGCGTAACCGTTCGCATCCAAGTGTTCATCGAGCAACATTTTCTCGAGCGAGGAAGTCAGCGTCAATTCACCATTCTGCGCCAGCGTTCGTGCCCGTGCGAGCATTCGGACAAGGTAGTTTTGTGTCAACATGTTGACCTTATGGAAGTAGACTTGGTGGTACATGTGATATCGAGTGACAAGGTAGGCTTCGATGGCTGGAAGACCCCAGGTTTTGACGAAGAAGTGCCCATCGTCGCCAACTCGAAGAGCACGCAAGACACGTGCGATGTCAAATCCGCCGATTTGAGCCCCTGTGTTGGCTTGGTCTCGAACCATGTAATCCATACGATCGACATCAAGTTGGCTCGAAACAATCTCCTTCATGAACGGAGCAATGGCAACACCATCATGCTCAGTCGCACCGTCCATTAAAGCAAACAAACGCTGAGTGCGTTGAACCCCCAATGTGGAGACAAGTGCTGCACCAACTTCCGTTTCTTCTGATTCCAATAGGACCCTGCCCCAGTGTTCATGGGAGTGATAGGTGGCGAACACTTCCGGTGTTTCAAGCACGTGTGAAAATGGAGGGTGGCCGATGTCGTGGAGAAGGGCAGCCAATTGGACCAACTCAGCATCGTCATCCGAGAGGATTCCTGGTTGAACATCTTGCAGCGATGCCGTCAGTTGTCCGGCGAGGTGGTAGGCGCCAAGGGAATGAGCAAATCTGTTATGATTTGCTGCTGGGAACACATATTCACAGGTGGAAAGTTGTTGTATGTGCCGAAGTCGCTGGAATTCTTTGGTATCGATGATCACAGCATGATGACTGGGGACCAAGATATCTTTGTGAATTTCGTCACGTATTACACGGTCCCGCATCGCCATCCCCAAACCTCCCTCGATTCAACCATTAAAAAAAGAAACGCACCTTGAGAGCGAGTTTTTCGTCATTCTCAGCAGAGCCGACCAAGGCAAACGGCTATGGTTAGACCGCGTTTGAACAGGAACATGGCCGATGCTCTCAAGGACATCATGCTAAAAATCACTGACGACGATCCTGCGACTCGCGGGCAGAAATTGTGGGTGATGTTTGCACTCGCAGTGTTCCTTGTGGCCTCGTTGAACTGGTATGCAATGGTTCGCGAACCTCAAGTCGTTGAGGTCAAGGATTTGGTCAATCACAACCGTGAAACCGTTTTGGTCGAAGGAACCGTCATTTCTTGGATTGAAGACCGCTATGGAAGCGGCGAAGACAGGGTCGATCTCGTTGTCGAGGACGACACCGGCGTCATCAGCGTGCGTTGGTATTCAACCGGTGAAAAGCCTCCGATTGGTACGAATGTCACCGTCATGGGAGCGGTGGTTGATTATAATGGCCGATTCTATATTCAATCCACTGGAGCAGGAGCGATTTGGTGGGAATCAGATGGCCTTCCAGAAGTAACGCGCCTTACTCTGAGCGACTTGGCCGTCGACCCAGAAGGTTATGCGGGTGAAATCGTGACTATCACTGGATTCATTAGCGAAGCCGTCAACAAAGACGCCATTTACACATCCGCCTACATCACAGACCATCCCGGCAATGCCGCACATCAACTGCAACTCCTCGTCCAATCTGCACCGGGAGTCTGGATTGAGGCCGATTCAAAGGTCGAAGTTACGGGCATGCTCAACTATCAAGAAACCAACTTGCGGTGGGCATTCATTACACAAGGACCGGAAATCATTCTTATCGACGGGTACAACCCTCAGCCTAAGAGACTTGAATGGGCCGGCGAGTCAACGTGGAGCTACGAATCTGGCAGCATGGTGACGATGGCAGGAACGGTCCTTATTTCAGACAGCCAATGGACGCTCTTTGGCCCAAGTGGAAACATGATCTGCATTCTTCCAACCGATGAAGACATCACAAATGCCAACACCAATGGATACAACGGCTCTGCATACGAAGCCACAGGTCGCTTAATGTGGAATGATGAGCGGAGTATGTGGTGCATCGATGCCAACAATGGTAACGGAACCAACCTCATCGATCCGATGTCGGCCATGTCGATGCAAGCGATGTTGTCGGCAAACCCGGCATCAATGTTGGAAGACCCGTACAAGGTTTACACCTTGAGCACCTTCATGCAGTATGCGTTTGAGCCATTGGACACCGATGGGTATTTTGTCGACAGTCAAACCTACACCTTCGGACAAACAAGGGTCGCAATGTCGTTCCCTTCGACTCGAACGGAATGGATTGAATCCGGCCAAGGCCTCATCGCCAATGTGACGGTTGCATGGGACGATGAGAAAATGATGATGCGGCTGATGGTTCAAAACTACCAGCTCGTTGGCGACCCTCCTGGTGCTCAAGACCTCCTTTGGGACGATGGCGCCACTCAGTGGAGTTACGCCAAAAACACACATGTGTTGATCAATGGAAAGGCAGTGTTGGAAGACGATGGATGGTACCTTTACAGGGACGGTTCTTCGCAATCAATCCGTTTGAACCTTGATTTGAACCCACTTGGGACCGACGAATATCACACCAACAAATCGATGACTTGGACTGGAAGGCTGCGCCAAGTAGAACATCCATCAGAAGTTTCATTGGTGTACAGCCTCGATGGTGCAGATGTTTTGGACACCGATGGTGACCGAGTCGCAGATTCCCTTGAAAGTGCCAATGGTACGAACATCAACAACCCTGACACCGACGGTGATGGGGATGATGACCGGACGGAACTTGAGCAGGACACCAACCCTAATTCATGAGGTGATACCATGTTAGAGGCATATTTCTATGAACTGGGGTGGATGCTCTTTGCTCTGTTCTTTGGCGTCTTCATGGGCTCCTTAACTGGAATTATTCCTGGTTTCCACGTCAACAACGTCGCCTTGATTCTCTTAGCGCTTTCTCCAAGTTTACTCGCCCTCGGCATTCCGCTTTCTGCTGTTGCAGGGATTATTGTATCGACGGGAACAGTGCACACCTTCCTCAATTACATCCCATCTGCGTTGATGGGTGCACCGGATGCTGACCAAGCATTGTCGCTGCTCCCCGGCCATAGGATGCTCCTCTCCGGAAATGCGGCTCGTGGTGTGGCGTGGTCAGCGAGGGGCTCACAACTTGGACTCTTCCTTTCCCTGCCACTCATAATTGTAGCACGGATTGCTTTCGGCCCTGAACTCGGATGGTACGATCAACTCCGAACAATGCTTCCATTTATTCTGCTCGTCATTTCTGCACTTCTATTGGCTACCGAAACCACACGCCTTGATTGGCCTGAGTGGATGCAGAAGCTAAGCCGTGGCGCCTTTGGAACCGATTCGAGGTTCGCCGGCTTCTTTACAGCCACTGCGTTCTTCCTTCTTGCAGGATTGTTTGGCTGGACGATTATCGGCCCGACGTCCCTCCCTGCCAAATCACCAATTGACATGCCGGGTGCAAGTTTGCTGCTGCCGGGGTTAGCCGGATTGTTTGGTATTGCAAATTTGCTGGACATTTATGCAACGACCTCCCACCTCCCACCCCAGAAAGAAAACTGGGACTTACCTCCTGCCAAACCGTTGTTGGTTCCCTGCTTCTGGTCCGGTGTTGCCGGTGCTTCGATGGGTGTCTTGCCTGGAATGACCGCATCACAAGCCACGGTCCTCGTGATGGGTGGACGCAACGTGGTTGCCAAGGTCCAAGGAAAAACAGGGTATGGCATGGATTGGGAAACCCGTCGCCTCACAGAGATGACGGATGATGAGTTATTGGAAATTGCGAAGGCTGAATCAGAGGAAGGTGTTGAAGGGCCTCAGACAAAGCAGGACTTGGAAATCATCGCCATCCTTTCAGCTGTCAACACAGCAGTCACCGTTTGCGTTCTTGGCTTCCTGTACATCATCAGCCGTTCGAGATCCGGTGCAACACTCGCACTCAAAGCAATGTATCCGGTTGATACATGGAGCAACCTCGAACCAACTGCGGATTTCATTCGTTTGCTTGCCATCACCCTTGCTGCTGGCCTGATGGCCATGCCAATCATGCGCTACGTGGGCAAAGGTATGTTGCGACTTCACGCAGCCATCCCATTGCAACAGATGATCATGAGCGTGATTCTTTTCGTTGGCGCCTTGGTGTTTGTTAGCACGGGGTTCATTGGAATGTCCGTGTTAATTGTTGGTACGATGATTGGCTTGTTACCACCTCGACTCGGCATTCGACGGTCACACGCCATGGGTGTCATTTTGGTACCAATCATGATTCTGATGTTCAAAAACCTCGTCGACAACGCTGGTTTCCTGTGAACCGCCCCGTTTGTGAGCAAACGGAGCGAGCGTAAGCCCTATGCCCCTTGACCATACCGTCTGCATGTAGGTGACTCTATGTTGTTGAAACTCCGCCCCGTTTTGCTCGCACTTCTGTTGGTCTGTTCCACGGTTGGAACCGTTGCAACAACCGAACTAAGTCCTGAAACCGAACAGCAAAGCTCCGCTCGTTCAACAGCGTGCTCAGGTGATATCTGTTTGAACGAAGCCCTACCGAATCCGAACGGATATGATGACGCAGCATGGCCAAATGGCGAATGGCTCGAAATTCACAACAGCGGCAACACGACCGTGGACGTGCTCGGTTGGTATTTCACCAACAAAGCCTCCAAAATCATGTACTTCAACGAGACAACCATCGTTGACTATGATGCCAACAACGCCTCATCGTGGGAAATTGAACCCAATGAGTACATGGTCATCGCTCGAAACGCACTCCCCAGTTCAATCTTTTACGTTGCCAACACCAACGACATCATCACGCTCTACAACGACGCAGGGACGAGCCTCGACCAAGCAACATGGACCTTCTCAAGCGGCGCACCATCCGGTGTCAGCCTCGAAGAAGATGCTGCCAGCGCAACCAATGATTGGGTCGCAACCAACACCCCAACCCCCGGCGGCATCAACACAGGCAGTGGCACAGGTGGACCAACCGTGTTCCCATCTGACCTGGTCATCAATGAAGTGATGGCTGATGCATGGCCTTCCTTTGATGGCGGCATGTGGCCTGACGGTGAATGGGTTGAGATCAAGAACACAGGAACTGGAACCATCGACTTGACCGGTTGGTCAATCGAAGACCAAGCGGGAAAGATCCTTCCATTCAATGAATCCCACCTCGTCGATGCAAGCACTGCTGGCTACACGATCGCCCCCGGTGCAACACGGGTCGTAGCTGTCAATGGAGACGGTACAAGCATGCTCAACAATGGAGTGGAGATGCTCAACATGAAATGGCCAAATGGAAGCATATCAGAACAGGTGTACTGGACTGATAATGAACCGGGCTTCTCACTTGTCGACGACCCATCTTCATCCTACATGATGATCGCATCCTACCCGACACCAGATGCCCCAAACCCATTGCCGATTGACCAAATCGTAACAACCACATCCCCCGTACGAATGACTGAATTGTTGTCAAACAGTTCAGCAGATGGAACACCATTCCCTGACGGCGAGTGGATTGAATTGTTCAACGATGGTGGCGCAGACATCGACCTCACAGGCTGGTCCATCATGGACGGAATGGGGAACGTGACAATGATTGACCCATCTTCCCTCACCGCAAACCAAACACAAACTGGCACGGTCATCAATGCTGGCGAGCGTCGGATCGTTGAATTCACGACAGGTACTGAATTGTGGAACTTCTACAATCATCTCTTTTTGATTGACGATGTTGCGAACATCGTTGACGCTGCTTGGTACACAACAGACTATGGAACCAACGTCTCCCTTATTCCTGCTGAAGATCCTTCCGATCCATGGACACCTGCTCCGTGGATGACACCAGGGCAACCTGAACCCGGCACAATCGACAACACTGGCGAGGTCATGTTTACCGAAGTGATGCCTGATGGAGTGGGCAGCGACTCACAACAATGGCCGCTCGGCGAATGGCTGGAAATCAAGAATCTTGGCGACCAAGCGATTGATGTTGGCGGCTGGAAATTGCAGGCAGCGAGCCGCACATTGACCTTGCACCAATACAACATGCCCCTCCAATCAACTTCGATGATTCAACCTGGCTCCGTTGCACTGATTGCACTCAACGGCACCAGCAGTTTCTACCTCAAGCACACAACACCAGACTCGATTGGATTGGTCGATGCAACCGGAGCGGTTGTCGACACAATCTCGTGGTCGAACACCGTGGAAGGTGAGGCACTCGTTGCGCCAAACAGCACCCACGCAGGTGCAGGACCAGACGGCACGGCCGCTGGAACTGGAAGCGACTGGCTCCTTGCCGCATGGTCGACCCCTGGAAGGGAGAACCCTGTTTGGCCTGCCTACGCAGGTTCGGACAACGCAAGCGTGACAGAAGTTCTTGCCTACTGCAACGATGATTCCATCGAACCTACCGAAGACTGGATTGAATTCAAGAACACCGGCGACGATGTGCTCAACTTGAGCCGATGGCGCATTGACACCATCGACCAAGATCGCCGGTTCATTCGATACGACGCCATGTGGAATGCTACGGAAGGCTGGGACGCAACCCTTGTCCAGCCGGGCGCCCGTGCGGTGTTCTTGATGGATGAATCAATGCTCACAGGCTTGGGCGACTCCTTCACCCTCTCGAATCCTGACGGCGTTCCAATGGCAACTGTTCAATGGAGCATCGTCAGCGATTGCCAGACACTGATGCCGGGCGATACCGCTGAGGCGTCTTGGGTTCACACCGTATGGCCAACGCCTGGCGGCGAAGAGCCGAATGCCTCCCAGTTTGCTCAACTCGAAGATGTCAAATTCACCCGGATGATGAGTGAAGGCTACACCTCAATTTCATCAAACACTGAATTCTTCGAAATCAGCAACATGGGTGACAACATTGCCTATCTGAACGGATGGACATTCACCGTTGTTACATCGGGTGGCCCATCCCCTCACACCTTTGCAGACCTCACTATCCCGGCAAACAGCGCCGTCATCTTTGCAGCAGATCCAAACGGACTCAGCGTCTATGAGGATGGGACAATTTACGGATTCGCATCAAGTTTCACTGAAGCCCCAACGCTTCCAGACGATGGTGCAGCGCTTCACATCATGGACCCAACAGGCGCACTTGCAGACACCGTGGTCTATGGCAACGGTCCTGTCGATGTTGATGGATGGAGTGGCATCAGTTTGGTTGAACCAGTTTCTGGCATCAATCTGATTATTTACCACCGCGGCGACGGATGCGGCCAACTTGCAGACACCGACCAAGTCGCTGACTGGCACGAACGCTGGGGACGACTTGGCGGAAGCACATTCTGCGAAGATCAGGACTTTTCCGGCCAATCGATTGTGACGCCACTGATTGGTCCAACACATGGACTGCTCGACGTCCTCGATTGGATTGAAGGCGCCACAACAAGCCTCCACCTCCACGTGTATCAACTCTCAGAACCACGTCTGGTTCAAGCAATGATTGACGCACAAGGTCGAGGCGTCGATGTGACCGTTGTCCTCGACGCAGGATCCCAAGGATTCTGGTCGGACTTCGACATGATGAATCAATACGGCATGGCAAGTGAACTTGTCAAGGCAGGCGTCACCACATATTGGTTCGGCGACGGTGGTGTTGAGCCCTATGCCTACATCCACAGCAAGGTGGCTGTTCGAGACGGCACGAGTGTGTGGATTTCCTCAGGAAACTGGAAGGCTCCTTCGATGCCAGCACCTGGCGTTCGTGGGAACGTCGACTGGGGCGTCCTGATTGAGAATGTGGAACTGGCTGGTATCGTCCTCCAACAGATGGCCTTCGACGAAGAGCCGTTGCGACAGCACATCTCGACTGCAACCGCATCCGATGAACCAAATGGATGGAGCATGCCAATGGCTGAAGCTGTAGACGGACCACGATCGACTGCAATCACGACCAGTGTGAACGGCGAATTGTTGACTTGCCCAGACAACTGCATTGATGGACTGGTTGAGTTAATTGGAAGCGCAGAAGATGAACTCCTGCTCTCCCTCCAATACCTCGACATGGATTGGTCGTGGGGTTGGGGCGAAAACCCAATTTTCACAGCACTCCGACAATCGGCCGAAGACGGTGTCGCCGTTCGATTGATCATCAACGGAGCATACCTTGACCAAGACGTGCAGGATGTTGTTGACACATTCAACGAAGTATGGAATTCCAGTGAAGGACTCGATGTCTCGGCGATTGTGATGGGTGAAGACGACAATGTCACGAAACTCCACAACAAAGGACTGATTATCGACCAGCAGACAGTGTTGGTGTCCTCGATTAACTGGGGCAACTCTGCAGTGAACAGAAACCGAGAGATGGGCCTCATCATGACCTCGGCCGATGTGGCAGCACCCTACCGAGAAGCGTGGTTCGACGATTGGATGCGACTCGACAACGTGACGGATACCGATCAAGATGGGCTCCCTGATGTTTGGGAAGTTCCGAACGGCCTTAACCGCACCAAGCGAATGCTCCCTGGACCGAACATGCTCGAAGGGGCATACGATGCCGACAACGATGGCATCTCGAACGAGAACGAATACACCTTTGGCAGTCACCCAACCAATGCAGACACCGATGGTGACTGCATCCCCGATGGGGTTGAAGTGGCGTGGGCACAGTCCACTGCCCTTGACCCAACGGTCGAAGATGTATCACCACGAGATGCACTTCTCATGGCCGATGCAGACATGGATGGCGTGAACGAATCGGCGGCATTAGGCTGCGATTTGGGTGGCATCGAAAACCTTGGTGACACCACCCCGGTGGACAATGCTACACTCGATGACGATGCAGATGGCGTGTACAACTCAGCCGACAAATGTCCGGGTACGATGGATGGCATCCCAGTCAATGTCGAAGGATGTTCGAGCGAACAACGATTGGCTCAGGCGACCCCCAGCGGAGGCGACGAAAGTGGTCTTGGTGCCGGATTAATGCTCGCCCTTATGCTCACAGGCGTAGCCCTCGCAGTTGGTGCATTTTTGGTCCTCCGTGGCATTGAACAGGATGCTGAGAACGCAAAGGACTTGATCACACTCGATGCTGCGCAACATGATGCGTTGACGACCGAACCAATCGATGCACAAAGCTGGCAAACGCCTGTTCTCGATGGAACCGGAAGCGGTGATGCGACGGGTGAAGTGGCCATCACACCGGCCGACCTAAAGCGCGTGCCAGGATGGGACGAAGCAATGGTTCGCAGTTACCTCGACCAAGGTTGGTCGATGGACCAGTTGGTTGAATACTACCAAGAACAGGTCGAAGCACACGCTGATTCGTCACAAGATTGACAAGGGACCTCATGGCACTTCTGTCCATGCGAGCAGTCTCTTCAACGAGCAACCCAGTTCTGTCAAACAATTTCTGGAGCAACATCCCGGGCTACGAAACCATGTCCTATGAGGGCACCATGCAGAAGATTGGTGTCTTATTTGGTATTACGATTCTCACGGCGCTATTCACCGTATCATTGGGTACAAACGGCAATTATGGCGCACTGTTCCTCATGACAGCAGTTGGTTTCATTGGAGGATTGGTAACCGCTCTTGTGATGATTTTCACACGGCCCAAAAACCCAGCACCAGGGGCCATTATTTATGCCCTCTTCGAAGGAATGGTGGTAGCCGATCCCACCGCCCAGCTGTTAACCATCTGCGAAAACGGCTATGGAAAACGAACACCGTTTGGACCAAATCGCGATCAAGCCAGCGGTGAGGAAGCCTCCAGCAAAATCTACCGCACGCAGAAACGTGGCGGTAAGGGACTGCGAGATATCAAAGCCACACATCGTAATGGTAACCGCTCTTGTGATGATTTTCACACGGCCCAAAAACCCAGCACCTGGGGCCATTATTTATGCCCTCTTCGAAGGAATGGTGGTCGGTGGAGTATCCTTTGTGTATGAAGGCCAATACTCAGGAATTGTCTTACAAGCTGGTCTTGGCACAGTTTGCATCATCGGTGTGATGTATTTCCTGTGGTCGGCAAAAATCATCAAAGCGACACCCGCTTTCCAAGCGGTGATCATCAGCCTTACGATGGGAATTATGGTATTGTACTTTGTTTCGATAATTCTGTCACTGTTCACATCTGTTGCCGTCCCATTCCTCCATTCGTCTGGACCACTTGGAATTCTAGTAACCCTATTCATTCTTGGCGTAGCGTCACTCAATCTGATTCTCGACTTCCACTTCATTGAGCGAGGTATCAGCAACAATTCGCCAAAAGCAGGCGAATGGTGGGCTGCATTTGGATTGTTGATCACCGTCATTTGGGTCTACTTCGAAATGCTTCGCCTCCTCTCCAAAATCCGAAATCAGTAATTTGGGAACCAGTGATGATTGTGGCCCGACAAATTCCTACCGTTGATTTCGCAGACTGCTTAGGAGATGAAAACCAACAAACACGTTTTGTCAAGGCAGTCGGAGATGCTCTCAAAGAGATTGGATTCTTTGCGTTAGAAAATCATGGCATTGACCTTCAATTGATTGAGGAAG